>NZ_JAODNI010000115.1 GCF_025465255.1 Pseudonocardia sp.
GGCAACAGGCCCGCGCCCGACACAAGATTCTGCTCGTCGCAGCTGACCGACACACCGCTGAGATTATGAGAAGCTCGCATCTACCAGGTGCCTTCCGGGCTCGGGAACGATTGGCGGCGACAACCACATCGTCCCTGCTCAGAGGGCACTTGGTCTTCCCGGCGCGCCGCGTCAACCCCACCCCAGCGGTGAATCCGGGCTTAGTGATCGCGCTCCGGTGCGCCTTGGACGCAAAGCGCAGAGAACGCGGCATCAACCCCGCGCATCGCCCGCCGCGGCCGCCCACGGCTCAGGGCCTTGGCAGCACGGCAGCCGACGCCGGCGTCGGCATCGCCGCCGGCCGGCTGCGTCTACTACCGGTGGTGCTGCCCGTGGTCCGGGATGGGCGCGTTCTCGATGCTCACCTGGATCCTCCCCGACGACGTCATCGTGCACCACCGGACGTGCTGCTCGACAGCCGCTTGAGCTCCGCCTGCCGGTGAGTTGCGTTGGCCGCCCATCGGCGCGACCACCGTCACCGGGTCCTCCGGCCAAAGGTGTAGATGGTGCGGAACAGCCGCAGGACGCGGTCGCCCCGCAACTGGGCGGCGTCGGATAGCCGTCGGCGACGGGGTCGGAGCCACGGAACAGGGACGTCGTCGCGACGTCGTCGAGCAGGTGTCGAGTCATGGCGTCGACGATGGGCGGCACCCCCGACCGAATGCGGAGAGCCGGGCGAGTCATCCACAGCCGAGCATGGAGCCACAACGCGGCCTGAGCGCCCGACTTTCCGCGTTGTGGCTCCGTGACGCGGAAAGTCAGGCGCCGAACCAGTCCTTCATGCCCTTGCGGGCCCCGCGGATGCTCAGGGTGCCCATGCCCGCGCTGCCGGTGACCGTCAGGTGCGGGCCCGAGCCGGACGGCGTGTGGGGCACCTTCGTCTTCACGGTCCCCCAGGACGTCTTGACGCCGTCGACGTCCGCCGAGGCCCCCTCCGGCAGCACCAGCGTGATCGAGCCCATCCCGGTGGACACGTCCACGTCGATCCGCCGGGGCAGGGTCCGCGCCCCGGTGAGGTCGAGGTGGATCGAGCCCATGCTCGTCGTGAGCCGCAGGCGGGACGGCACCGGCCAGTCCCCCGTGCGCTTGACCGAGCCCATCTCCGTGCTCAGGTGCACGAGCTCCCGCGCCGGCACGGGCACAGCGGCCTGCGGGAGGACGACGGCGGCGCCGGGCAGGTCCGCGAGCGGCGGCTCCAGCTCGGCGAAGGTCTTCGCGCCGTACACGATCCCGAGCCGCTCCTCGAGCTCGGAGAGCGTGATGCGGCCCTCGCTCATCGCGCGGTTGAGCTGCTGCGCGGCAGCCTCGCGGTCCGCGTCGGACACCCGCAGTCTGGCGTGATCGTCACCCATGCCCACGGGGGCGAGCCTAGGGCAGTTTCCAGTCCACCGGCTCGCCGCCGATCTCCTCGAGCAGGTCGTTGGCCCGGCTGAACGGGCGCGAGCCGAAGAAGCCGCGGTCCGCGGACATCGGGCTCGGGTGCGCGGACTCGATGATCGGGACGTCGACGAGCAGCGGCGCGAGGTTGCGCGCGTCGCGGCCCCACAGGATCGCCACCATCGGGTCCGCGTCCCGCTCGACCAGCGCGCGGATCGCCTGCTCGGTGACCGCCTCCCAGCCCTTGTCCCGGTGCGACCCCGGCGAGCCCGGCTCCACGGTCAGGCACCTGTTGAGCAGCAGGACACCCTGCTTCGTCCACGGCGTCAGGTCACCGTCGGACGGCAGCGGGTGGCCCAGGTCCTCCTGGTACTCGCGGAAGATGTTCATCAGCGAGCGCGGCAGGGGCCGGGTGTCCGCGGACACCGAGAACGACAGCCCGACGGCGTGCCCGGGCGTCGGGTACGGGTCCTGGCCGACGATCAGGACGCGCACCTCGTCGAAGGGCTGCTGGAAGGCGCGCAGCACGTTCGCCCCGGCGGGCAGGTAGCGGCGCCCGGCCGCCAGCTCGGCGCGCAGGAACTCACCCATCTCGGCGATGACGGGGGCGACGGGTTCCAGTGCGCGTGCCCACCCCGCCTCGACGACCTCGGAGAGCGGCTTGGCGGCCATCAGACGTCCAGCCTGCGCAGCTCGGCGCGGAACCGCTTCCCGCGCTGGACGTAGGAGTCCACGGCGTACTGGAACCGTCCCTCCGGCACCTCGTAGCCCTCGCGGATCTTGGCCGGGATCCCCAGCGCCATCCGCCGCGCCGGCACGTGGGCGTTCGGCGAGACGACCGCACCCGCGGCCACGATCGCGCCCTCGTCGATCCGCGACCCGTTGAGCACCACCGAGCCGGACGAGATGAGCACGCCGTCCGCGATCGTGGCGGCCTCGATGTGCACGTTGTGCCCCACCGTGCAGTCGGCGCCGATGATCGTCGGCTGGCGCAGGGTGGTGTGGATGATCGAGCCGTCCTGGATGCTGGTCCGGGCCCCGACCTCGATGTAGCCGTCGTCCCCGCGGAGCACCGCCGTCGGCCAGACCGAGGCCTCCGCCCCGAGCCTCACGTTCCCGATGACGACCGCGTCCGGGTGGACGTAGGCCTCGGGATGGATATCCGGTTCGACGTCGCCGAGCGCGTAGATGGCCACGCTCCGAGCGTACGGCGGTGGCTCCGCCCACCGGCCCGGGGGCTCCGCGCGCGGTGCGGTCGTTCCGCGCGCGTCCGGCCACGCGCAGGACGACCCGAACCCGCGTGGAGGGTCAGCCGGCGTCCCGGTCCATACGGCCGGCGAGCTCGTCGACGACCAGGTTCTCCCGGTCCAGTGTTCCCGTCCGGTAGGCCGAGCGGGCCACGATCTGCGAGATCACCGGGGCCGTGACCACCTGGAACCCGATGACGAGCACGAGGGTCGCCGCGTTCTCGAACTCCAGCCGCACCGCGGTGCCGACCAGGATCAGCACGAGGCCGAGGGTCTGTGGCTTGGTCGCCGCCTGGAGCCGGGCGGGCAGGTCCGGGAGCCGGACGAGCCCGAGCGCCCCCAGCAGACAGGACAGCGCGCCGACCAGCAGCAGGACGGCGCAGACGACGTCACGGATCACGAGGCCGCCTCCGGGGGGAGAAGGGTCACCGGTGCCGCTCCCAGCGCTCGACGAGCCGGGCCGCGGTCGCGGACCCGACGAACCCGACCAGCGCGACGGCGGCCAGCAGCGGGATGTTCGACCCGTCCCGGTAGATCGCGACGTACACCGCCGCGGCGCACACGATCAGGATCACGAACACGTCGAGCGCGGCGACCCGGTCCAGCGTGCTGCTCCCCCGGAGCAGCCGGTAGAGCGTGAGCACGGCGGCGACGCTGAGCATCACCAGGACGATCGTGAACACGAGGGTCACGACCCCACCTCCTCGCAGTCCCGCAGCTCCCCGGGGCTCCCGAACGCCCCGATCACCTTGCGCTGCAACGACAGCACCTGCCTCCGGACCCGATCGGCGTCGTCCGGCCCCCGGAGGCCGAGCGCGTAGACGTACCAGCGGGCCTCGCCCGCGTCGAAGCCCCGGCGGTCGATCTGCAGCACGAAGCTCCCCGGTGCCAGGGACAGCGCCCCGGCGATCAGCGTGATCACCCGGTCCGAGCGGGTCAGCAGCGGCACCGCGACGATCCCGGCCCGGGCCCGCGGCCCGTACCGCAGCGTCTCCCAGGCGACCTGCGCCCCGGACACCACGAGGTCCATCACCAGGAACCCGAGGAGCCGGAGCAACCGCCAGGGCCGCACCGGCAGCCGCGGGAGCAGCGGCAACGGGAACAGCGCCGTCACCACGACCGCCACGAGCAGGCCGCCGACCACGATCTTCACCGAGACCGTGCCCCACAGGAGGACGTGGACGACGGTCAGCCACAGGACCTGCGGCCAGCGCCGGAGGACGTTCACCGCAGCACCGCCGTGACGTAGGGCAACCGGTCCGTCAGGTCGACACCCGCCCGGCCCGCCACCGACGAGAGGGGCCCCGCGGCCGCAGCGATCGCGAGGCTGACGGCGACGAGCCCGGCTGTCGCCGCGTACATCGGACGTGACGTCGCCGCCGTGCCGACCACGAGCTCGTCCGCCGGGTCGGCGTCGGGCAGCGGCTCCTTCTCGGTCCCCCAGAACACCCGGATCCACACCCGGACCATGGCGTAGAGCGTCAGCAGGCTGGCGACGATGACCACGCCCGCCACCAGCGCCGTCGAGAGCCCGGCCGCGGCGCCGGCCTGCAACAGCGCCAGCTTCGCCACGAACCCGGACGTCGGCGGGATGCCGGCGAGGGTGAGCGCCGGGACCGCGAAGAGGACCGCCAGGAACGGTGCCCGCTGCGCGAGGCCGCCCATCTGGTCGATCGCGACGGTGCCGGTCCGGCGCGTGATCAACCCGCTGACCAGGAACAACGTGGCCTGCACGGTGATGTGGTGGACGACGTAGAGCGCCGTCCCGGCGACGCCCGCGGCGTCGAACACGGCCAGCCCGAAGAGCATGAACCCGATGTGGCTGACCAGCAGGAAGGACAGCAGGCGGTTGAGGTCGTTCTGCGCGAGCGCGCCCAGCGCCCCGACGAGCATGGTCAGCGCGGCGAGCACCAGGAGCAGGGCCGAGGGTCGGTCCTGCGGGAAGACCAGCGTCTGGGTGCGCAGCAGCGCGTAGATGCCGACCTTGGTCAGCAGGCCCGCGAACAGGGCCGTGACCGGTGCGGGGGCGTTCGGGTAGCTGTCCGGGAGCCAGAAGTGCAGCGGCACCATCGCGGCCTTGATCCCGAAGGTCACGATGGTCATGCACGCCAGCAGCGTCTGCAGGCCCGGCGGCAGGACGGCCACCCGCGCGGAGAGGTCCGCGAGGTTCACGGTCCCCGTCGCCGCGTAGACCAGCGCGATCGTCGTGAGGAAGAGCAGCGACGACGTCAGGCTGATGATCACGTACGTCATGCCCGACCGGATCCGGGACGCGTTGGTACGCCGGGTGATCAGCACGTACGACGCGGCCAGCATGATCTCGAACGCGACGAACAGGCTGAACAGGTCCCCGGTCAGGTACGCGAGCGAGACGCCCGTGGAGAGCAGCAGGAAGATCGGGTGGAACGTGGTGCTGGCGGTGTCCCGGCCGTAGTCGGTGATCCGTTGGTCGATCGCGTAGACGAGCACCGCGAGCGTCACCAGCGTGGAGATCAGCAGCAGCAGCGCGGACAACCGGTCCGCGACCAGCACGATCCCCACCGGCGCGGGCCAGCCACCGAGCTCGGCGACGATCGGGCCGCTCCGGTCCGCCACCACCAGCAGGACCGCGGCGACGGCGGACACCACGGCCAGCACCGCGATGCCGATCAGCCGCTGGAGCCGGGCGGAACGGGAGCCGATGACGGTCAGGGCCGCCCCGAGGATCGGGAGCAGGACCGGCAGCGTGACGAGGGTGGTCATCGTCTGCCCCCGGTCGCCGCGGGCTCGCTGGACGCCGCCGCGGAGCCCGGGTCCTCGTCGTCGTCGGTGCCCGTGTCCGCGGTGTCGTCGGACATGGAGCCCTCCGGGCGCTCGCGCTCGGCGATCCGGCGGTCCTCGACGTCGTCCTGCACCTCGTCGTGGCCGACCAGCACCCACGAGCGGTAGCCCAGCGCCAGCAGGTAGGTCGTCATCGCGAAGGTGATGACGATGGCCGTCAGGGCCAGGGCCTGCGGCAACGGGTCCGCGAACAGCTCCGGCGGCGCCGTGCCGAGCACCGGGGCGCGGGCGGGCGGGCCTCCCACGAGCTGCAGCAGCAGGTTCGCACCGTGGCCGAGGACCACGATCCCGATCAGGATCCGCATCAGCGACCGCTGCAGCAGCAGGTAGAACCCGACCGAGTAGAGGACGGCGAGCACGATCGTCATGCCCAGGTTGAGGGTGATCACGGCCGGGACTCCCGGGCGTCCCGCTCGATGCCGCTGCCGAGGGACCGCAGCAGGTCGAGCACCACCCCGATGATCAGCAGGTAGACCCCGACGTCGAGGACCAGGCTGCTGACGAGGTCGACGTGGCCGAGGACCGGGACGTCGGCCGAGTACTTCGCGCTCGCCAGCACCGGCCTGCCGAACGCGACCGGCGCGAACGCGGCGATCACCGCGAGCAGCAGGCCGAGGCCGACCAGCAACGGCGGGCGCAGGTTCAGCCGGGTGCCGATCTCGGCCCCCTCCGCGCCGCCGCCCGCGATGTAGCGCAGCACGAACGCCAGGCCCGCGACCAGGCCGCCCGCGAATCCGCCGCCGGGCGCGTAGTGGCCCACGACGAGCAGATACACCGAGAACACCAGGACCGTCGGGAAGAGCAGCCGGGCCGCCATCTCCAGCAGCAGCGTGCGGTTGGTGCGGACGGGGCACTCCCCGGGCAGCATCCACTCGCCCTCGGGCTCGTCCCAGTGGTTCCAGGTGAGCGGTGTCTGCTCCTGCTGGGTCATCCGAGAATCTCCTCCTCGTGCTCCGGTGAGCCCGCGCCGCTGCGCACCCCGTCCCGACGTCGGCGGTCGAAGCGGGTGGCCAGCACGAGGCTGGCCGTGCCCGCGGCGGCGATCAGCAGCACGGTGATCTCCCCGACCGTGTCCAGCGCCCGGAAGTCCACGAGGATCGCGGCGATCACGTTGTCCGCGCCGGTCTCCGGGGCGAGCGCGATGAAGTCCCCGCTGGCCGACGGCGGTTCCTGCCGCGCCCCGCTCAGCACGACGCCCGCGATCGCGACGAAGACGCCGGCCGCGCTCGCGATGACCGCCTTGCGCGCCTGCACCGAGCGGTTCGGCCGAGGGGCGCGCGGGTTGTCGAAGTGGGCGGGCAGCCGGCGCAGGACGAAGACGAACGCGACCATCGTCAGCGTCTCCACCAGGAACTGCGCGAGGGCGAGATCCGGCGCCCCGTCGACCACGAACAGCCCGCCGATCGCGTACCCGACGGCCCCGACCAGCAGCACCGCGGTGAACCTGCGCCGGACCCGCAGCAGCGCCAGCGACGCGACCACGACGATCAGCCCGAGCGGGATCTGCATCAGCGCCCCGATCCACGGCTGGTCCCGCGGCCACTCCCCGCCGAGGACCAGCGCGGTCCCCGGCACGGCGAGCACCGTCAGCAGGAGGACGGCGAGGTAGACGGGCAGCGACCCCGCCTGCACCCGGCCCGTGACGAGCACCGCGAGGCGTTCCAGTCCGCCGACCACCAGCTCGTAGCCGCGCTGGGCGCTCAGCGGGGTGTGCAGCGCGCGGTGCACGGCCCGGACCCTGGCGCGCTGCCGGTGCAGCAGCGCGCCGCCGGCCAGCGCGAGCACCGAGAACAGCAGCGGCAGCGACAGCCCGTGCCAGAGCGCGAGGTGGTAGCCGCTCTCGACGGCGTCCGCGGCCGGATAGGCCGCCGCATAGCGCTGGGCGAGGGCGTCCGTGACGGCCGGGACGCAGCCCAGGACCAGGCCGGCCAGCGCCGAGATCCAGGTGGGCGCCATGAGCCCGGCGGCGGGCCGGGCCGCGTCGACGACGTCGACGCCGGGTTTGGTCGCGAACGCGCCCCACAGGAACCGGACGCTGTAGGCCACCGTGAACACCGACCCGACGAGCAGCCCGAGGCCCACCAGCCAGCCGCGCACCCCGCCCGGGTGCAGGAACGCCTCGAACGCGGCCTCCTTGCCGAGGAAGCCGAGCAGCAGCGGGATCCCCGCCATCGAGGCCGCGGCCAGCACGGACGCGACGACGAGCGCGGGCTGCGCGCGGCCGAGCCCGGACAGCTTCCCGACGTCCCGGGTGCCGGTGATCTTGTCCACGATCCCGACCACCATGAACAGCGGCGCCTTGAACAGCCCGTGGGCCAGCAGCATCGTCAGCGCGGCGACCTCGGCGATCCGCCCGCCCGCGCCGAACAGGACCATCAGGAACCCGAGCTGGCTGACGGTGCCGAAGGCCAGCAGCCGTTTCAGGTCCGTCTCCTGCTGCGCGCGCCAGCCGCCGATCAGCATCGTGACGAGGCCGAGGACGACGATCGGGACCCACCAGCCGGGACGGCCCGCGAACCCCGGGGACAGCCGCGCGACGAGCACGACGCCCGCCTTCACCATGGACGCCGCGTGCAGGTACGCGCTGACGGGCGTGGGCGCGGCCATCGCGGCCGGCAACCAGGGGTGGAACGGGAACTGGGCGGACTTCGTCAGGGCGCCGAGCAGGATCAGCACGAGCGCCGCGGTGACGAGGCCTCCGGGCGGCGGATCGGCGACGATCTCGGAGATCCGGTAGGTGCCCGCGGCCTCGCCGAGGAACACGATCCCGAGCAGCATCGAGAGCCCGCCGAACACCGTGACGAGCAGCGCCTGGACCGCCGCCCGCCGGTTCGCGCGGTGTACCCCGCCCTGCCCGACCAGCAGGAACGACGCGATCGACGTCAGCTCCCAGAAGACGTAGAGGGTGAGCAGGTCGTCCGCGAGGACCAGGCCGAGCATTACCCCGGCGAACGCCAGGAGCAGGGCCGCGTTGCGTGGGGCGTCCCGGCTGTCCTTCCCGAAGTACCAGGCGCTGTAGACCAGGATCAGCGCCCCGAGCCCGCTGACCAGCACGATCATGACGAGACCCAGCGCGTCCAGCCGGAAGGACGGCTCGAGGTGCAGCGCGGGCGCCCACGAGACCGTCTCGCTCAGCCCGGTGCTCAGCGCCGCGCGGAGGTTGGCCAGCCCCCAGACCAGCGTGGCGGCGGGCAGGATCGCGGCCACGCCGAACGCCGCCCGCCGGCTGCGCCTCGAGACGAGCGGCAGCACGGCGGCCAGCACCAGGTGGGCGAGGACGAGCGCGAGCAACGGCAACTCCATGGCTCTGACCGCGGGGTCCCGTGCAACGTGCGCGAAGGTGAAGCGGCCCGGCTCGGGGACGGTCGGGTCGACGGTGATCCCGGGCGTGGCCCGGAGTCGCCGTCACCCTACCGGCGTGACGGCCGTCGCCGCCCGTCACACCAGGGTCGTTCCCCTCACGGGCTTGGTGAAACACAGGCTGTCCGGCTCGAACCGGTAGATCCCGAAACGCTCCATCGGCACGTAGCCGGAGCTCGCGTAGAGCCCGACGGCCTCCGGCTGCTTGGTCCCGGTCTCCAGGATCATCCGGGTGCGCGCGGCCTCCGCGGCGGTGCGTTCGAGCTCGGCGAGGACCGCTCGGGCGTGGCCCTCGCCGCGCGCCTCCGGGACGACGTACATGCGTTTGATCTCGGCGTCCCCGTCCCGGATGGACGGGTCGTCCGGCCCGACGGCGTTGCGCCGGCGCCAGCCTCCGCAGGCGACCGTCTGTCCGTCGACCCGGCCGAGCAGGAAGTAGCCGAAGGGCGGTGCGAACTGCTCGGGCCGCAGCGGCGTGTCGTCCCCGCCGCCGTAGCGCTCGGCGTAGAACGCCTGGATCTGCGCGATCAACCGGAGCGCCTCGGGATGGTCGTACGGCGCGTGGGTCGTCACGAGCACCGCGCTACACCTCGGCGGAGGCGCGGCGCCCACCGCGGACGACGACGGCCAGGCAGCCGACCGCGACCACGGCGACGGCCACCAGCAGCACCGGGTAGGACGCGACGCCGACGAGCGCGGCCAGCACCACCGGGAACAGGAAGCCGACATAGGTCAGCGAGTAGTAGACGGCGGTGAGCCCGGCGAGCTGCCCGGGCTCCGCGATCCGCTGGACCTCCAGCAGGCCCGAGACCAGCGAGATCCCGAAGCCGGCGCCGAGGACCACCGCCGCCGCGACGGCCACGACCAGCGACCCGGTGGCGGCGGTGACCGCGGCGACCAGGGTGCCCGCCACGATGAGGACGAGGCCGAGCCGGGCGCCCGCGGTGCGGGAATGGCGCTCCAGGCGCCGGGCCCAGGACTGGATGCCGACGTTCGCCGAGAGGGTCACCGCGGTCAGCGCCGTCGCGAAGATCAGGCCGAACCCGGCGGTCCGCGCCGCGCCGAGGGCGGCCGGCTGGATCGCGAACGAGATCGCGGGCGCGCCGAACACCCAGGGTGCGGCGGGCAGCACCAGCCGCCGGAACCGCGGATGGGCGACGGCGGGCACGCGCAGGTCCGCGCGCCACGAGCGGCCCGGCGCGCCGGGGAGCCACGTCTCCGGCGTCCTGAGCAGCGAGAACACCACCGGGACCGTCAGCGCGACGTGCACGACGTAGGGCAGTTCCATCGGCCACGGCGCCCACTGGGCGAGGCTCCCCCCGATCGCCGCCCCGATGCCGAACCCGGCGGACAGCGCGAGCGCGGCGCGTCGGGCGCCGGAGCCCTCGTCCGCCTCGGCATCGTGCGGCGGCTGGCTGAGCTCCTTCACCCACGTCGTCCCGACCGCCATCGCGACGCCCGTGACGGCGCCGAACAGGAACCGCCCGGTGTAGAGCAGGGCCTGGGAGAAGGCCCCGAGCGCGAGGACCGCGCTGGCCGGGATCGAGGCGACGACGGCGGGCAGCAGCACCCGGCGCCGGCCCCAGCGGTCCGAGAGCGGGCCGCCGAGCAGCAGCCCGGGGGCGAGCCCGGCGACGTACACGCCGAAGAACGCCGCGACGACGAGCGCGGAGTAGTGCCCCCGCTCGCGGTACATGACCATCAAGGGGCTGAACTGGTTCGCGCCGTACCCGATCACGAACAGCACCGCGGCGACCCGCGCCCACGGCCTCATGTGCACTCCGTTCTTCCGCGAGTCGGCGGTCCCGGTAGACCGAAACGCACATCCCGGTGGTCCGGGATGTGCGTTTCGCGCGACGGGAAGTGCCGACTCGCGGGGGATTACGCCTTGGCCTTCTGGCGCCAGCTGGTGAGGACGCGCTCGGTGTAGCCGTTCGGCTCGGTGCGGCCGGTGAAGACGAGCTCCAGGGCGGCCTGGAAGGACTCGCTGCCGTCGAGGTCCTTGCTCATGGGCGGGTAGCCCGGCTCGTTCGCGTTCTGCTCGTCGACCAGGGCCGCCATGCGGGCGAAGGTGTCCCGCACGGTCTGCTCGTCGACCAGGCCGTGGTGCAGCCAGTTCGCGAGGAGCTGGCTGGAGATCCGCAGGGTCGCGCGGTCCTCCATCAGCCCGACGCCCTCGAGGTCCGGGACGGTCGAGCAGCCGATGCCCAGCCCGACCCAGCGGACGACGTAGCCGAGGATCGACTGCGCGTTCGTCTCCAGCTCGTGGGTCTTCACCTCGTCGGTGACGGGCTCCTCCTGCAGTGGGAGCACCAGCAGGTCCCGGCGGTCCCTCAGCGGCCGCTCCGCCAGCTCCTCCTGGACGGCGTGGACGTCCGTGCGCAGGTAGTGCAGCGCGTGCAGCGTGGCCGCGGTCGGCGACGGGACCCAGGCGCAGTTGGCGCCCTGCTTCGGCTGGGCGCCCTTCTGCTCGAGCATCTCCGCCATCGCGGCCGGCTTGGCCCACATGCCCTTGCCGATCTGCGCCTTGTGCGAGAACCCGGCCCGCAGCGCGACGTCGACGTTGCGGTCCTCGTAGGCGGTCAGCCAGGTCGACGTCTTCATCTCGCCCTTGGGCACGACCGGCCCGGCGACGAAGCAGGTGTGGATCTCGTCACCGGTGCGGTCCAGGAAGCCGGTGTTGACGAAGATGACCCGCTCGGCGGCCTCGGCGATGGACGCACCGAGGTTCACGCTGGTGCGCTTCTCCTCGTCCATGATGCCGATCTTGAGGGTTTTCGCGGGCAGCCCGAGGGCCTCCTCGACGGCGGCGAACAGCTCGACGGTCAGCCGCACCTCGTCCGGCCCGTGCTGCTTGGGCTTGACGACGTAGACGCTGCCCGTGCGGGAGTTCGACCACGCGCCCTTGCCGGACAGGTCGTACTGCGCGGCCGCCGCGACGACCAGCGCGTCGAGCACGCCCTCGGCGACCTCGGTGCCGCCGGCGGTCCGGACGGCGTTGGTGGTCATGTGGTGCCCGACGGTGCGGGCGAGCAGCAGCGAGCGGCCGGGCAGGGTGAGTTCCCCGCCGTCGGCGCCGATGTACTCGCGGTCCCCGTTGACCCGGCGGGTCACGGTCTCCCCGCCCTTCTGGAACTCCGAGACCAGCTCGCCGGTCATCAGGCCGAGCCAGGTGCGGTAGGCCAGCGCCTTGTCCTCGCCGTCGACGGTCGCGACCGAGTCCTCGAGGTCCACGATCGTGGTGACGGCGGACTCGAGCACGACGTCCGCCACGTCGGCGTGGTGCTGCCGGCCGACGCGGTGGCCGGGGTCGATGGTCAGCTCGGCGTGCAACCCGTTGCGCTGCAGCAGGACCGCGCCCTTGCCGTCCGCGTCCAGCTCCCGGAACCCGGCGAACTGAGAGGGGTCGGCGAGCCGGGCGCCGCCGGGCTCGACGGTCAGGCCGTCCGCGGAGGCCCGGTAGGCGGCGACGTCGGCATGGCTGCCCTGGGCGAGCGGGAAGAGCTCGTCGAGCAGCTCGTCCGCGGCCGCGATGACCTGGGCGCCGCGCTTCTCGTCGTAGCCCTTGGCGAGCTCGTGGTCCAGCGGGAGCGCGTCGGTGCCGTAGAAGGCGTCGTAGAGCGAGCCCCACCGGGCGTTGGCCGCGTTGAGCGCGTAGCGCGGGACGGTCGACGGGACCACCAGCTGCGGGCCCGGGACCTCGGCGATCTCCGGGTCGACGTTCTCCACCGAGATGGTGGTCGAGGTGTCGTCCGGGAGCAGGTAGCCGATCTCGGTCAGGAAGGCCTCGTAGGCCTCCCGGCTGCCGGCGCCGTTCGCCTCGTGCCAGGTGTCGATCTGCTGCTGCAGCTCGTCCCGGCGGGCGAGCAGCTCCGCGATCCGCGGGGCGAAGCGCTCCTGGAGTCCGGCCAGCGCGGTCCAGAACTGCTCGGGGCTCAGATCCAGGCCCGCGAGCAGGTCGGCTTCCACGAACTCCCGCAGCTGCGGGTCGACCTGAAGTCCACCGGTCGGCTCGGCCATCGCCGTCCACTCCCTCTCACTCGCGTCTGTGTCGGCTTCTTTTCTACCACGCGGACTACGATTTCCACATCACGGAATATGGGCTACAGTCACCGGCGTGACCGAGTCCCTCCCCGAGGTACCCCGCGCCGGCGGCGTCCAGTCGCTCGCGCGCGCCTTCGAGCTGCTGGAGACCCTGGCCGACGCCGGTGGCGAAGCCGGGCTGTCCGAGCTCGCGGACCGCACGGGACTCGCACCGGCCACCATCCACCGGCTCGTCCGCACGCTCGTCGGCCTCGGCTACCTGCGCCAGCTCCCGTCGCGCCGCTACACGCTCGGCCCCCGGCTCGTCGGGCTCGGCGAGACGGCGGCCCGTCAGTTCGGCCGCTGGGCCACCCCGGTGCTCGACGAGCTGGTCGCCGCGGCCGGCGAGACGGCGAACCTCGCGGTGCTCGACGGCGACCGCGCCGTCTACGTCGCCCAGGTCCCGTCCCGGCATTCGATGCGGATGTTCACCGAGATCGGCCGCCGGGTCCCGCTGCACTGCACCGGGGTCGGGAAGGCCCTGCTCTCGGCGCTGCCGGCGGGCGAGTCCGCCGCGATCGTGGAGCGCACCGGGCTCCCGGCCGTCACGCCGACGACGATCACCGACCCCGGGGTCCTCGCCGCGGAGCTCACCGTCGCGCGGGGCCGGGGGTACGTGCTGGACGAGGGCGAGCAGGAGACGGGCGTGCGCTGCGTCGCAGCCCCGGTCACCGGCCCGCACGGCTCCGCCGCCGTCTCGGTCTCGGGTCCGGTCTCCCGGATGGACGACGCGACCGTCGCCCGGATCGCCCCGCTGGTCGTCGCGGCGGGCCGACGGCTCGGCTCGCTGCTGGCCTCCGCGTGACGGGCCGGGTGAACGGGCGGCCGGCCCGTCCCCGTCCGCCCGGGCGCCGGCCGCCGATCCGGACGTACGCTCCGCACACCTTTCCGCCAGCGTCGACAGGAGGAGACCGATGAGCCTGGATCCGCGAGCCCACGCCGCGTTCGCCGCGGCGGTCGGGGCCGAGAACATCGTCGACGACCCGGTGAGGCGACGCGCCTACGAGTGCGACGGGCTCACCGGGTACCGCGTCGTGCCGGACATGGTGCTGCTCCCCCGCACCGCCGAGGAGGTCGCGGCGAGCGTCCGGGTGTGCCACGAGCACGGCATCCCGTTCGTCGCCCGCGGCGCCGGGACCGGGCTCTCCGGCGGGGCGCTCCCGGTCGCGGACGGGGTCGTGATCTCGCTGGCCCGGCTGAAGCGGGTGCTGGAGGTCGATCCGGAGAACCGGCGCGCGGTCGTCGAGCCGGGCGTGACCAACCTGGAGATCACCGGCGCGGCGGCGTCACACGGGCTGTACTACGCACCCGACCCGTCGAGCCAGCAGGTCTGCACGATCGGCGGGAACGTCGCGGAGAACTCCGGCGGCGCCCACTGCCTGAAGTACGGCTTCACCACCAACCACGTGCTGTCCGTCGAGGTCGTGCTGCCCGACGGCACGCTGGTCACCCTCGGTGGGGACAGCCCCGAACAGCAGGGCCCGGACCTGCGCGGGGTGTTCCTCGGTTCCGAGGGCACGCTCGGCATCACCACGAAGATCGTCGTCCGGCTGCTGCGCACCCCGGAGACGGTCCGGACGCTGCTCGCGGACTTCCCGTCCGTCGGGGAGGCGGGGGACGTCGTCAGCGACATCGTCGCCGCCGGGATCGTGCCCGCCGCCGTCGAGATGATGGACACGCTCGCGATCGAGGCCGCCGAGGAGGCCGTGCACGCGGGTTACACCCTCGGCACACCCGCGGCGCTGGTCGTCGAGCTGGACGGACCGGTCGAGGAGTGCGACGACCAGTTCGAGCAGGTCAAGGTCATCTGTGACAAGCACGGCTGCACCCGGCTGCACATCGCCGGCTCCCCGGAGGAGCGCGCCGCGATCTGGCGGGGCCGCAAGGCCGCGTTCGCCGCGGTCGGCCGGATCTCGCCGGACTACTTCGTCCAGGACGGCGTGGTCCCCCGCACCCGGCTCGCCGAGGTCCTGGGCCGGATCGCCGACATGGGCTCCGAGGCGGGCATCCGGGTCGCGAACGTCTTCCACGCCGGCGACGGGAACCTGCACCCGCTGGTCCTCTACAGCGCCGCCGCGGGTGAGACCGAGCGCGCGGAGAAGCTGTCCGGGCAGATCGCCGAACTGTGCGTCGAGCTGGGCGGATCGCTGTCCGGCGAGCACGGGATCGGCACGGACAAGGCGTGTTCCATGCCCAAGATGTTCAGCGAGGACGACCTCGCCGTCATGCAGCGGGTCCGCACCGCGTTCGACGCGGACGGCATCTGCAACCCCGGCAAGGTGCTGCCCACCCCGCGACTGTGCGGCGAGCGCCCCGGCAAGTACAGCCCGCACCCGCTGGAGGAGTCAGGAGTGATCGAGCGGCTATGACATCCACCGAACACGGCGCAGCCCCCACCACACTCAGGCCGGAGAACCTGCACGAGGCCCGGGACGCGGTCCTCGACACCCCCGGATCGCTGGGGATCACCGGCGCCGGCACCGCCGCCGACTGGGCGGGCCGGCTCCGGGACGTCGACGCCGTTCTGGACCTCTCCGGGCTGCACGGGATCATCGCGCACAACCCCGGGGACATGACGGTCTCGGTGCACGCCGGGACCCCGCTGCGGGACCTGCAGGCCGAGCTCGCGGAGCACGGCCAGCACGTCTCGCTCGACGCCGCGCGGATCGCCGACGGGGCGACCGTCGGCGGGCTCGTCGCGACCGCCGACGCCGGCCCGTCCGCGCTGGTCCATGGCGGGATGCGCGACCTCGTGATCGGGACGACGACCCTGCTCGCGGACGGCACGGTCGCCCGCAGCGGCGGGCACGTGATCAAGAACGTCGCGGGCTACGACCTCGCGAAGCTGATGCACGGCTCGTACGGGACGCTCGGCGCGCTCGTCGAGGTCGTCCTGCGGCTGCACCCGACGCCGAAGGCGACCGGCACCGTCGCGCTGGCCTGCCCGCTGGCCGAGGCCGCGGGGCACGCCTCCCGCGTGCTGGAGAGCCCGCTCGAGCCGACCGCGCTGGAGTGGATCTCGGGTGAGAGGTCGACGTCGGAGCAGGGTCGGCTGCTGGTGCGGATCGAGAGCACCGAGGCGGCCCTGCCCGCCCGCATGGAGCGCGTGGCCGCGCTGCTCGGTGCGGGAGCCGAGACGACGTCCGACGACGTGTGGGACGTCCACGTCTCGCTCGTGCGCGGCTCCGGCGACGGCGCCGTCCTGCGGATCGGCGCCCGGCCCTCCCGGCTTCCCGGGCTGCTGGCCGGGCTGCCGTGCACGACGGTCACCGCGGGCCTGGGAACGGGCGTCGCCACCGTCACCGTGCCCGGCACCGCCGTCGCGGAGGCGCACGAGGCCGTGCACGCGGTGGGCGGTACCTCCGTGCTCCGCCGCCGGCCCGCCGGGCTCGACGCCCCCGCCTGGGGCCCGCCGCCCTCCGCCCTTGCCGTGCTGAACGCGGTCAAGGCCCAGTTCGACCCGGACGGCCGCTTCGGTCCGGGCCGCTTCGACCCGTGGGAGATCCCGTGACCACACCCGCCGGCTCCGCAGAGACCAACATCCCGCAGGCCGGGCCTAGTGCGTTCGACCCGCACCGGCCGCCGGAGCGTGAGCTCCTCGACGACTGCGTGCACTGCGGCTTCTGCCTGCCCACCTGTCCGACCTACCAGCTCTGGGGCGAGGAGATGGACTCCCCGCGCGGCCGGATCCTGCTGATGGACCTGGCGGCGAAGGGCGAGATCCCCCTCGAGGGGCCGTTCACCGAGCACATCGACCGGTGCCTCGGCTGCATGGCGTGCGTGACGGCCTGCCCGTCCGGCGTCCAGTACGACAAGCTGCTGGAGTCCGTACGCCCGCAGATCGAGCGGAACGTGGAACGGGAGCGCGGGGACCAGCTCTTCCGGAACGCGATCTTCGCCCTCTTCCCCTACAAGCGACGGCTGAAGGCGGCCGCGCTGCCCGGTGCGCTCTACCAGAGGCTCCGGACCGTCCCGGCGGTCAGGAAGCTGGCCGACAAGGCGATCGGACGGCTCGCCACAGGAGGATTCTCGCGGCTCGCCGCGATGGAGTCCCTGCTCCCGCCCGTCACGGTCCGGGAGGCGTTCGCGACGCTGCCCGTGCACACCGCCGCGATCGGCGAGCGCCGCGGCCGGGTCGCCCTGCTCTCCGGGTGCGTGCAGGACGTGTTCTTCCACCGGGTCAACGAGGCGACCGTGCGGGTGCTCTCCGCCGAGGGCTACGACGTGGAGGTCCCCAAGGACCAGCAGTGCTGCGGCGCGCTGGAACTGCACTCGGGACGCGAGGAGTCCGCGCTGGGCCGGGCGAGGAGGACCATCGCGCGGTTCGAGCGCCTCGACGTGGACACGATCGTCACCAACGTCGCGGGCTGCGGCTCGTCGATGAAGGACTACGGCCACCTGATGTCCGACGACCCGGAGTGGGCCGAGCGGGCGAAGGCGTTCAGCGCGCGGGTGAAGGACGTGCACGAGGTCCTGGCGGCGCTCGAACCACGTGCCCCGCGCTCGCCCGTCGGAAACATGGACGCTTCGCGTGGGCTCCGGGTCGCCTATCACGACGCCTGCCACCTCGGGCACGCGCAGAAGGTCCGCGCCGAGCCGCGCGCGGTGCTCCGCAGCATCCCGGAGCTCGATCTCGTCGACATCCCCGAGGCGGACCTCTGCTGCGGCTCGGCCGGGATCTACAACATGATCATGCCCGAGGCGGCGGACGACCTCGGGAAGCGCAAGGCGGACAACGTGCGGTCCGTGCGGCCGGACGTCATCGTGACGGCGAACCCGGGCTGCCTGCTGCAGATCGGCAAGCACCTGGCGTCGGGCCCCGGGGAGGGCCCGCTCCCGCTGCTGCATCCCGTGCAGCTGCTGGACGCCAGCATCCGGAACGTGCCGGTACCGAGGACCTGAGCCCAGGATCTCGGCGCCGGCCACCCGGCGCCGAGATCCTGCCGCTTGCGGCCTCCACCGGACCGGCTGACCCATTCGGCCCAGTTCACGCTGCCGGGCCTGGCGATTCGTCGCAGACTCCCGGTTCATGACACTCGGGACAGCGACGTCCGGACCGATCCTCGCCGCTTACCAACAGGACCCACGCGCCGTCGGCGGCTCGCTCGCCTGGTCCGCGCTGCTGGCGGTGATCCCGCTGGCCGTGGTGCTGCTGCTCCTGGGGGTGCTGCGGGTCCGGGCGCACTGGGCCGCGCTCGCCGGCCTCGCGGCATCGCTGATCGTCGCGATCGCGGGCTTCGGGATGCCTTTCGGGATGTCGCTGTCCGCCGCGGCGCACGGCGCGTTCTTCGGGCTCTTCCCGATCCTCTGGATCGTGGTCAACGCCCTGTGGGTGTTCAACATGACCGTCGCGACCGGGCACTTCGACGTCCTGCGGCGCAGCTTCGGCGCGTTCTCCTCGGACCAGCGGACACAGGCGATCCTGGTCGCGTTCTGCTTCGGCGCGCTGCTGGAGGCACTCGCCGGGTTCGGCGCCCCGGTCGCGATCACGTCGGTGATGCTGATGGCGCTGGGCTTCAAGCCGCTACGCGCCGCGATCCTCGCGCTGGTCGCCAACACCGCACCCGTCGCGTTCGGGGCGATGGGCGTCCCGGTGATCACCCTCGCGTCGGTCACGGGGCTCCCGCTGGACCAGGTCGCGTCGGTGGTCGGCCGCCAGACCCCGGTGCTGGCCCTGTTCGTGCCGCTGGTCCTGGTGTTCATCGTCGACGGCCGGCGCGGCGTTCGCGAGGCGTGGGTGCCCGCGGTCGCGGCGGGCGTCGTGTTCGCGATCGCGCAGTTCGTCACGTCGAACTTCATCTCGGTGGCGCTCACGGACATCGTGGCGTCGCTGCTCGCCGCGATCGCGGTGGTGCTCCTCTCGCGGGCCCGCCCGGACGCGGTGTGGGCGGCCCGCGACGCCCGTGGCGCGACCGGCGGCCGCGGCACCGACGGACTCGAGGCCGCCGGCGAGGCGGCGGGAAGGCCGGGCGGTCCGTCGAGGCCCGTGCCGACGACCACCGGGGCCGCCACTACCGGGGCCGCCGCGTCCGAGCCCGCCCCGGGCGGCCCGACCACGACCCTCGCGGACACCCCCGCCGAGATCCGCCGCGCCTACGCGCCGTACGTGATCATCGTCGCCGTCTTCGCGCTCGCGCAGCTGCCCGGGATCAAGCCCGCAATCGACTCGCTGAAGCTCGCGTTCCGCTGGCCCGGGCTGGACGTCGTCGGCACCAACGGGAGGCCGCACAGCACCACGATGTACTCGCTGACGTGGCTCTCCACCGCCGGGACCCTGATGCTGATCTCCGGCGTGATCGTCGCGGCGGTGCTCGGGGTCGGCGCCGGGAAGGCCCTCGCCACCTGGGCCCGGACCGTCTCCGAGCTCAAGTGGGCGATCCTCACCGTCGCCGCGGTGCTCGCGCTCGCCTACGTGATGAACGCGTCCGCGCAGACCGCCGCGATCGGGTTGCTGATCGCCGGCGCCGGTGGGGCGCTCGCGTTCCTGTCCCCGCTGCTCGGCTGGTTCGGCGTCGCCGTCACCGGCTCGGACACGTCCGCGAACGCGCTGTTCGGGGCGTTGCAGGTGACCGCGGCGAACCAGGCGGGGCTGCCCCCCGAGCTGCTCGCGGGAGCGAACTCGTCCGGCGGGGTGCTCGGCAAGATGCTCTCGCCGCAGAACCTCACGATCGCGGCCGTCGCGGTGAAGCTCGACGGCCAGGAGGGCCTCCTGCTGCGCAAGATCATCGGCTGGAGCCTGGGGATGCTGCTGGTCCTCGCGGTACTGATCTACCTGCAGTCGACCCCGGTCCTGGGCTGGATGCTGCCCTGACGGCTCCGCTCCCCGAATCCACGCGCGCGTACCCACCGCCTCCACCAGCGCGGCGTAACGGGCCTCCGGGGCCGGGCGATAGCGGGCCGTGAGCACGACCGGATCCACCGACTCCCCGGAGACCACCACGAACCCGGACGACCCGACCCCGAACGCCCCGGGCGCCGCGCTGCAGACCGGGTTCTTCCGGCCACGGCCGTCGCCGACTCCCCGGCGCGGCGCGGAAGCCGACGCCAGGGCCGCAACCGCCACCGTCGACCCGGAGGAGACTTCGGTCACCGCCGACGCGGGCGAAGCCGCCCGGGCCGCGGCCGGCGCCGCCGAGGCGAAGGACACCGCGGGACCGGCCGAGCCGGACGGCGCCGCGACCGACGCCGGCCCGATCGAGGCGAAGGGCACCCCCGCCCTCGGGGCCGCTCCCGAGCCCGATCCCTCCGCCGACACCGTGATCGCCGGCGCACCGGTCCGGGCGGGGACGCCCGACCACCCCGCCACCCTGCCGGCCCTCGCGCCCGCGACCCTCCCGGCGGCGTTCGCGCCCGTGTTCGCGCCCGTCGCGCCCCCGCCCGTCGCGGCGGAACCGCCGGCCTACCCGGAGCCGCAGCGGTCCTACCCGGTGAAGGAGCACAAGGGCTGGCGGAGGCTGCTCAGGAGGAGGTGACCGCGGCGGCGAGGCGTCGCATCCGCTCGTGCTTCTCGGCGCTCACCCGTCCCGCCTCCGGGCCGGCCAGCGTGCCCGCACGGTGTTGCGATGAGGTCGACGCCACGCATGTATCAGCGGCCGGCGAAGTGGTCCCAGCCCTGGTCGCCCTCGTAGGTCCGGCCGTCCACGAGCACGGCCGGCTCGCCCGCGGCGGCCACGCCGATCGCCCGCCAGCCCTCGGGCAGGGCCGTGCCCGGCGGGAACGTCGCGACGAGCGCGTGGTCCTCGCCCCCGGTCAGCAGCCAGTGCAGCGGGTCGACGCCCAGCGCGGACCCGACGTCGACCAGCCGGGCCGGGACCTCCAGCGCGTCGGACCGGAGGTCGACGAGCACGCCGGACACCCGTGCGATGTGCCCGAGGTCCGCCATCAGCCCGTCCGAAACGTCGATCATGGACGTGGCACCGGCCTTCGCGGCAGCGGGTCCGGCCGCGTAGGGCGGCTCGGGCACCCGGTGGGCGTTCACCACCGTGCCGGGCGAGCGGAAACCCCTGCTCAGGACGGCCAGCCCGGCGCCGGACCAGCCGAGGCGCCCGGCCACCGCCACCACGTCCCCCGGCCGGGCACCGGAGCGCAGGACAGGCGCCCGGCCCTCCAGCGAGCCGAGCGCGGTCACGGAGACCACGAGCGTCGCCGAGGAGGCCACGTCCCCGCCGACGACGCCGACGCCCACGACGCCCGCCTCGGCCCAGAGCCCGGCGGCCAGGTCCTCGAGCGTCGCGACGGGGGTGTCGGCCGGGCAGGCCAGGCCGACCAGCAGGCCCGTGGGCACCGCGCCCATCGCCGCGACGTCCGCGAGGTTCGCCGCCGCGGCCTTGCGCCCCACCTGTTCCGGGGTGGACCAGTCCAGGCGGAAGTGCACGCAGTCGACCAGGACGTCCGTGCACGCGACGACCCTCCCGTCCGGCGCCGCGACGACCGCCGCGTCGTCCCCGGGGCCCAGCAGCGTCGCCGGCGGCTGAGGCCGATCCCGCGTCACCCGGCTGATCAGGCCGAACTCGCCGAGCTCCGACAGGCGCTCGCCCGGTGTGTCGATCGCCTCGGTTGCGTCACGAGGGGTGCTCGACGATGGGGACAAACGCTCCTCCTCAGGTACGTTCCCTTCCGACTCTCCGCCGGAGCACTCCGGCGGACCACGATAAGCGAGAGGGGCACGCCGTGGTGCAGGCCTACATCCTGGTCCAGACCGAGGTCGGAAAGTCGGCCGCGGTCGCCGGAGAGATCTCCGGCATCCCCGGCGTGATCTCCGCCGAGGACGTCACCGGACCCTACGACGTCATCGTCCGCGCCGAGGCGGACACGGTCGACGAGCTGGGGCAGCTGGTCGTCGCCCGCGTCCAGGGCGTCCTGGGCATCACCCGGACGCTGACCTGCCCGGTCGTCAAGCTGGGGTAGGGGAAGTGGACACCCGGCACGGCCCCGACCTGCGGCGACCGGCGGTGGTCGTCGCGATCGCGCTACCCGTGCTGCTCGCCGTCGTCGTCGCGGTCCTCGGGCTGACGTTCCGGGGTCACGGCACCGAGGCCGCGCCCCCACCCGTGCCCGCGGAGACCGGACCGCTCGCGGTCCCCCCGGTCGGGGCCACGGACGGGGGCTCGCCCGGCTGCGTCTCGCTGCTCGCAGCGCTGCCGAAGGAGCTGCCCGCCGATCCGGCGCCGCTCCCGGCCCGGCCGATCGCCGCGCCCTCCGAACCCGGTACCGCGGCCTGGGCCGCGTCGCCCCGGCCGGTGGTTCTGCGCTGCGGGCTGCCACGGCCGGCGGAGCTCGTGCCGACGTCCCCGCTCACCGACATCAACGGCGTGAGCTGGCTGGCGCTGACCGACAACGCCCCGGACCCGGTCCTGACCACGTACGTCGCGGTGGACCGGCCCGTCTACGTCGCCCTCACCGTTCCGACCACCGTGGGCAGCGGCCCGTTGCAGGCGGTCTCGGACGCGGTGGCCTCGGCACTCCCCAAGGGCCCGGTCCTCGTTCGCTGAGACCTCTCAGGTCGTTCCTCGCCAGAACGGTACTCATCCCGATACCGTTTCAGCCATGAACGATCTGGGACGGCTGGAGCGCGCGTGCCTCGTGGTCGGCGCGGTCCTGATCGTCTCGGGCCTGCTGCACCTCGTCGTCTTCGCCATCGACGGCGGGCCGTGGGAAGGCCCGGTGTCGTGGCGCAAGGCCGTCACGTTCGGGGTGTCGTTCGGCCTGACGGTGCTGACGCTCGTGCCGGTCAGCAGGCCGGTGCGGATGTCGGACCGCGCCCGGGGCCTGGTGGTCGGCGGGTTCGTGGCCGCGTGCGTCGTCGAGGTGACGCTGGTGACGATGCAGGCCTGGCGGCGGGTGCCGTCGCACTTCAACCGGGAGACCCCGTTCGACTCGGCCGTCTCGACCGTCCTCGCCGCGGGCGGAGCGGTGATCGTCGTGACCTCCATGGCGGTGACGGTGCTCGCGTTCCGGCGCCGCCCCGCGCTGAGCGGGAGCCGGGTGCTCGCCCTGCGGGGCGGCCTGCTCGTGTTCCTCGTGGCGCTGGGTGTGGGGGTCGCGATGATCGCCGGCGGGGGTGATGGCCGCGGTCGATCCGCTGGACCCGGGGGTCCCGGCGGGCGCGGCGAACGCGATCGGGATCGGGATCGTCGGCGTGGTGGGGCTGTACTCCCTGACGGGAGCGATCAGCGCAGCCCGGTCCCCCGTGCCATCGCCGTCTCGACGAGCGTCGTGAGCAGCGCGGTGTAGTCGACGCCGGTCTCCGCCCACATCCGCGGGTACATCGAGATCGGGGTGAAGCCGGGCATCGTGTTGACCTCGTTGACGGTCAGCTCGCCGTCCTCGCCGACGAAGAAGTCGACCCGGGCCAGGCCCTGGCCGTCCAGCGCCCGGAAGGCGTCGATCGCCATCTCGCGGAGGTTCTCGGCGAGGTCGTCGTCGAGCTTGGCGGGGATGTCGAACTCGCAGGCGTCGTCGAGGTACTTGGCCGCGAAGTCGTAGAAGTCCGCCGTGCTGCCGACCAGCCGGATCTCGGCCGGGAGGCTGGCGCGGAGCGTGCCGTCCGGCAGCTCGAGCACCCCGCACTCGATCTCGCGGCCGACGACCGCCGCCTCGACCAGCACCTTCGGGTCGTGCTCGCGGGCGGTGGCGATCGCGGCGTCGAGGTCCGCCCAGTCCGACACCTTCGTGATCCCGACCGACGAGCCCGCCCGCGCGGGCTTCACGAACACCGGCAGGCCGAGGTCCGCACGCTCGGTCTCGGTCAGGGTCGCGGTCCCGCGCCGCAGCACGACGAGCCGGCCCGCCGGGATCCCGGCCGCGGCCAGCAGCTTCTTGGTGAACTCCTTGTCCATGCCCGCCGCGCTGGCGAGCACCCCGGCGCCCACGTAGGGCAGGCCGGCCATCTCCAGCAGGCCCTGCACCGTGCCGTCCTCGCCGAAGGGGCCGTGCAGCACGGGGAACACGACGTCGACCCCCGCGAGCACCTCGCCCGCGTGCTCCGGGTCCAGCCGGACGAGGCCGCCGCGGGTCGGGTCCCCGGGCAGGACGAGGGCGGGCGCCGAGCCGTCGACCTCGGGCAGCGTGCGGCCGGAGATCCGCAGCACCGACGGATCGTCCGTGCCCAGCACCCAGGAACCGTCCCGCGCGATGCCCACCGGCACGACGTCGAACCGCTCGCGGTCCAGGTGGGCGAGGACGCTCCCGGCCGAGACGCAGGAGATCGCGTGCTCGGAGCTGCGGCCACCGAAGACGACCGCCACCCGCACACGGTCGGTCCGGGTGGTGCTGTCCCTGTGGGCGTCGCTCATGACCGGCGAGCGTAGGCCACGGGCCTCGGGGGTGGCGCGTGCCACACTCGATGCGTGAGCGCACCCGATCTGGAAGCCGTCCGGCACATCGTCCGCAAGGACAGCGGCCTGGCGAGCGTGGCCGTCGTCCGCGCGGACGGGACCCCCCATTCCTCGCTGGTCAACGCCGGGGTCCTCGACCACCCGACGAACGGGGAGCCGGTCGTCGGATATGTCACCTACGGACAGGTGAAGCTCCGAAACCTGCGCGCCCGGCCCGCGACCTCGGTGCTCTGGAGGGCCGGCTGGCGCTGGGCCGCCGTGGACGGGACAGCGGAGCTGATCGGGCCCGGGGACGTCGACGCGGAGACACTGCGGCTGCTGCTCCGGGCGGTGTTCGAGGCCGCCGGTGGCACGCACGACGACTGGGACACCTATGACCGGGTGATGCGGGAGGAAGGCCGGGTGGCGGTGCTGGTCACGCCGGTGCGGGTCTATGGGAACGCCTGATCCCGGGCCCTCCACCGATTCCGCTGTGGGACATCCCACGGCCCCTCCGAGAACTCCAGGGTCGACCGTGGCATGACGCAACAGTTAGCCTGAGACAACTAATCGTCGAAATCTCGGGTGGGAGGCCTCGTGCCAGCCGAAACGTCGGCAGCAGTCGTCGGAGCCGGGAGCGGTCAGGCCGACCCTGACCCCCGGTACAAGTGGATCGCGCTGTCCAACACGACGTTGGGCATGCTCATGGCGACGATCAACTCGTCGATCGTGCTCATCGCGCTGCCGGACATCTTCCGCGGCATCGGGATCAACCCGCTCGAGTCGTCCAACACCAGCTATCTGCTGTGGATGATCATGGGCTTCCTCGTGGTCACCGCGGTGCTGGTGGTCGGCTTCGGCCGGCTCGGGGACATGTTCGGCCGGGTCCGGATGTACAACATGGGCTTCGCGATCTTCGCGATCGCCTCGGTGTTCCTCGGGATCACCTGGCAACAGGGCGACGCGGCCGCGTTGTGGCTCATCGGCTGGCGCATCGTGCAGGGCATCGGCGGCGCGTTCCTGATGGCGAACTCCAGCGCGATCCTCACCGACGCGTTCCCCGTCCGCCAGCGCGGGACGGCGCTGGGCATCAACGGGGTTGCGGCGATCGCCGGCTCGTTCCTCGGCCTGGTCATCGGCGGCCTGCTCGGCCCGGTGAACTGGCACCTCGTCTTCTTCGTGTCCGTGCCGTTCGGCGTCTTCGGCACGATCTGGGCCTACCTGAAGCTCAAGGACAACGGCAACCGCCAGCCCGCCAAGATGGACTGGTGGGGCAACATCACCTTCGCGGTGGGCCTCATCGCCGTGCTGGTCGGCATCACCTACGGCATCCAGCCCTACGGCGGGCACACCATGGGCTGGACGAGCCCGATGGTGCTCGGCTGCATCATCGGCGGCGTCGTCGTGCTGATCGCGTTCGGCGTCATCGAGACCAAGGTCGCGAAGCCACTCTTCGAGCTCTCGCTGTTCCGCAACCGGCCCTTCACCTTGGGCAACCTGGCCAACCTGCTCGCCTCGCTCGGCCGCGGCGGCCTGCAGTTCGTCCTCATCATCTGGCTGCAGGGAATCTGGCTGCCGCAGCACGGCTACAGCTTCGAGCAGACACCGCTGTGGGCGGGCATCTACATGCTCCCGCTGACGATCGGGTTCCTGATCGCGGCGCCGCTCTCCGGCTGGCTGTCCGACAGGTCCGGCGCGAAGCTGTTCACCACCGGCGGCATGGTGATCAGCGCCGTCAGCTTCCTGCTCCTCGAGCTGCTGCCCGTGGACTTCGACTACTGGGTCTTCGCGCTGATCCTGCTGCTCAACGGGCTCGGCATGGGCCTGTTCTCCTCGCCGAACCGGGCCGAGATCATGAACGCGCTGCCGGCGAACGCCCGCGGCGCCGGTGCCGGGATGACGGCGACGTTCCAGAACTCCGCGATGGTGCTGTCCATCGGCTTCTTCTTCAGCCTGATGATCGCCGGCCTGTCGAGCCACCTGCCGGCGGTGATGGAGAGCGGGCTGCTGCAGCACGGCGTGCCCGCGGCGGAGGCGAGCCGGATCGCGGCCCTACCGCCCGTCGGAGTCCTGTTCGCGGCGTTCCTGGGCTACAACCCGGTGCAGGAGCTGCTCGGGAACGTCCTGAA
The DNA here is from genome assembly GCF_025465255.1 of Pseudonocardia sp. GTDB lineage: Bacteria > Actinomycetota > Actinomycetes > Mycobacteriales > Pseudonocardiaceae > Pseudonocardia. The sequence goes on from NZ_JAODNI010000115.1 coordinate 26,371, forward strand.
CGTCATCCCGCCGGACCAGGCCGCGTTCCTCACCGGGCGCAGCTTCTTCCCGAACCTGATCTCCGGCCCGTTCTCCGACGGCCTGACCGCGGCGTTCTGGTTCGCCGTGATCGCCTGCCTGGTCGCCGCGGTCGCCTCGGCGTTCACCGGCAAGCGGGTCGCCCCCGGCGCGGCGCACGAGCCAGTCGGGGCCGAGCTCGCGGCCGAGGGCGGCGAGCTGGTCGACGAGCAGGGCCTCCACGGGGACGTCGCCGCCCACAGCGGCGCGGTGGCCGCGGCCGTGCGTGCGACCGGCCTGGTCGGGGCCGGGGCGTCCGCGCCCGTCGAGCCGGGCACGCCCGGGTCGGTCGTCGGCGCGCTGCGCACCCCGCACGGCACCGCGATCGCCCAGGGCATCGTCACCGTGACCGCACCCGACGGTCGTCAGGTCGGGCGCACCGAGGTCGACCCCGCGGGTGGGTACGCGCTCTTCGGGCTCGGCACCGGCACGTTCATGGTCGTCGCGACCGCGCCGGGCTTCCGGCCCGAGGTCGCCGCGGTGACGCTCGACGGCCGGGGCGCGCGACAGGACTTCGACCTGCGCGGGGACGGCGCGGTGCACGGCATCGTCCGCAGCGGGAGCGGCCCGGCCGGGGTCCCCGGCGTGACGGTGCTGGCGCTCGATGCGGGGGGCCGGTTGACCGGCCGGGCCGTCACGGACCCCGACGGCACCTTCCGGATGGAGGGCCTGCCCGTCGGCCCGACGACGATCACGGCGACCCTCGCGGGCCGGGCGCCGCAGGCGACGTCGGTGCACGTCGTCGCCGAGGCATCGGTGCCGGTGGCGCTGGCGATCAGCGCCGCGGGCGGCCTCGCCGGGCAGGTCACCGGCCCGGACCGGCGGCCCCTGCCGAACGCGATGATCACGGTCGTCGACGCCGAGGGGACGGTCGTCGCGACCGCCACGAGCGGGGACGACGGCGGCTACCGGGTCCCCGAGCTCATGCCCGGCAGCTACACGGTCACGACGAGCGTGCACCTGCCCGGGGTGGCCCGGGTGGACCTCACGGGATCCGGGACCACCACGGCGGACGTGCAGCTCGGCGCGGTGGGCACGCCCCGGCGCCCCCGCACCGCACCGCTGCCGATCGCAGGCGACTGAGCGGCCGCCTAGAGGAACCGGCGGACCGCCGCGGCGGTCTCGTCCGGGGCCTCGAGCGGGACGAAGTGGCCGATGTCGTCGAGCACCCGCAGCGTGTGGTCCGGCAGGGTCTTCTCCAGGCCCTCGGCGAAGACCGGCGGGTACAGCGGGTCGGCCGCGCCCCAGAGCACCGACGCAGGCACCGTGACCGGCGACGGCGACTCCGCGTCCCGGGCCGCGAGCGCCGCGAAGACCGTCGACGAGCCCGAGCGGTACCAGTTCACGCTGCGCGAGAACGCGCCCCGGCGGGCGTAGGCGCGCACCAGGTCGTCGAGGTGGTCCGGGTGGAAGGCCGCGGGCCGGTGGCCCCAATGCCCGTAGAAGTGCCGCAGGTAGGACAGCACCGCGCCCGGCCGGCCGTCGACGAGCTCGCCGGCCAGCCGTAGCTGGTGGAAGTCCTGGTACCAGAACTCCCCGCGGTGGTCCGGCTCCAGCGCGAGCGGCGCCGACGCCGGGTGCATCGGGTTGCCCAGCACCAGGCCGGTGACCCGCTCCGGGGACTCCCGGGCGAACTGGATCGCGACGGACGAGCCGACGTCGTAGCCGACCAGCACCGCCTGCGCGATCCCCAGCGCGTCGAACACGTCCCGCACCACGCCGACCTGCCCGGCCCGGCCGAAGTGGTCCGCGTGCATCTCCGCGTCCATGGAGCCGCCGAAGCGGCGGAGGTCGATCGCGACGACGTCCGCGTCCGGCTCCAGCAGCGGGCGCAGGCAGCGGTAGTCGATCCAGAAGCCCGGCCACCCGTGCAGGCAGACGACCGTCGGGCCGCTCCCGCCGCGCGTGTAGTGGACGCGCTGCCCCGCGCTGTCCAGGAGCTCGCCGTGTCCCCACAGGGGGCCTGTCCGGCGGGACATCGGAGCGGGTGACCACGCCCAGACCGTAGGGCCGGGGGCCCGGTTCGTCAGCGGGGAATGCGGGTGGCGATCCGAGCGTGCGGCGCCGCCCCGGCAAGGGCCTCCCGGAGGATCGCCGCGAGGTGCGGGAGGGCTGCTCGCAGCTCGGCGCGGGTCGAGCCCGCGTAGCCGAGCACGATCCCCGGCGTCGACGTGGCGGCGTGGTGGCGCTCGAGCCCGTCGAGCGCGATCCCGGCGGCCTCGGCGCAGCGCAGCACGGCCCGTTCGGTGGCGACGTCCGGCACCGGGACGATGACGTGCGCGCCCGCCTCGTCGCCCAGCACCGTGACCCCGGCCAGCGCCTCGACGACCTCCGCCCGCCGGCCGGCCAGCTCGCGACGCAGCCGCCGGAGGTGCCGTGCCAGGTCCCCCGACGCCGCGAACGCCGTGACCACCCGCTGCCCGGCCGGCGCGGGCCGGCTCCCGGTGCGGTCCCGCTGCCGCAGCACCGCTTCGCGCACGGCGGGCGGGGCGACGAGCCAACCCGCGCCGAGCGTCGGCGTGAGGATCTTGCTGGTGGTCCCGAAGTGCGCGACGACGTCCGGGCCCAGCGCCGCGAGCAACGGCAGCGGCGCGACGTCGTAGCGCAGCTCGCCGTCGTAGTCGTCCTCGAGGACCACGAACCCGTCCGCCCGGGCGCGCTCGACCAACGCGACCCGCCGCGCCGCGGGCAGCCGACCGCCGAGTGGGAACTGGTGCGCGGGCGTGCAGTACACGGCGGCGAGCCCCGCCGGGAGCGCGTCCACCACCAGGCCCGCGTGGTCGACCGGGACCCCGACGACACGCAGCCCGGCGGCCCGCAGCCCGCCCGCGGCGCGCTGGTACCCCGGCTCCTCGACGGCGACGACGGCTCCCGCGGGAAGGGTCCGGGCGACCTCGGCGATCGCGCCCGTGCTGCCTCCCGTGGCGAGCACGTCCGCCGGGTCCGCGGCGAGCCCCCGGTGCCGCAGCAGATGCTCGACGACGGCCGCGCGGAACTCCGGCAACCCCTCCGGCCTGGGCTCGGTGTCCGGCGGGGGGTCGGCGGCCGCCCGCCAGGCCCGGCGCCAGGCCCCGCGGTCGAGCACCTCGGTGCACGGGACCCCGGCGCGCATCATGACGAGATACGTCGCCGCGGAGTCTCCCGCCGCGCGCTCCCGGGCCGGGAGTCGTGCCGTCGGCGCGGTCGTCACGTAGGTGCCCGCGCCGACGCGGCCCTCCACCCAGCCCTCGGCGAGCAGCTGCTCGTACGCGGCGGCGGTGACCGTCCGGCTCAGGCCGAGGGTGGCGGCGAGCGCGCGGGTCGAGGGCAACCGGTCCCCCGCGCGCAGCGTGCCGTCCGCCGCGGCCCCGCGCAGCGCCCCGGCGAGCTGCGCGGCGAGGGGCTCGGCGCGGGAGCGGTCGAGCACGATCGGCGGGACGTCCACCGGATTGGCCTCCTCGATCCGGTCGGGAATGGCTCTCCCAGAATGCCACCGGCGCGGCGCAGACTTCGAGGGTGACCTCCACGACCCCCCTGTCCCCCAGCGGACGCAGCACGCTCGGCCGGCTCCACGAACGCGGCCGCGCCGACCGCGCGGACCTCTACGCCGTGCTGGACGCCGGGCTCGTCTGCCACTTCGGGTTCGTCGCGGACGGGGCGCCCGTCGTGCTCCCCGCCGGCTACGGCCGCCTCGGCGACACGATCTACGTGCACGGCTCGTCCGGCGCCCGCTGGCTGCGCTCCTCCGAGATGCCGGCCTGCCTCACGGTCACCCACCTCGACGGGATCGTCTACGCCCGCTCGGTCTTCCACTTCTCGATGAACTACCGCAGCGCCGTCGTCCACGGCACGGCCCGCCTGGTCACGGACGAGACCGAGCGCCGGGACTCGCTGCGCGCGATCGTCGAGCACCTCGCGCCCGGCTCATGGGAGCACGCGCGCACGCCCTCGCGCCGGGAGCTGGCCGCCACCGCGGTCCTGTCGATGGACCTGAGCGAGGCGAGCGTCAAGGTCCGCAGCGGGCCGCCGAAGGACGACGAGGAGGACCTCACCGACGAGGTGTGGGCCGGTGTCGTCCCGGTCCTCCCGACGTTCGGCGCCCCGGTCCCGGACGAGCACGTCCCGGCAGGCCGGGCCGTCCCGGAGCACGTCACGCGGCGGTAAACCCGTTGCCGGGATGCGGCCGCCGCGGCACCCTGACGGCCACCGACGGACCCGGAAGGAGCCGGCCATGACGAGCCACCGCGCCGAGGTCCGCCGGGACGACGAGGAGCTGATCGGCTTCGTCGAGCCGGACGGCTCCGGGAGCTGGCGCTACCTCACTGTGTTCGGGGGTGAGCTCGGCACGGCCGTGGACGAGGGGTCGGCCGTGGCCGAGCTGCACCGGCTCGGGCTGGGCGTGCTGGCCGAGCGCTGGTGGTTCCGCGGCGAGCCGGTGACCATCGTGGAGGCGTCTCCCGGCCGGGTCCTCGCCCAGGTCGGCGGGTTCGCCGGGATGGCGCTGGTCATCACGCCCGAGGCACCGGACGCGCACGAGACCACCGAGCTCACGGGCGCGGAGCTCGACGAGCTGAGCCTGCGGCGTCCCTACCCGACCGCCTCCGGGCGGCCCTGATCGGGTGACGTACCCTCCCGACGCGTGAGCACGCCCGAACGGACCCGGCCCTACCCGGGCGCAGAACGGCTCGATCTCGTCGAGGAGCTGCACGGGCACCGCGTCGCCGATCCGTACCGCTGGCTCGAGGACCCCGAGGACCCGCGCACCCGCGAGTGGTCGGCCGCGCAGGACGAACTGGCCCGCGGCCTGCTCGACGCCCTCCCCGGCCGGGACGTCCTGGACGCCCGGCTGCGCGCCCTGCTCTCCGCCGGGTCGATCTCGGTGCCGCTCTGGCGCGCCGGCCGGGCGTTCTTCTCCCGCCGCGAGCCGGGCCAGGAGCACGCGGTGATCTACACGCGCAGCCCGGACGGGGTCGAGAAGGCGCTGCTGGACCCGATGGTGCTGGACCCCACCGGGCTCACCACGCTGGACAGCTGGGTGCCGGACCTCGAGGGCCGTCGGGTCGCCTACCAGGTCTCCGCGGGCGGCGACGAGCAGTCCGTGCTGTACGTCCTGGACGTCGAGTCCGGTGAGCTCGTCGACGGCCCGATCGACCGCTGCCGCTACTCCGCGGTGGCCTGGATGCCGGGCGGGGACGAGTTCTTCTTCGTCCGCAAGGTCGCCCCGGGCGAGATGGGCGAGGGCCAGGACGACTTCCACCGCCGGATCTGGCGGCACCGCGGCGGCGCCCCGACGGAGCAGGACTCGCTGGTCACGGGCCCGGGGCTCTACGAGGACCATACCTACTACGGCGTCCGGGTCTCCCGGGACGGCCGGTGGCTGATCGTCAGCGCGAACATCGGCACGGCCCGCCGGGACAGCCTGTGGATCACCGAGCTGGGCGCCGGCAGGACCCCGGAGCTGACGACAATCCTCACCCAGGCCGACGACGTCCGCGCCGTCGCCTGGGTCGACCGCGACGACCGCCTCTACCTGCACACCACCGACGGCGCCCCGCGCTGGAAGCTCGCCGTCACCGACCCCCGCACCCCCGGCCGCGAGCACTGGCGGGACCTCGTCGGCGAGGACCCGGAGTCCGTCCTGGAGGGCGTGCGCTGGTTCGAGCCGGCGCCGGGGAGCGGGCAGGAACCGCAGCTCGTGCTCGCCCGCGCGCGGCACGCCGTCGCGGAGCTGGCTCTGCACGACATCGATGGGACGCCCCGGGGCACCGTGCCGCTCCCCGGCACCGGCTCGCTGACCGGGCTGACGGTGCCGGACCGGGACACCCCGGAACGCGACGGCTCGCTCTGGATCGGCTGGACGGACCTGGTCACGCCGCCGCAGGTGCACCGCTACGACCGCGTGACCGGGGAGACGGTCCTGGAGAGCACCGCGCCCGGGGACGTGACCGTCCCGGACGTGCGCACCGAGCAGTGCGAGTTCACCTCCCGGGACGGCACCACCGTCCGGATGTTCGTCGTCACGCCGGCCACCGGCGACGGCCCGTGGCCGGCGATGGTGACCGGCTACGGGGGGTTCGGGATCAGCCGCGAGCCGGCGTACACGTCGTCGGCCCTGGCCTGGGTCGCCGCGGGTGGCGCGTACGCGCTGGTCAGCCTCCGGGGTGGCGGCGAGGAGGGCGAGGAGTGGCACCGCGCGGGGAACCGCGGGCGGAAGCAGAACGTCTTCGACGACTTCCACGCCGCCGCGGAGTCCCTGATCGCCTCGGGCACGACGACGGCCGGGCAGCTCGGGATCTCCGGCGGCTCCAACGGCGGTCTCCTCGTCGGCGCGGCACTCGTCCAGCGCCCGGACCTCTACCGCGCCGTGGTCTGCTCGGCGCCGCTGCTGGACATGGTGCGCTACGAGGAGTTCTCCCTCGGCCGCACCTGGAACGACGAGTACGGCACGGCCGCGGACGCCGACGAGCTCGGCTGGCTGCTCTCCTACTCGCCCTACCACCACGTGCACGACGGCACCGAGTACCCCGCGGTGCTGTTCACCGTGTTCGAGTCGGACTCCCGGGTGGACCCGCTGCACGCCCGCAAGATGTGCGCGGCGCTGCAGGACGCCACCACGGGCGAGGTCACGACCCGTCCCGTCCTGTTCCGCCGCGAGACCGACGTCGGGCACGGTGCCCGCTCGATCTCCCGCAGCGTCGCGCTGTCGGTGGACACGCTCGCCTTCCTCGCCGCCCACACCGGTCTGGAGCTCGCATGACCCGCACAACCCCGATCCCGGCGATCATCCCCGACGCGGTGCAGACCGCCCTCGCCGAACCCCCCGCCTGCGCCGCCGCCCCCGGCAGCTGGTGCGCCCGCTTCTACCAGTGGACGAACAACGAGTCGCTGGCCAGCGCCGCGGACGCGGTCGTGACGCCCACCCTGCGGATCGTCCTCATCCTGGTCATCGCCCTGGGGGTCCGGCACCTGCTGCATCGCTCCATCACCCGCCTCGTCGCGGGCGCCACCAACGGGCACGTCACCAAGCTTCTGGGCCGCGCCCCGAAGCGGCTCCGGGCCGGGGCGAACCCGCTGGTCACCGCGCGGCGCGCGCAGCGGGCCCGGACGATCGGCTCGGTGCTGCGCTCGATCACGTCCGCGGTGGTGCTGCTGATCGCCGCGGTGATGATCCTCGCCGAGTTCGGGGTGGCCCTCGGGCCGATCCTGGCCTCGGCCGGGATCGTCGGCGTCGCCGTCGGCTTCGGCGCACAGAACCTGGTCCGGGACTTCCTGTCCGGCATGTTCATGCTGCTCGAGGACCAGTACGGCGTCGGGGACATCGTGGACCTGGGCGAGGCCAGCGGCGTCGTCGAGGCGGTCGGCCTGCGGATCACCACGGTGCGGGACCATCAGGGCACGGTCTGGTACGTCCGCAACGGCGAGATCCTGCGCGTCGGCAACAAGTCGCAGGGCTATGCGGTCGCCGTCGTCGACCTGCCGCTGGCGCACACCGCGGACATGACGCAGGCGGCCGAACTGGCCGGCCGAATCGCCGCGAGCCGGGTCGAGGGTGAGGACATCAAGGACGACGTGCTCGAGCCGCCGGAGGTCCTGGGCGTCGAGAAGGTGACCGCGGAGGGTGTCACGCTGCGGCTGACCGTCAAGGTCAACCCGGGCAGGCAGTTCGCCGTGCAGCGCGCGCTGAACGCCGCCATCACCGACGAGTTCGACGAGCACGACATGCCGCGGCCCGGGCCGTTCGCCACCCGTGGCGCGGCCGACGGTGCCGTGCCGAGCTGAGCCGGGGAGACTGTAGGAGTGAGCGCACCCCAGAACTTCTATGCCGAGGTGGGCGGTGAGAAGGTCTTCCACCAGATCGTCCACCGCTTCTACGAACAGGTCGCCGTCGACGAGATCCTCCGGCCGCTGTATCCGGAGGAGGACCTGGGCCCCGCCGAGGACCGGCTCCGGATGTTCCTGGAGCAGTACTGGGGCGGCCCACGCACCTATTCGGAGCAGCGCGGGCACCCCCGGCTGCGCATGCGGCACTTCCCGTTCACGGTCGGACCGCTCCAGCGGGACGCGTGGCTGCGGTGCATGCGGATCGCCGTCGACGAGGCGGAGCTCGACGATCCGCACCGTGCGCAACTGTGGAACTACCTGGAGTACGCGGCCGCGAGCATGGTCAACTCACAGGTCTAAAAGGCGGGATTCCGGCTGCGGATTTGGCAGGATGATCGTGTGCGGTGGTGGCAGGAGGCGGTCGTCTACGAGGTCTACGTCCGTAGCTTCGCCGACTCCGACGGCGACGGGGTGGGCGATCTCGACGGCGTCCGGGGCCGGCTCGGCTATCTGGAGCTCCTCGGCGTCGACGCGCTCTGGCTGACCCCGTTCTACCGCTCCCCCATGGTCGACCACGGCTACGACGTGGCCGACCCCCGGGACGTCGACCCGCTGTTCGGGGACCTGGAGTCGTTCGACGCCCTGCTCGCCGAGGCGCACCGGTACGGCATGCGGGTGGTCGTGGACCTGGTCGGCAACCACACGTCGACCGAGCACGAATGGTTCCGCGGGGCGGTCGAGTCTGCGCCGGGCAGCCCCGAGCGGGCCCGCTACCACTTCCGGCCGGGCCGCGGCCGGAACGGGGCCGAGCCGCCGAACAACTGGCGCAGCGTCTTCGGCGGTCCGGCGTGGACCCACGTCCCGGGCCCCGGGGGCGAGCCCGGCGAGTGGTACATGCACCTCTTCACCGCCGACCAGCCGGACCTCGACTGGACCAACCCCGAGGTCTGGGCGGACACGGAGAAGACGATCCGGTTCTGGGCGGACCGCGGGGTCGACGGGTTCCGGATCGACGTCGCCCACGGGATGGCCAAGCCGGAGACCCTGCCGGACGACCTGCGCCAGCCCGGCTGGACGCCGCTCGGGGACCGGGACAACGACCCCCGCTTCGACGATCCGGGCGTCCACGACGTGCACCGGATGATCCGCGCCGTGCTGGACCACTACCCCGGCCGGATGGCCGTCGGCGAGGTGCTGGTCGGCGACGACGAGGCGTTCGCCCGGTACGTGCGCCCGGACGAGCTGCACCAGGCGTTCGGCTTCCGGCTGCTGCACGCGCCGTTCGAGGCCGACGCCGTCCGGGCCGCGATCGACCGCACCCTCGCGACCTTCGCGGGCGTCGGGGCGGAGCCCACCTGGACGCTCGCGAACCACGACGTCCCGCGGGCGGTGACCCGCTACGGCGGCGGTGACGTCGGCACCGCGCGGGCCCGGGCGATGGCACTGGTCGTGCTGGCCCTGCCCGGCTCGGTGTACCTGTACGAGGGCGAGGAGCTGGGCCTGCCGGACGTCGTGCTGGTGGACGAGGCGCTGCAGGACCCCTCGGGCCGCGGCCGCGACGGGTGCCGGGTCCCCATGCCCTGGGACGACGAGCCCCCCGGGTTCGGCTTCACCACCGGCGCCCCGTGGCTGCCGATGCCGCAGGAGTACGGCCGGCTCACCGTGGCGGCGCAGCTGGAGGACGTGAACTCGACGCTCTCGCTCTACCGGCGCGCCCTGGAGCTGCGGGCGAACCATCCGGGCTTCGCCGGCGACGCCGTGGAGTGGTACGGCGCCCCGCCCGGCTGCTTCGCCTTCCGCCGCAGCGGCTCGACTCTGGTCTGCGCCCTCAACGCCTCGTCGGCCCCGGTGCCGCTGCCTCCGGGGGACGTCCTGCTCACGAGCGTGCCGCTGGTGGACGGGGAGCTCCCGCCGAACGCGGCGGCCTGGCTCACCTGATCCGGCCCCTGTGGCAGGGGCTACGTGAACAGGGGCAGGCTCATGATCCGCCGCCGGACGACCGCGCCGTAGCGGGCGTCCAGGCGCATCCACGAGCCGGTCGCCGAGATCCGCACCACCGGGGTCTCCCCTGCAAGGCCGGCCCCGGTGTCCGCGCCCCCGAGGAACCCCATCCCGGACAGCGCGAACAGCGCCCGCATCGGCACCTTGACCCCGCCCCGCGCCCCGGAGCCGGTCACCGTCAGCACCGTCTGGTCCAGCAGGGACGACGGCGGCCCGTGGGCGCTGCCGTGCTCCCGGGCAAGCGCCAGCCCCCGTTCGGTGAGCCGCTCCAGCTCGGCGGCCGGTACGTCGTCGACGAGCGCCCAGCCCCCGTCCGGCGGCAGCTCCCCCGCCCACAGCCCGAACCCGGGGCCCGGGTCGATCTCCTCGGACCGGTCCACCGCCAGGGCGGTGAGCAGCGCGGCCGCGTCGACCGTGACGTCGTCCGGCTCCATGACGCCCGCGACGGAGCGGGTGGCCAGGACGTCGAACGGGGTCGCGGCCCAGGCCGTCACCCGTTCCGCCGACGCCCGGAGCCTCACGTGGGCGGTCTGGTCGAGCCGGACCACGCGTGCGGTGAACGCGCCGAGGTCGTCCCGCTCGGACGGGTCGGCCAGCCGCAGGGTCACGACGCGACCGCCGGGGAGTCCGCCCAGCGCTGCAGGAACGCACGCTCGTCCGGGCTCAGCCGGCGCGGGCGCTGCGCGTCGAGGTCGACCATCGCCATCCGCGTCGCGCCGACGGCCGCCACCGGGGACTCCTCGTCCGGCCCCTCGTGCAGGTCGTAGTCGATCGTGAACGAGGCCGCGCGCAGTTGGCGCACCGCCATCGTCACCCGCAGCGGTTCCGCCCGGTACGGGATCTGCCGCCGGTAGTCGACCTCGAGGCCCGCGACCAGCAGGCCGCCGCCGAAGGTGCCGACCCCCGCCGCGGACGCCACGGTGAACAGCAGCCCGATCCGGGCCTCCTCGAGGAGCGTGACCGTCCGGGCGTGGTTGACGTGGCGGTAGGAGTCCTGATCGGTCCAGCGCAGGGGGACGTGCGCGACGTAGCGAGCCACGCCGCAAGCCTCTCAAACCGCGGTTACCCGCCGGTCGCCAGGCCCAGCAGGACGTCCGTGAACTCCACCGGCCGGCTCAGCGCCATCAGGTGCCCGCCCGGGGCCTCGTGCAGCCCCAGGCCCAACCGCTCGCGCACGACGCGGCGCTGGAACTCCAGCGGGAACAACCGGTCGTCGACGCCCTGGATGACCGACGTGGGCACGTCCGGCCAGGCGTCCAGCGGCCAGGGCTGCGCGAACGAGAAGCCGGACTGCGGCTGGTCCCCGCCGGCCATCGCCTCGTCGGTCACGTCCTGCGGCACGTCGTGGAAGAAGTCCCCCGGCATCTCCAGGGGCCCGAAGCCGGCCTCCTTGCGCGCCTGTTCCTGCTCGGTCGCACCCCACCACTCCCCCGGGGTCTCGCCGGGGGCCGGCACCATCGGGTTGGCCAGGACCAGCCGGCGGGCCGGGATCCGCGCACAGACCAGGGGCCCGGTGAAGGCCCCCATCGACTGCGCGACGACGACCGGTTCGCTCCGGTCGCCGAGCGCCACCAGCGATGCCTCGGCGTACTCGGGCCAACCGGCCGTCTCGTCCGCCGCAGGGAGGTCGACGGCGATCGGGTCGTGGCCGCGGCGGCTCAGCTCGGCGCTCACGAGGTGCCAGTACCAGGCGGCACCGCCGGCACCGGGGATCAGCAGGAAGGTGGTCACCCTTCTCCGACTCCCCGGGGCGCCGTGACTCATCGGCCGACTCTCATCTATCGGGCGAGCCCCCGCAGCTGCCGGGACACCACCGAGAGCGTGGCCAGGTCCAGCTGCCCCGCGCTCGCGATCTCCTGCAGCGCGGCCCGTGCCCGGACCAGCTTCGACGCGTTCGCCCGCTCCCACTGGGTGATGGCCTCCCGGACCGGCGTCCCGGGTGCGGCCTCGCGCAGCGCGTCGAGGGTGATCGAGCGCAGCGAGCCGTAGAGGTCGTCCCGCAGCGCCAGCCGGGCGAGCTGGTGCCAGCGGTCCCCGCGCGGCAGCGCGCTGACCGAGGTCTGCGCGACGTCGACGCCGAGATGGTCCGAGAGCGCGTAGTAGAGCGTCGCGACCTCGAAGGGGTCCCGCGGCTCGCCGTCCCGCTCGGACAGCTCGATCAGCTCGACGACGTCCAGCAGCGCGTAGCTGTGCAGCGCCGTGGTCGAGCGGGTCGCGAGCGCCTCCGGCACGCCTTCGGCGACCAACGCCTCGATCCGCGCGGCGACCTGTTCCCGCTCGCGGCCGACGAGCAGTTCCGGCAGCCGCTCCCGCAGCGCCCGGACCATCGTGGCGAACCGGGCGGTCTCGGCGCCGACGGCGAGCGGCTGCGGCCGGTTGGCCAGGAACCAGCGCGACGCGCGGTCCAGCAGCCGGCGGGACTCCATCACGATCCGGTCCGCGAGGACCACCGGCAGGCCGGCCGAGCGTGCCTCGTCCCAGAGCTGGTGCAGGTCGAACACGCTCGTCGTGGCGGCGTAGGCGCGCACCGCGTCCGACGGGCCCGCGGAGGTCTCCTCGCCGAGCCGGAACGCGTACGTCAGGCCCCCGCCGTCGACCATCTCGTTGACCAGCAGCGTCCCGACGATCTCCCGGCGCAGCGGATGCCGCGAGATCGCGTCGGCGAACCGCGTGCGGAGCGGCCGCGGGAAGTACTCGGCGAGCCGGGCGGCGAACGCCGCCGCGTCCGGCAGCTCCGTGTCCAGCAGGCGGCGCGTCAGGTCCAGCTTGGTGTGAGCCAGTAGCGTCGAGAGCTCGGGGCTGCTCAGGCCCTCACCGGCCGCCTCGAGGGCGGCGAACCCGGCCGGGTCAGGCAGTACCTCCAGGGCACGGACGAGCCCGGTGCGGTCCTCCAGGTCCGTGACGAGCCGGCTGTGCACGTTGGCCATCTCGCCGGCGTGCGAGCGCCCGACACCCAGCACCGCGTTCTGGTCCACGTTGTCCTGCAGGACGAGTGCGGACACCTCGTCCGTCATCTCGACGAGCAGGGCGTTGCGGTCCTCGCGGCCGAGCTCCCCCGCCGCGACGAGCCGGTCCAGCAGGATCTTGATGTTGACCTCGTGGTCCGAGCAGTCCACGCCGGCCGAGTTGTCGATGGCGTCGGTGTTGACCCGGCCGCCCGCGCGGGCGAACTCGATGCGCCCGCGCTGGGTGAGGCCGAGGTTGCCGCCCTCGCCGACGACCTTGACGCGCAGCTCCCGCCCGTCGACGCGGATGGCGTCGTTGGCCTTGTCGCCCGCGGCCACGTGGGTCTCGGTGCTCGCCTTGACGTAGGTCCCGATGCCGCCGTTCCACAGCAGGTCCGCGGGGGAGAGCAGGATGGCGTGGATCAGCTCCGGCGGGCTCAGCTTCGTGACGTGCGCGGGCAGGCCGAGTGCCTCCCGCATCTCCGGCCCGACCGGGACGGACTTCGCGGTGCGCGGCCACACGCCACCACCGGGGCTGATCGCGGAGCGGTCGTAGTCGTCCCAGGACGACCGGGGCAGCGCGAACAGCCGGGAGCGCTCGGCGAAGCCGCGGGCGGCGTCCGGCGTCGGGTCCACGAAGACGTGGCGGTGGTCGAACGCCGCGACGAGCCGGATGTGCTCGGACAGCAGCATCCCGTTGCCGAAGACGTCACCGGACATGTCGCCGACGCCGACGACCGTGAACTCCTGGCTCTGCGTGTCCACGCCGAGCTCGAGGAAGTGCCGCTTCACGCTCTCCCAGGCACCCTTGGCCGTGATGCCCATGGCCTTGTGGTCGTAGCCGACCGAGCCGCCGGAGGCGAACGCGTCGCCGAGCCAGAAGTCGTAGGACGCCGCGACCTCGTTGGCCACGTCGGAGAACTTCGCGGTGCCCTTGTCGGCCGCGACGACGAGGTAGGAGTCGTCCCCGTCGTGCCGCACGACGTCCGGCGGCGGCACGGTCTCCCCGCCCACGAGGTTGTCCGTGACGTCGAGCAGACCGGAGATGAAGGTCCGGTAGCAGGCCTCGACCTCCGCCGGATCCGGCCGTGCGGTGCGCACGACGAACCCGCCCTTGGCGCCGACCGGCACGATCACGGCGTTCTTCACGGCCTGCGCCTTGACCAGGCCGAGGATCTCGGTGCGGAAGTCCTGCGGGCGGTCCGACCAGCGCAGACCCCCGCGCGCTACCGGCCCGAACCGCAGGTGCACGCCCTCGACGCGAGGCGAGTACACGAAGATCTCGAACCGCGGTCGCGGCGCCGGCATGTCCGGCACCGCGCTCGGGTCGATCTTGAAGGAGAAGAAGGGACGCTCGCGGAACCAGTTCGTCCGCAGCGTCGCGGTGATCATCGCGAGGTAGCCGCGCAGAATGCGGTCCGCGTCCAGGCCGGTGACCTCGTCGATCAGCGCGGTGACGCGGGTGAGCGCCTCCTCGTGCGCCTTCTCCCGGGTGTCCTCGGGGAGTGTCGGGTCGAACCGGGCGTGGAAAAGGGCGACCAGGGCACGGGCGACCTCGGGCTGGGCGACGAGCGTGTCCGCCATGTACTGCACGCCGAACGTGCTGCCGACCTGCCGGGAGTAGCGGGCGTAGGCGCGCAGGATCGCCGCCTCCCGCCAGTGCAGGCCCGCGCGCAGGACGAGCGCGCTGAACCGATCCGGCTCCGCGTCGCCGGACCAGGTGGCACGGAACGCCGCGCAGAAGTCGAGCTCGATGCGGTCAGGTGCGTAGACCGGATCGGCCCCCGCGGTGTCGGCGCGGAGGCCGAAGTCGTAGAGCCAGCACCGGCGGCCGTCCGGCAGTACGAACTCCGACGGGTGCTCGTCGACCACCTCGACGCCGAGGTACTGCAGCGTCGGCAGGATCCGGGTCAGCGTGACCGGCGCGTCGGCCAGGTAGAGGGTGAGCCGCAGGTCCGTGTCCGTGGCATCGCCGCCCGAGCCCCCGTGCCGGACCTCGCGGTGCAGCCGGACGTCGAAGCCCTTCTCGGGCAGGGTGAGCAGGCGGCGCAGGTCGTCGACCGCGCGGGCCGGCGGCACTGCCGCCTTGTAGGACTCGGGGATCCCGGCGAGCAGCCCGGGGACGGACACGACCTTGGTCCCGATCCGGTCGATCAGCCGGTCGTCCCAGGTGCGGGCGGCCTCGGTGAGCTCGTCCTGCAGGATTTGCGGGTCCACCTCCATGGCCGGGAGCGACGGGTCCGTCTGCACGGTGAAGTGGACGAGCGCGAGGTTGGCCTCGCTCACCCGCGCGGTGTAGTCCGAACCGGTTCCGCCGAGGTGGCGGGCCAGGACGTCCGCCATCGCCAGCCGGCTCGTCGTCGTGTAGCGGTCCCGCGGGAGGAAGACCAGGCAGGACACGAAGCGGCGGTACGGGTCCCGGCGCAGGAACACCCGCACCGCGCGCCGTCCCGCCATCGCGAGGACACCCGTCGCGACGTCGAGCAGGGTCTGCTCCGAGGAGCTGAACAGCTCCTCCCGCGGCAGTGTGGAGAGCACCTCCAGCATCTGCTGCCCAGAGTAGGAGTCCATCGGGTAGCCGGCGCGGCGGATCGCGCCGCGGACCCGCCGGGCGACGAGCGGGATGTCCAGCACGTTCTCGTGCAGCGCGGGGACGGTGAGCATGCCGAGGAAGCGGTGCTCGCCGGTGGCGTTGCCCTCGTGGTCGAACGTGCGGATGCCGACGTAGTACGGGAAGACCGGGCGGAGCACCCGGCTCGGGACGCTGGCCCGGGTGAGGATCAGCAGATCCGTCGCGCGGCTCTCACCGGTGTCCGGGGCGAAGGTGCGGGCGACGAGGCTGTCCCGGCGCAGCACCCCCAGGCCCGACGCGAGCTCGGGACGGAGTTCGGTGCGGTCCCCGTCCGCAGCGATGGTGTAGTGCCGGTAGCCGAGGAACGTGAAGTGGCCGTCGTCGCTGAGCCAGCGCAGGAACTGCGCGAGGTCGTCCCGCTCGGAGCCGGGGCCGGCCGTGACCCCGCGCGGCAGGAGTTCCTCGGCGAGCAGCTCGTCCGCCTGGTCCCGCATCCGCGCCAGCATCCGGTCGCCGTCCTCCACGACCTCCCGCACGTCGTGCAGGGTGCGCAGCAGCTCGTCCCGCAGCCGGTCGGGGGGCAGACCGTTCGTCGGCTGCAGGTCGAGGCGGATCCAGGACTCGACCAGCGAGTCCGCCGGCGGCGCGTCGGGGTCCGCCTCGCTGAGGATCTCGCGGATCTCGCCGGTGACGGTCCGGCGCACGACGACGATCGGGTGCAGCAGCCGGCGGGTCGTGCTGCCGGCGCGGCCGACGCCCGCGAGGACGGACTGGACCAGGAACGGCATGTCGTCCGTGACGATCTCGACGACGATCCCGCCGTCCGCCGCCCGGACCTCGACCAGGGGCTCCCCGGCGAGACGACGCTCGGCGACCGCGCGCTGCTCGCGCGCGACGGTCACGATGTCGGCGAGGGGAGCGACGTCGTCCGGGAGGCGCTCGGGTTCGGGTGCGTGCCGCGCGTACAGCCGGACGAGACGGGAACTCTCGTCGTCGGCCGACTCCGCGGCGGTCGTCTGCTCACGGGCTCGGCTCATCACACAGTGCTCCGGGGTACTACAGGGGGTGACAGAACCCCACCAACCCTAGCCCTACCGAGGGGCGCGGCGATGGCGGGGCGACGGCCCGTCGACGTGCCGTCGCCACGGGTTGTCAGAGCCCCCGGTAGGCGGCCAGGGCTCCGGCGAGCAGGTCACCGAGGCCGAGGTTCTCCCCGAAATCGGTGGGGTCGTCCGAGGTGGCGGGCGTGGCGCCGGGGCGCTCGCGGGTCGGGTCGCCGTCGGTGCCGTCCCGGTCGGTGCTGCTCCGGTCCACGCTGCCCTCGATCGTGCGGTCCTCCGTCCTGCGGCCCTCGGTCGTGCGGCTCGGGTCCGTCCGGGCCGCGTCCGTGCGGCTCTCGTCCGACCGGCTCCCGTTCGTGCGGCTCTCGTCCGTCCGGCTCCGGTCCGTCTGGTCGGTGTCTGTCCGGCTGCCCTCAGCGGGGACCGCGTCCGCCCGGCCGGCGTCCGCCCGGCCGGCAGCCGCGCCGCCGGCCTCCGCGCCGTTCCGAGCGCCGTCGTCTCCGGGACGCGGGCCGTCCGCCGGGAGGTCGGCGCGGTCCAGGCTGTCCGCGGAGACGTCCCACGACCGGCGGCGCCGGCGACCGCTCGTGGCGCCGTCCGCCGCAGGCTGCCGGGACCGGCGAATCGGTGTCGGTGCGCCCGTCGGGTCGGCCACGTCCGCCCCGCGTCGCGGACGCCCGGACTCGACGCTCTCCTCTTCGTCGCGATGCCGCCGCCCCCCGCTGCCGGGGCGGATCTCCAGATCGGAGATGTGGAACGAGCTGTCCTCGGCGCGACGGCGACGTGACCCGGCACGGGGAGTCACGGACCGTACGGCGCTCTCGACCGCCGTGTCCTCGGCATCGGAGTCCTCGCGCACAGCAGACCCCGGTCCGTGGCCGGCGGCCTCCCTGCGGGCACGCCGGCCGCTCGGCTCGTCGCCGTCGTGGCGCCCCCTGCGCGACGCGAGCCCCTCCGACCGCTCGCCGTCGGTCGCCTCGTCGCGGCGCCGGCGGCCCGCACCCGCTCGTCCCGACGTGTCACCGACGTCCGTGGCCGAACCGGACGGGTCGAGGACAGGTGTCTCCGCGACGGCGCCGCTGAGCTCCCGGTAGAGAAGGTCACCCAGCAGCGGCCCGCTCTCCTCCGCCGCGGAGCCCGAGAACTCGCTCGCGCCGAGGACGTAGCTCGCCGGCCCGAATGGATCGCTCGCAGCCGCCCGGCGTCTGGCCCGCCGACCGGGGGTGGTGGGCCGCGCATCGTCGCCCTCGGCCCGGGCGTCCTCGCTCGTCCGCCTCTGCTCGTCCGCCTGCCTGTCGTCGGCCGAGCCGCCGTCCGGCAGTCCGCCGTCTGTGAGGCCGCCGTCTGTGAGGCCGCCGACCCTGAGGCCGCCGGAGTCGTCCGCGGTGGCGTGCCGTCGTCGCGTGGGCTCGGCGGAGGCCACGATGTCCTGGATGAGTTGCACGCCGGCGCGGCCGTTCGTGCCGTGGACGCTGCCCCGCAACCGTGCCCCCGCCAGGCCGCGGGCCGGATCGACGTGGTCCGCGAGCTCGCGCAGCACAGGGTGCAACCACGCCGCGGTGGCGGCCCGCCCATGTCCGGGAAGCACGACGACCAGCTCGTCCGGCCCGTCGTCCCGCACGGCCGCGTGGACGGGCAGGTGCTCCCGGATCCGTTCGGTCAGTGCCCGCAGCGTTTCCTGCGCAGCCTGGGTACTCATCCGCTCGTCGCCCCGGACGAGGTCGACGACGACGGAACTGCCGAACGTCGCCCGGGTGAACTCCTCGCCGGCACCTGTGCCGCGGCCGTCCGGCTCGCGGTCGTCGACCTCGTCGTTCGTGTCGGCCGCGCCGCGGGAGCCGTGCCGGGCGGCAGAACCACCATCACCACGTGCGTCGTCTGCGCTGGTCAGGTCCTCGCTCCAGGCGCGGGCGCCCGACGTGGCGTGACGCGTTGCCCGCCCGCCCTTCGCGACCGGGACCTTGTCGGAGGTCTGCTCTGCGTCGACATGCTGGTCGGCGTCCGGAGCCGACGAGTGACGGGCCGCCTCCGCGGGCGTCGCGGCGGGTGCCGTTGCGTCCTGACCCGTCGGCTCGGCAGCCATGGGAGCCTGGCCTGGGCGGTCCTGAGCCGTGGTGCCGGGGGCGTCGTGGTTCTGAGCCGGCGGGTCCGGAGCGGCGCTGCCCGGGGCCGCGCTGTCCGAGGCCGCCGGCGACCCCCACACGCGATCGAGCTCGGCGATGGCCGCTCGGAGCCAGTCGTCGCTCGCGCCCTCCGCCGGGACGGAGGATCTCGCCTCCGTGGCGCTGTCGTCGCCCGTTGCCGCACTCCCTCCGGGTGTCCCGGTCGCCCGGTGCCCGTTGCGCTCGGAGCCTTCGGGCGCCGACGCGGACCGCCGGCCGGCCTCGGTCCCGTACCTCCGACGGCGCCCGGTGCCGGTGTCCGCCGGGCCTTCGCTGACCGCCTCGGAGTCTCTCGCGTCCTCGCTCGGTACGCGGAGGCCATCGCTGCCGATGCCGCCCATAGCGCCGCTCTCGGCCCGGGCGCTCTCGGCCCGGGTGCCCTCGGCCCGGGTGCCCTCGACACCCTTCCTCGCCGTGTCGCCGCCCCGCGTACCGCTGTCCTCAGCGCCACCCTTCGCGGAACCATTGCTCGGCGGGCCCTCGTCCGCCCGTCCCCGGCCGGCCAGGCCGCCGTTCACGTGGTGACCGTTCGTCAGGCCGTCGTGCGCCAGGAGGCCGTCCGCTCGAAGCTCGGCCGCGAGAGCGTCCCCGAGCGGCGAGCCCTTCAGCAGCTCGCGCAGCACGTCGCGTGCCTCACCCTCCGCGCCGGCCTCCGGAGCCGCGCGGCGGCGGCGCGGGGGGCGTGCCGGGACCTCGGCGGCCACCGGCTCCGACGCAGGGGCCGACGCCTGAGTGGGCGCGGACGTCTCTTCCCGATCTCCGGGCAAGGCTCCGTCGGCCGCCGACCCGGCCACGAGCCGTCGCTCATCGTCACCGGACGCGGCGCGGCGCCGTCCGCCCGTCCGCTTTGCCTGCACCTGGTCCAGCTGCGGTTCCCGACGGCTCGGAGCGGCCTCCCAGGAGTCCGGTGCGCCCAGGGTGGTGAGCAGCGCCCGGAAGCGGCGTCCTCGTTCCTGGTCCGTGCGCTCGGCCGCGACGCCCGCGCGCATCGATGCGAGCGCAGCCTCGACGTTCGCGGCCTGCTCCTCGAGCCCGGCGAGCGCGGTCCGGCATGCGGACACCAGCGACGGCGTGTCCGCGGCCGCCGCCATATCCGCCGCCTCGGCCAGCCCCCGCCGCGTGGAATCGACGTCTCCGGCAGTGGCCCGGGCGATCGAGAGCCGCAGCTGTGCGGCCTGCCGGCTGGGGATGCCACCGGTCCGCGCACCGCTGATCGACTCCGCGGCGGCCCGCGCCTCGTGGACGCGGTCGTGATCGAGCAGGGTGCCGATCCACTGGGCGCCGAGGGCGTCGGCCAGGTGCCCGCACAGGCTGACAGTGGCCTCCTCGGAGGGCAGCACACCGAGCTGCCGAAGGCCGTCGACGGCCGCCGAGACGGCGTCGTCGCATCTGCCGGCCGCCCGCTGTACCGCGGCCATGACCAGCGCGTATACCGCTGCGGGCCCCTGGCCGGGCAACCGCATCAAGGCCGTGCGTGCCCGCGCGAGCAGCTCGTCGACGCCTTTCGCCCCATCCGCCAGGGCACACCGTACGAGCACGACGAGCGCGTCCAGTTCCAGCTCGGCGGAACCGTCCGCCGCCTCCAGCGCAACGGAGGCGAGGGCGCGGGCGTCCGCCACGTCGCCGTTCTCCTGGGCGAGCCCGGCGAGCTCGACGCAGAGCCGCACGCCGTCCGACGTGATCAATGCTCCGCGCCGGGCCATGGTCCGCAACCGGTCCACGACGTCCGCCGCGGCCTCACGCCCGTCACCGGTCGCGGACCGGCCGTGGACGTACCACCCGGAGGCGGCGAGCCACAGCGGCCGGTCCCCCTCGACCAGGGATCGCTGAGCGACGTGCTCGGCGATCCCGGCCGTGAGGTCCGGTCGACTCCAGCGCAACGAGGCGGCGACGGGGAGGAGGGCACCTCCCGAGAACTCGTCGCCCGCCTCGCTCCGAATACCCGCGGTCGCCACGCAGCAGCCTCCCGTGTACCCCGTCGATCCGGGTCCGTCCGGCACCTCGCACGACCACCGCGTCACGCGGCGGTGTGGCCCTCAGTCGCGGGTGAGCTTACGGTGCGTGACACGGTGCGGTCGCGCGGCCTCCGCCCCGAGGCGTTCCACCTTGTTCTTCTCGTAGGACTCGAAGTTGCCCTCGAACCAGAACCAGGCCGCCGGGTTCTCGTCCGTGCCCTCCCACGCGAGGATGTGCGTGACGACGCGGTCCAGGAACCAGCGGTCGTGGGAGATCACGACCGCGCAGCCCGGGAACTGCTCGAGCGCGTTCTCCAGCGACCCCAGCGTCTCGACGTCCAGGTCGTTCGTCGGCTCGTCGAGCAGGATCAGGTTCCCGCCCTGCTTGAGCGTGAGCGCGAGGTTCAGCCGGTTCCGCTCACCACCGGAGAGGACTCCCGCCGGCTTCTGCTGGTCCGGGCCCTTGAACCCGAACGCCGCCACGTAGGCCCGGGACGGCATCTCCGTCTGGCCGACCTGGATGTAGTCCAGCCCGTCCGAGACGACCTCCCAGACGTTCTTCTTGGGGTCGATGCCGGCACGGTTCTGATCGACGTAGGACAGGTGAACCGTGTCCCCGACCTTCACCATCCCCGAGTCCGGCTGCTCGAGCCCGACGATCGTCTTGAACAGCGTCGTCTTCCCCACGCCGTTCGGGCCGATCACGCCGACGATGCCGTTACGCGGCAGGGTGAAGGACAGGTCCTTGATCAGCTGACGCCCGTCGAAGCCCTTGTCCAGGTGTGCGACGTCGACGACGGTGCTGCCCAGGCGCGGACCCGGCGGGATCTGGATCTCCTCGAAGTCCAGCTTCCGGGTGCGGTCCGCCTCCGCCGCCATCTCCTCGTACCGGTCGAGCCGCGAACGGCTCTTCGCCTGCCGGGCCTTCGGGTTCGAGCGGACCCAGGCCAGCTCCTCCTTGAGGCGCTTCTGCAGCTTGGCGTCCTTCTTGCCCTGGACGGCGAGCCGCTCCCCCTTCTTCTCCAGGTACGTCGAGTAGTTGCCCTCGTACGGGAAGGTCCGGCCGCGGTCCAGCTCGAGGATCCACTGCGCCACGTTGTCGAGGAAGTACCGGTCGTGGGTGACCGCGAGGACAGCGCCGGGGTAGCTGCTGAGGAACTGCTCGAGCCACAGGACGCTCTCCGCGTCCAGGTGGTTCGTCGGCTCGTCGAGCAGCAGCAGGTCCGGCCGGGAGAGCAGCAGCTTGCAGAGCGCCACACGGCGCCGCTCACCACCGGAGAGGAGCTTGACGTCGGCGTCTCCCGGCGGGCAGCGCAGGGCGTCCATCGCCTGCTCGAGCTGCGAGCCGAGGTCCCACGCGTCCGCGTGGTCCAGCTCCTCCTGGAGCTGGCCCATCTCCTCCATCAGCGCGTCCGAGTAGTCCGTCGCCATCTGCTCGGCGATCGCCTCGTACCGGTCGAGCTTCTGCTTGATCTCTCCGACGCCCTCCTCCACGTTCCCGAGGACGGTCTTCTCCTCGTTCAGAGCGGGCTCCTGCTGCAGGATCCCGACCGTCGCCCCGGGCGCGAGGATGGCGTCGCCGTTGTTCGGTTGGTCCAGCCCCGCCATGATCTTCAGCACACTGGACTTACCGGCGCCGTTCGGCCCGACGACGCCGATCTTCGCCCCCGGATAGAAGCTGATCGACGCGTTCTCGAGGATGACCTTGTCGCCGTGCGCCTTGCGCACATTTCTCATGGTGTAGATGAACTCCGCCACGACGACGATGGTAGTTCGACCTGCTCAGGACCTTCCGGCCGGTACGCCCGCCTCGGCCAGGTCCGCCAGATCGTCCAGCCCGGCACGCTCATGGGCCTCGTCGAACGGCTCGTCGCCGTACTCGTCGAAGGGCTCCGATCGGTCCGGCATGCCGGTCACCGGCCGGAGCTCGACGAGGCCGTCTCGTTCCGGGACGTCCTGCGACGACCCGTCCTGGTGCTCTCCCGGGGTGGGAGGGACCTGGTCGCGCCTCATACGCGTGACGGCGGCGGTACAGCGGTTCAGGTCCGGCCCGACGGCCTCGGCCTCCATCTCCACCGAGAGACGGGTCTGGCCGTCCTTCTCGTACTCCCGCGTCTGCAGGCGCCCGTGGACGATGACGGGGTCGCCCTTCGCGAACGTCGCGAGGACGTTCTGGCCCAGCCTGCGCCAGCAGGTGACGGAGATGAAGGTCGTGGCGACCTCCGTCCACTCACCGGTCCGCCGGTCCAGCCGGCGATGGTTGTGCGCGATGCGGAAGCTCGCCAGCTCGGTGCCGTCGTTCAGGCGCTTCCGGCTCACGACGTTCGCGATGTTTCCCACCACGGTCGTCTTCATCTCGTTCATGTCCTTGCTCCGATCCGTCGTTCGTTGCGACGTATCGAGCATTGCCCGGATCGGGGCGGCCGAGGAGACCGATCGTGTTCCTGTGGATGCTTTCGTCGGGATGTGGACGAACGAGTCCCCGAGCGGCCGTCTTTGCCCAGACCGTCGGTGGCACGTGCCAGGATTGCCCGCCCTGCCGGCAGGGCGGGACGTGGCCGCTGCGGGTGAACCGTGAGCTCGCAGCTCTGCTGCGTCGTGACGGTTTCGCCTCGGTGGCGGACGCGGTGGGCGTCGACGCGCCGTAACCCCGGTCGGTCCCGGTGTTTTCTG
>NZ_JAODNI010000119.1 GCF_025465255.1 Pseudonocardia sp.
GACCGGTTCGAGGGGGCGCCAGCCGGTCGCGCGTGGCACGCCCGGGTGGTCTGGGTCGTGGTCTTCGAGGTCCCAGAGCACGACGGACGCCATCAGATGCCCGCAGGTCGTGCACGTCCCGAAGGTCAGCGACACGTCCCGGGCCACGTCGTCGCCGTCCCGGCTCGTCCAGCGCGTCTCGAGGTGCTCGACGTCGTTCGGCATCGGGTCGGTCTCGGGGTGCCCGCAGGCAGTCATGTGGGCAGCCTCCCATCGAGGTCCGACGGTTTCGTTTCCACGTCCCCGCTCCTGGGTGTACCGGGCCAGCTTGTGGCGTCCCGGCTGGAGAGGGAATCGACCTCTTCATCAGCCGAGACCTGACACGCCATCCGCGACCCCGCCGAGGAGCTTCTGAGCGCCGCGGAGGAGGACGGGGCCCAAGGCGCGGCCGCTCACGAAACGGATGTTGGCCTGGTCCTGGGACACCTCAGCGCCTCAGCGAGTGGCGCGGCGAGCATCTCGGTTGCCTTGCCCGACAGGACAGCCGTAGGGCGGGCATGACGGATCTTGGCGTCGTGTCGGGGCGGACCGGAACTGGCGTGGTGATCTTCTTGGTTCGATTCAGGACCTGGCCGGCCGGCGTCGGCGTCCGGGTCGGCGAATGCTCCGATCGCGCTGCGCGATGACAAGGTGCAGTCGATGTTGCTGCGGTCTCGCTCCCCTCGTCCGATCTCAGGACGCGATCAGCGACATCATCGACAACCTGCTCAGAGCAGAGGGAAAACACACCCGAGTGAAGGCGCACTGGCGCGTTAAGGCCATTTCCGGGTGACCTCCCGGAGATGATCAACCTGCTCCCTGACCACCCGATGGGTCTATTCGGGCGCACTCGGAGTCGCTGTCGACCCGGCAGATAGGGGAATAGACTGAGCCGAGGAGTTCGGCAATCCAGACGGAGATTTGTCCGAAGCGCCCCGACGGGTGCTTGGACAGGACGGAGTCACCATGCTCACGACCGGACTGTGTCGACAACTGGGCGTGTCGTTTCCCATCTGGAACGCGGGGATGGGCGGTGGACTCGCCGGGGCGGAACTCGCGGCAGCCGTATCGAATGCTGGCGGCCTCGGCGTCCTGGGCATGGGAGGCTTGCCTGCCCCCGTGATCCGCGAACAGATCCGCGAGACACGCGCGCTCACCAACAAACCGTTCGGTGTCAACATCATCATGCCGTTGATGGGCCAGGACGACACGCAGGTCGAGTGTTGTCTCGAGGAGAAGGTGCCAGTGCTCATCTTCTTCTGGGGTGATGCCGGTCCTTACATCGAGAAAGCTCACGCGGTCGGCACGAAGGTCGTCGTGCAGGTGGGTTCGGTGGCCGAGGCGAAGGCCGCGGCCGCGGCCGGTGTGGACGCCGTCATGATCCAGGGTGTGGAGGCGGGTGGACATGTCCGGGGCACGACTGGACTGTCGATCTCTCTTCCGGCCACGGTCGATGCGGTGCAGCCGCTGCCGGTGATCGCCGCGGGCGGGATCGCGGATGCCCGTGGAGTGGCCGCCGCCCTGGCGCTCGGTGCCCAGGCCGTGTCGCTTGGCACCCGCTTTCTGTGCAGTGACGAGTCGCGGGCGGCCTACAAGGACCGCGTCGTGCAGGCCACAGCGGAGGACACCTACTACACGAAGCTGTTCGATCTCGAGTGGTCTGACGCCCCCCATCGAGTGCTGCGGAACAAGGCAGTGGAGGAGTGGGAGGCGGCCGGGTCACCGGCGAGCGGGCAGCGCCCAGGCGAGGGCCAGGTCGCCGGGCAGATGCCTGTGGGTGGACAGGTCATCGAGCTACCGCGGTACAGCGTCTTCATGCCGATGGAAGGCTTCGAAGGCGACCTCGACTATGCGGTGCTCTACTGCGGACAATCCTGCTCGTTGATCGACGACGTAAAGCCGGCCGCCGAAATCGTGCGGACCCTGGTCGAAGGCGCCGAGGCGATCAGCAAGAGCGCCTTTGCGTAATGCCGACGGCGCAATCCTGACGAGATGTCGAGGCCACGCCCAGGCCGACCAGCGCGCCGCGATCGCCGCCGACCACGACCGCGACCTCACCGCGGCCCGGGTGCGGCTCGCCGCGATCGAGACCCGGATCCGGGGTCTCGGCTTCCCCGCGCTCGCCGACCTGCTCGAGACCGAGACCAACGCCGGGACCGTCCTGATTGTCGCGCTGACCTGTCCCGACGAGGAACGCCCCACGGTGGCGGCCACGACGGCGGGCAGGCCGGCGCAGGACGAGCTCGGGCGTGCCCTGGCTGTGTTCGCGCGGCAGCGAGCCGACGTCGACACCATTAGTCGGGCGGGGTGAAGGTCAGCCGGTCACGGCTGCGACGCCGCCGCGATGAGAGTGCGCTCGCGGTCGGCTAGCCGGGTCAGGAGCACCTCTGGCGGTGAGTCGTCGTGTGCGGCGATCAGCGCGCGTCGCGTCCCGGCGAGGTGCAGGAGCTCGCGCAGCGGATCCATGCGCTGTAGCTGCCCGGACACCGGGTGCGGGTGGTCGTCGAGGTCGGCCGGCTCGCGGTGCCGGCGGACCCAGTCGTCGAGCTCGACTGCGGTCGCGGGCGAGTCCACCGGGAGCAACGAGGTGCGCGCGAGTGAGGCCGCCCGCTCGGCCTCGAGGTCGGTCTCCCATTGCGCGACGGTCGGCTCCCACTGTTCGCGGGCCTCGGCGGCGGTGATTCCGAGGGGGTCGGCGAGTTCGTCCCAGCTCGCTCCGGAGGTCCGCTCCAGGACGATTGCCGCGGCGATGAGGCGCTGAGCCAGCGCGGCCAGGCGGACGGCGTCGCCGGTGACAACGCCACCGAGGGTGCAGTGTGCTGCTCCCGGGAGCAGGGATCGGCTGAAGTCCGAGATGGTCCGGGCCGCCTCGGCGAGCGCGATCCAGGCGCGGGAGTGCGAGGTCAGCGGGGCGAGCGGGTCAGAGGCGAGCTCGGTTCGGGGTGTCTGAGGCATGACCTGAGCCTGGTCGCGGACACGGGGCCGAGGGCCCGTTTCCCGAGATCTGTGGACAACTTCGTCCCCGCCGCAGGGCGGGCTGCTCGCTCTGCCGGCGCGCGGACCTTCCGGGCTGCGCACGCAGGTGCTGGACGCAGCCGAACGGGTGGGGTCGTGGTCGCCGACGACGAGACGGTGCCCGCGCCCCGCTCGACGCGCAAGGCCCTGCGCTGCGCTCCGGTCGCTGCGCGATCGCCTCCGGCGAGCCCTGCCCGCCGACCCGGTCACGGCCAGGAGCGCCGTCCCGCCGGCGCCCCACCGACCCGCACCCCGCGGGCACGCGCCGGCCACCGGCCGCCGCGACCCCGGAGGACAGCGCTCATGCCCAGCTCCCACACCCAGACCGCCCACCACGCGACGCGCGCCTGCGGTCCCGCGTTCCGGATCTCCCGGTCGAACATCGAACCGCCGCTCGAGGACGCGCCGCAGAACGGCTGCCCGACCTGCGGGCACACCCCGGACCGGGCCGAGGCCCTCGCACCGGTGGAAGCCGGGCCGCTCACCCGCGACGTCCCCCGGGACGCGGCCGCGATCACGGCCGCCCGCCGCGGGCTGCAGGCGATCCTGGAGGCAGCCGTCGGGCGCCGCAGCCTTGCCCAGATCAGACGGCACGCCGACCGCAGCGTGCTCGCCTACCTGAAGCAGATCGAACCCGCCTGCGCCCGCGCCGGATCCATCAGCCTGCGCCGGTTCCACGCCGCGCAGCCCCACGAAGGCGCCCTCGAGGTCACGGCCCTGGTCGAGCTCGGGCGGCCGCGGGCGCTGGCCGCCCGCTTCGAGCTCGCCGAGCTCGACCTCTGGAAGTGCACCGCCCTGTGCATCCTGTGACCCGGCCCAGCCGGGGCTGCATCCGCGTCACAGCCCCACGCCGCTAGCCCAGGCCGACGTCGTCGTCGAACGGGTACGTGCGGGCGTCGTAGAGACGCGCGTCCTCGGCGTAGGCGACCTGGCCCCCGGCGAGCGGCCCGGGGGCGTGGTGGGGGGCGGTTCGAGACCCGTTGCGCGTTCAGCTGTCCTTGCGCGTGCCACTGGCCCGGGTCGTCCGGGGCACCTCGTGGGCGTTCTGCGCAGTGGCCTCCGTCGCCTGCCGAGTGGCCTCGCGCGCGCCACC
>NZ_JAODNI010000120.1 GCF_025465255.1 Pseudonocardia sp.
GTCCGGGCGCGGGCGCCGCGGGGGCCGGTGCTGCCGGCGGCGGTGCTACCGGGGCCGGCGGCTCGGGGCTCGGTGAGAGCGTGCTCCCGGCGCTCGCCTCGTCACCGCCCGTCTGCTCCGCGGCCGCCTGCTCGGTGCTCGCCTGTTCTCTGCGATCGGTGTCCGTGCCGCCGTCCGGGGCCGACGCCACCGGCCCGTCCGGCTGATCGGTGCGCTCCGGGGTCTGCTCGTCCGACACCGTCGTCCTCCCTCGTTCCTGTCCACCGAGGTCCGGTGGACGCCCCGCCTGACGGAGGGGCCGTGCGCATTCCGGCCAGGTCACGACCTGCGACCGCCGGTGCCGGAATTCAAACAGTTCGGCGTGTCACGCGGAACAGTTGCCGCCCGTACGTGCCTCCCAGCGGCAGATCCTCATCGACGAGTCGCGCCCGACGGCCCGGAGAGTCGCCCTTCGTGACGCTACGGGCTTCGTCGTATACGGTGCGTGACCGTCGGACCGGCGGATAGGATCGGCACCCGTGCTCTCCATGGTCGTCGTGCTGCCGCAACCCCCACTGCTCGTCCCCGAGCTCGCCACGGGCGCGGCGGCCGAGACGGAGGAGCTGCGGGCGGCCTGTCGCTCCGCGGCGGCCAGGCTCGCGGCGGTCGCCCCCGAATGGATCGCCGTCGGGTCGGACACCGAGGGCCGGCGCACCGTCCGGCCGGAGGCGGTCGGGACGTTCGCCGGGTTCGGCGTCGACGTCAAGGTTCCGCTGGACACCACCGCCCCGGCCGACGCCCCGGATCCCGATCTCGCGTTGCCCCTGCTGATCGCGGCCTGGGCCGCGGGCACGACCGGCGCTCCCGTGCGGATCCGCGGCGAGCTCGTCGCCCCGGACGCCGGGCCGGAGGAGTGCGTGCGGCTCGGTGCCGACCTGGCCGCGGAGTGCGCGGCGGCGCCCGGACCGGTCGGGCTGCTGATCGTCGGGGACGGGGCCGCGACGCACACCGACAAGGCGCCCGGCCATCTCGACGAGCGCGCCGGGCCGTTCGACGACGCCGTGGCCAAGGCCCTCGAGTCCGCGGACGCCGCGGCGCTCGCGGCCCTGGACCCGGCCGTCGCGGCGGAGCTGTGGGCCGCGGGCCGGGCGCCCTGGCAGGTGCTGGCAGGTGCGTGTCCGCAGGGTCGGCGCGGCGAGCTGCTGCACTCGTCGGCGCCGTTCGGCGTGGCCTACCACGTGGCTGTGTGGACGTGACCCGGCTCGTCGCCGTCGTCGGCCCGACGGCCACCGGCAAGTCCGATCTCGCGCTCGACCTCGCCGAGTCCCTCGACGGCGAGATCGTCAACGCGGACGCCATGCAGCTCTACCGCGGGATGGACGTGGGCACCGCGAAGCTGAGCGTGCCCGAGCGCCGCGGGATCCCGCACCACCAGCTCGACGTCCTGGACGTCACCGAGACCGCGTCCGTCGCCGTCTACCAGCGCGAGGCGCGGGCGGTGATCGAGCGGCTGCTGGCCGCGGACCGCACCCCGGTGCTGGTCGGCGGGTCCGGGCTCTACGTCCAGGCGGTCGTCGACGAGCTGGAGTTCCCCGGGACGGACCCGCAGGTCCGCGGGCGGCTGGAGACCGAGCTGGCCCGGGTCGGTGCGCCGACGCTGCACCGACGGCTCGCGCAGGTGGACCCGGTGGCCGCCGAGGCCGTGCTGCCGAGCAACGGGCGCCGGATCGTCCGGGCCCTGGAAGTCGTGGAGCTGACGGGCCGCCCGTTCAGCGCGAACCTGCCCGGGACGCGGCCGCCCCGCTACGACGCCGTGCTGCTCGGCGTGGACCGGGACACCGCCGAGCTCGACGAGCGGGTGGCGCTGCGGGTGGACCGGATGCTGGCCGACGGGCTGGTCGAGGAGACCCGGGCGCTGGTCGGGCGCGGGCTGCGGGAGGGTCGGACCGCGTCCCGGGCGCTCGGTTACCAGCAGGTCCTGGCCGCGTTCGACGGCGAGTACGACGGTACCGACGACCCCTGGGCCACGGCCGCCGAGGAGACCGTGCGGCGCACCCGCCGGTTCGTCCGCCGGCAGCGTTCCTGGTTCCGCCGGGACCACCGGGTCCACTGGCTCGACGGCGCGGATCCGGAACTGTCGGCGCGGGCTCGTAGGCTGGTCGGGTGAGTGACGGGATCGCCTTCACCAAGGGCCACGGGACGCAGAACGACTTCGTCGTGCTGCCGGACCCGCAGGGCGCGCTCGCGCTGACGCCGCAGCGGGTGGCCGCCCTGTGCGACCGCCACCGTGGCCTGGGCGCGGACGGGGTGCTGCGCGTGGTG
This sequence comes from Pseudonocardia sp., assembly GCF_025465255.1. Lineage (GTDB taxonomy): Bacteria > Actinomycetota > Actinomycetes > Mycobacteriales > Pseudonocardiaceae > Pseudonocardia. The sequence goes on from NZ_JAODNI010000120.1 coordinate 2,302, forward strand.
CGCTGGTCGGCGCTCGGCTCCGGGGGCCCGGCGCCCGAGGCCGGCGTCGAGTGGTTCATGGACTACCGCAACGCGGACGGCAGCATCGCGGAGATGTGCGGCAACGGCGTCCGGGTGTTCGCGCGCTACCTCGAACAGGCCGGCTGGCTGGGCGAGGGGCCGCTGCGGATCAGTACCCGCGCCGGGGTCAAGGACGTCACCTTCGCCGCCGGCGAGGTGTCCGTCGAGATGGGGCGCGCGCGGGTCGGGGAGCCGTCCACCGCGCTCGTGGCGGGCCGGGAGTTCGACGGCGTCGCGATCGACGTCGGCAACCCGCACCTCGCCTGCGTCACGGAAGCGGACATCCCGGCACTGGACCTCATCTCGCCGCCCCTGCACGACGAGGCGGCGTTCCCGAACGGCGTGAACGTCGAGTTCGTGTCCCCGATCGGCGTGGACGGCGTCGCGATGCGCGTGCACGAGCGCGGCGTGGGGGAGACCCGCTCCTGCGGGACGGGCACCGTCGCGGCCGTCGTCGCGGCGCTGCGGGCGGCCGGGCGGGAGTCCGGCACGGTGCCCGTGGAGACGCCCGGCGGGCGGCTGCGGGTGACCGTCCGGGACGGGGGCGCCTCCACGGTGCTGCACGGTCCGGCGGTCCTGGTCGCGCACGGCGAGCTGGATCGGTCCTGGTGGGAAGCCCTCCGGTGACGTCGGACAAGGCAGCGCCAAACGGGCGGACAGGGCACGCGGAACGTGGGACACTGGGTGTCACGATGACTGAAACCCCCCTGAGCACGACACCGCGTACCACCTCGCCCGACTTCACCGCCGACCCCCGCTTCGGCGCTCGGCGCTCCGACCCCTCCCGCGGGGACATGGAGCTGGAGGAGCGCACCTCGCTCCGCCGCGTCGCGGGCCTGTCCACCGAGCTCACGGACATCACCGAGGTCGAGTACCGGCAGCTGCGGCTGGAGCGGGTCGTCCTCGTCGGGGTCTGGACGGAGGGCACGTCCGAGCAGGCCAACGCCTCCCTCGTGGAGCTCGCGCGGCTCGCCGAGACCGCCGGCTCCGAGGTGCTCGACGGGCTCGTGCAGCGACGGAGCTCGCCGGACCCGGCCACGTTCATCGGCTCCGGCAAGGTAGAGGAGCTCAAGCTCGCCGTGCAGCAGGCCGAGGCGGACACCGTGATCTGCGACGGCGAGCTCTCGCCCGGCCAGCTCCGCCAACTGGAGGAGAAGCTCAAGGTCAAGGTAATCGACCGGACCGCGCTGATCCTGGACATCTTCGCCCAGCACGCCCGGTCGCGGGACGGCAAGGCGCAGGTCGAGCTGGCCCAGCTGTCCTACCTCCTCCCGCGCCTGCGCGGCTGGGGTGAGGCGCTGTCCCGGCAGGTCGGTGGCCGTGCCGCCGGCGGCGTCGGGATCGGTGGCCGTGGCCCCGGTGAGACGAAGATCGAGCTGGACCGGCGGCGGATCCGCAACCGCATGTCGAAGCTGCGCCGCGAGATCAGCGCGATGTCCCGTGTCCGGGACACCCAGCGCGGCAGCCGCCGGAAGACCGAGATCCCCGGCGTCGCGATCGTCGGGTACACCAACGGGGGCAAGTCCAGCCTGCTCAACGCCCTGACGAACGCCGGCGTGCTGGTCGAGGACGCGCTGTTCGCGACCCTGGACCCCACCACCCGGCGCGCCGAGACGCCGGACGGGCGGGCCTACACGCTCACCGACACCGTCGGGTTCGTGCGGCACCTGCCCCACCAGCTCGTCGAGGCATTCCGGTCGACGCTCGAGGAGTCCGCGCAGGCGGACCTGCTCGTGCACGTCGTGGACGCCTCGGACCCGCTGCCCGAGGACCAGATCGCCGCCGTCCGCAAGGTCCTGGTGGAGATCGGTGAGACGCACGGCGGCACCATGCCGTCGGAGCTGCTCGTGGTGAACAAGGTGGACGCGGCCGGGGACCTGCAGCTCGCGCGGCTGCGGCACCTCCTGCCGGACGCGGTGTTCGTCTCCGCCAGCCGTGGGGACGGCATCGAGCAGCTCAAGGCCCGCCTCGCCGAGCGCCTGCCGCGCCCCGAGGTGGACCTGGAACTGCTCGTCCCCTACACAGAGGGCGGCCTCGTCGCCCGGCTGCACACCGAGGCCGAGGTGCTCGAACTGGAGCACGTCGGCGAGGGCACCCGGCTGCACGTGCGCGTGGGGCCGGAGCTCGCCGTGGTCGCGGCGCCGTACCTGGTGGGGGAGGCGCCCCGGTCCGCCGTCGCCCTCGCTCCCGCCCTGGACAACGAGCCGCGGCGCATGGTCCGGGGCTGACCCGCGCCGCCCGTCGAGAAGCCGCACGTGAACGCACGTCCCGCCGCGCGCGGCGCGGTGGTCGCGCTCGTCCTCCTGGCGTTCGGCGTGCTCGGCACCGGGTCCGCCTCCGCGGATCCGGTGAGCCGGTGCACGGTCGAGGACCCGCGGCTCCTCGAGCTGTCCGGGTTGGCCGTCGCGCCGTCGGGTGAGGTGTGGGCGATGGCGGACAGCGGACGCGAGGTGCGCCTGCAGCGCCTCGACCCGAGCACGTGCGACATCGTCGAGACGCGCACCGCGGACGTCGACCCGCTGGACGCGGAGGACCTCGCCCTGAGCCCGGACGGCACGTTCTGGGTCGCGGACACGGGGGACAACAACCGCCGCCGGGAGACGGTCGCGCTGATCGCGGTGCCACCTCGCGGAGAGGCGCGGCTGCACCGGCTGACGTATCCCGACGGCGCGCACGACGCCGAGGCGGTGCTCGTCGGGGCGGACGGCGTGCCCGTGATCGTCACCAAGGAGGTGCTCGGCTCCGCCGGGGTGTACCGCCCGGCCGGGCCGCTCGCCGAACCCGGGCCGACGCCGCTGACCAGGGTCGGGACGGTCGTGCTCCCGCGATCGGACTCCTCCGGCGGGCCCGTCGGGGACCTCGGCTCGTACACGATCACAGGCGGCGCGACCAGCGCGGACGGCTCGGTCGTCGCCCTGCGGACCTACACCGACGCCTGGCTCTACCGGATGCCCCGGGGATCCGCGGACGTCGTCGCCGCGCTGGACGGGGTGCCGATGCGGGTCCCGCTGCCGGACGAGCCCCAGGGCGAGGCGCTCGCGTTCCTGCCCGATGGCACGCTGCTCTCCGGATCGGAGACGCGGGGGCTCGGCAAGGGGGAGCTCCGGGCGGTCCCGGGGGCCGCGGCGCTCGCCCTCGCCGCCCCCACGGCGTCGGCCACGGAGCCGGCGACGCCGGCGGTCGTGGTCCCGCCCGAACGGACCCCGGAGTGGCAGCCGGCGGTGATCGGCGGCGCGATCGCGATCGGGCTGCTCGCGCTCGGGGCCGCCGCGATGGCGCTGCACGGCCACCGTCGCCGCTGATCGCGCTCATGGTCCGGGGCCGGGTCCTCCGTGTGACGTCCGCGTTACCGATCAGCCGGACGTGATCGTGTCCGGGCCCTCGCCGCCTAGTGTTCCTTCGAGGCGGCCGAACGCGGTCGACGAGCGGGAAGGGGCGCCGAGGTGCCGATCGTGGCCGCCTACGAGGACACGCCGGGCGGGCACGACGCGCTCGTGCTCGGCGCCCAGCTGGCTCGACTGACCGGCCTCACCGCCGTCGTCGCCACGGTCTACCCGACGGACGGGATCGGGCTCTCGGCGATCGCCCGGGACCCGCGCTGGCGGGAGAAGGCGGAGGCGGTGGCGCGGGAGCGCTTCGACCGCGCCCGCGCGGTGATCGACCGCGACTGGGACTCGGCCGAGGTGGAGTTCACCCCGCTGGGTCCCGGCCCGGCCGCACCCGCGCTGGTCGACCACGCCGACGACATCGGGGCCGCGGTCCTGGTTGTCGGTTCGACGGCCGGCGGTCTCGTCGGCCGCCTCGCGCCGGGCAAGACGGTGCAGCGGCTGCTCCCGATGGCCCGCTGCCCGATCGCGATCGCCCCGCATGGCTACCGGCATTTCGCCGAGAAGCGGGTCGCCAGCATCGGGGTGGCCTACGACGGGACCGCCGAGTCCGACCAGGCCATCGTCGTGGCGGTGCACCTGGCGAGCCGGACCGGCGCGGCGCTCCGGTTCGTCGTGGTCGCGACGGATCCGGGCGCGGTGCACGAGGCCAAGAAGACCGCGCAGAAGGGAGTGTCCCGGGTCCCCGCCGAGATCGACACGTTCGTCGACGTCGTGATCGGCCGCAACGTCGCCCACACGCTGGCGAACCTGCCGGAGCGGACGGACCTGCTCGTCGTCGGCTCCCGCGGGTACCGGTTCATGCGACGGTTGCTGCTCGGGAGCGTGGCCGGGGCGCTGGTGCGCAGCGCCCGCTACCCCGTCGTGGTAGTCCCGATTCCGGAGCCGTGACCGGGCCGGTAGGCGCGAAGACCGAATTCAGAGCCGGCGCAGAACCGCGACGACGCGGCCGAGGATGCTGGCCTCGTCGCCGGGGATGGGCTCGTAGGCGGAGTTGGCCGGCATCAGCCAGACGTGCCCGTCGCGCCGCTTCAGGGTCTTCACCGTGGCCTCGCCGTCGATCATCGCGGCCACGATCTCGCCCTGCTCGGCGACCGGCTGCTGACGCACAACCACCCAGTCCCCGTCCGTGATGGCGGCCTCGATCATCGAGTCCCCCTTCACGTTCAGCAGGAACAGCTCGCCCTCGCCGACGATCTCGCGGGGGAGCGGGAAGACGTTCTCCACGGCCTGCTCGGCGAGGATGGGGCCACCGGCGGCGATGTTGCCGAGCAGCGGCACGTAGGCCGGCGACGGACGCGCGGAGCGCATCGCGACGTCCGCCTCGGTGCCCGTGCCGGAGTCGACGTCGGCGAGGTCCTCGGGGCTGCGGACGTCCACGGCGCGGGTCCGGTTGGGATCACGCCGCAGGTAGCCCTTCCGTTCGAGGGTGCGCAGCTGGTGATGTACCGAGGAGGTGGACGTGAGGCCGACGGCGTCGCCGATCTCGCGCACGCTGGGCGGGTAGCCGAAACGGTCCACCCAGTCCCTGATCACCTCGAGCACCTTGCGCTGCCGGGGGGTGAGGCCCACCGGATCCGCGGGGGGATCGGGGAAGGCGCGCACCTGCCCGGGCTTCGCCCCGGCACCGACGCCACCGGCCCGACCGTTCCCGGGGCCCGCGCCGCTGCCGGACTCGTCCCGTGCCATCTGCCCTGCCGCCTCCTTCGTCTGCGTCCCGGGCCTCGTGCCCGGCCCGGCTCGTTCCCGGCCCCGGACCGCGGCCCGGGCCTCCTGCCGGCCGACCGGGTGCCGCGCCTTCGGCGCGGCACCTCGCCGTCGCCGGCCGGAGCATCGTGACAGACCGTAGCCCGTTTCGGCCGGTTCGCCAAACACATGTTCGAACGACACGCGAGATTCTCCGGCGTGGAGCGTCGCGTCCGGGGCGACGGGGTGGTACAACGTCGCACAGACGTTCGATCGAACAGATGTGCGAGATCCGGCCGGTGAGCGGCGCGGACGAGGACGGGAGGCGCGGAGATGGCACCCAGCGCAGTGGCGGAGCGGCAGGACCCGACGGCCCGGCGGGCGGTGCCCGGACCGGAGTCGGCGGTCGGCGCCCTCGCGCCGGTGATCCCATTGCGCCGTGGTCCCCGTGCCGTTCCCGCTCCGGCCGGTTCGCCGGCGCCGCAGCGGATCCCGGGATGCACGCGGCCGTCGCCGGTCCGCCGGGGCGGCATCCGGGAGCGGGTCGTCGAGCGGCCCGGCGTGGGTCGGGCGCGGGCCCGCCGCCGCCCGGTCGGCGAGGCGCGCCACC
>NZ_JAODNI010000155.1 GCF_025465255.1 Pseudonocardia sp.
ATCAGCTGACCACCTGGTACCAGTGCTCTGGCGAAGGACGAGAGCACCTGCGGCAGGACGTGCCGAGGCAGGTTGAACAACGACCACCAGCCCAGCAACCCTCCCCACGACGCCTCGGCCAGATCGAGGTCGGTCGACGACCCGACGCTGAACGTGCACTCCGGATGGAGACGACGCGCGTCCTCGATCATGCGGGGTGACAGGTCCACTCCCGAGACGTCGAGCCCGCGTTCGGCCAGGTAGGCGGTGACGGCGCCCGGTCCGCAGCCGACGTCGAGCACCGGGCCCAGACCGCCGACTGCGTCGGCGAAGACATCCATCGCGGCACGGAGCCAAGGCTGGGCGCGGATGTCGCCGAGGCTCGTCGTCGCCACCATGTCCACGTAGTTGTCAGCCACGCGGTCGTAGGAATCGCGAACGATGTCAAGATCGGCAGGCCAAGACCCTGGACGTTGACTCACGGCCGCGGCTCCAGGGCGCGCTGGTTCAGTGGTGGCATGGAGTCAGGGATAGCACTCGGCGCCGACAGTTCCGCGCCGGTCGGGCTGGCGGGGCACATCTGGGGCACATCAGGGCCGGGACAGCCCGACACCCGCTGACACGACGTGGCAGCGGGTGGGCTGGTGATCGAGGGTTCCGAGGGAAACACACAGGCAGGAAGCGAGCCTGGTTCGCGTTAGGAGAGCGGTGCTCTATCCCCTGAGCTACGAGGGCGTGCGAGGACACTCTAGCCGCCGCCCTCAGGCCGGCTCGAGCACGACCACCGGGATCCGGCGTTCGGTGAAGCTCGCATACTCCTCGTACGGCTTGTACATCTCCACCAGCCGCGGCCACAGGGCGTCCCGCTCCTCGCCCTCCGCGACCCGCGGCCGCACCCGGCGCTTCTCCCCGCCCGGCAGCTCGACCTCGGTGGAGTCCATCGCCATGAGGTTGTGGAACCAGGCAGGGTTGGCGTCCGTACCGCCCTTCGACGCCACGACAACGAGGTTCGCGGCGTCGTCGAGGTAGTTCAGCGGGCTGACCCGCGCCTGGCCGGACTTCCGGCCGACGTGGTGCAGCACGAGGACGGGCGACGATCCGAGCCGGCCGCCGACCTTCCCCTTGGTGGCCCGGAACAGCAGCAGGTTCACCCGGGTCGCGAGGTGGAAGAGCTTCCAGAACGGCGAGTCCGCGGGCGGGGGCTTCTGCATTGCCGGACCCTAGCGCGGGGGTGATCGATCGGACACCGAGTTGCCGCTCGTCCGCGCTTACCGTGGACATTCGGCATCGGAAAGGCGGAAGGGGGGACTACGGATGACGAAGACGCACGTCCGATGGGCACTGTTGGCACTGGCGCTCGGGGCGTTCGCGATCGGCACCGGGGAGTTCGCGATCATGGGCCTGCTGCCCGAGGCGGCGACGGGCCTGCAGGTGAGCATCCCGCACGCGGGCACGTTGATCTCGGCGTACGCGCTCGGTGTCGTCGTCGGAGCCCCGCTGCTGATCGCGGCGGCCTCGACGCTGCCGCGGCGCACCGCGCTCGTCGTCCTCATCGCGGTCTACGGCGGGGCCCATCTGCTCTCCGCGATCGCCCCGGACTACGGCTGGATGCTGGTCGCGCGCTTCCTCGCCGGCCTTCCGCACGGCGCCTTCTTCGGCATCGGCGCGATCGTCGCCGGCCGCCTGGTGGACCCGTCGAAGCAGGCGCGGGCGATGGCGATGATGTTCTCCGGGCTCACGGTCGCGAACATCCTCGGGGTCCCGGCGTCCACCCTGCTCGGGCAGATCGTCGGCTGGCGATGGGTGTTCGGCGTCGTCGGGCTGATCGCGCTGCTCGCCGCCGCCGCGGTGACGTTCGCGGTGCCGGCCGTGCGCGGGGTGGCCGCGCCGCGGCTGATCGAGGAGATCAAGGCGCTCCGCCGCTTCCCGGTGTGGATCACGTTGCTGGTCTGCATCGTCGGCGGCGCGGCGCTGTTCTCCGTCTACAGCTACATCGCGCCGATGCTCACCGACGTCGCCGGTTACTCCCCGGCCGCCGTCACGCTGATCCTCGCGCTGTTCGGCATCGGCATGACCGTCGGCAACCTGGTCGGGGCGCGGCTCGCGGACCGCGGCCCGGTGCGCGCGGTGGTCCTGTTCTTCGGCCTCGACGTCGTGCTCGCGCTGCTGCTGGTGCCCGCGCTGCAGAACCGGGTCACCGCGGCGATCGTGCTGTTCCTCTTCGCGGTCTCGGTGTTCGGCACCATCCCGGGGATCCAGCTGCGCATCATCAACGGGGCGGGAGAGGCGCCGCACATGGCCTCCGGCGCGATGCACATGGCGTTCAACGCGGCCAACGCCATGGGCGCCTGGCTCGGCGGCCTGGTGATCGCCGCCGGGTTCGGCTACACGGCGCCGGCTTTCGTCGCGGCCGGGCTCGCCTTCCTCGGGGGCGCGATCGCGCTCTTCGCCGGCTGGTGGGAGCGCCGCGCACGCTCCCAGGTCGGCGACGACGCGCTGGTCAGCGCCGGGTGAGCGCCTCGCCGATGATCTCGGCCATCACCGCGTAGCCGGCGTCGTTGGGATGGAAGTGGTCGGCGGCGAGCCGGCCCTTCCACCCCCGCATCCGCGGGTCCCGGAACTCGGCGAGGACCTGGCCCCGGTGGACCACCGCCTCGTCGATCAGGCGGTTGAACTCGAGTGCATCCGAGTACCGGCCGGGCTGGTTGCCGATGATCGTCCCGGGCGGGAGCCGGTCCAGCAGCGTGCTCAGCCGCCGGGCCGCGCCGCCCCGGTGCGGCGGGCTCATCAGGTCGTTCGTGCCGATCATCACCGTCAGGAGCGCCGGCTCCACGCCGAGCGACGCCATGGCGGGCAGCTGGAGATCCAGCACGTCCTGGATCCGGCCACCGCTCATGGACAGGTTCACGCAGCGGTGGCCGGGCAGCGACGGCGCGAGCTGCCCGACCCAGCCGCGGTCGTACCGGCTGGCGCCGATGCCCTGGGACATCGAGTCCCCGAGGACCACCCACAGTGGGCCGGTGGCGACGAGCGCCTCGGGATTGTGCTCCGCCCAGGCCTGCGCGTAGGGGGCGGTCTGCGCCTGGACGTCGCGCACCCCGGGCAGGAGGCGGGACAGGAACGACACGACCGGACCCGGTGGCCGACCCGTCAGGTTGGAGAACGCGAAGTCCGCGGGGAGGGATTCGGGCACGCGATCCAGTGAACCAGGACTCGGTGGCCGCGGCCCGTGAGCGGGTGTTCGTCCCACGAGATCACACACTTCCGCACCGGATGATCCGCCCGTATCGCCCGCGGAGCGCGGCGGCCCCTGCCCGCGGACACTAGCGTCGCAGCCATGACCGACACACCGAGCGTCGCACTGCTGGGCACCGGGATCATGGGCAGCGGGATGGCGCGCAACATCCTGGCCGCGGGCCTGCCGCTGACCGTCTGGAACCGGACCGCGGACAAGGCCCGGCCCCTCGTCGACGACGGGGCGCGGCTCGCGGAGGCCCCTGCGGATGCGGTCCGGGGCGCGGACGTCGTCGTCACGATGCTCGGCGACGGCTCCCACGTGCTCGACGTCATGCGGTCCGCGGCGGCGGGTCTGCGGCCCGGTCAGGTCTGGGCCCAGATGACGACCGTGGGAATCGCTCCACTGAACGATCTCGTCGCGTTCGCGAGGGAGCACGAACTGGTGCCGGTCGACGCGCCGGTGCTCGGGACCAAGGGTCCCGCCGAGGCAGGACAGCTGCAGATCTTCGCGGCGGGACCGTCGAGTGCTCGGGCGGTGCTCGACCCCGTCTTCGAGGCCGTGGGGAGCAGGACCGTCTGGCTGGGGGAGAAGGCCGAGGAGGCGACGGCGAGCCGGCTCAAGCTCGTCGCCAACAACTGGGTGCTGGAGCTGACCGCGGCGGTGGGGGAGACGCTCGCCCTGGCCAAGGGCCTCGGTGTGGACCCGCAGGCGTTCCTCGACGCCGTCGAGGGCGGCCCGCTGGACCTGCCCTACCTGCGGGTGAAGGCCGAGGCGATCCTGACCGGAGACATGAGCGCGAGCTTCACCGTGCGCAACGGCGCGAAGGACCTCGGCCTGATCACCGGGGCTGCGCTGGACGCGGGCGTCCGGCTGGATCTCGCCCCGGCCGCCCTCGAGCGCTTCCACCGCGCCGCCGACCGCGGCCACGGGGACGACGACATCGCCGGCGCCTACTACGCCAGCTTCGACGAGTGACCCGTCTCGCGATGTGACCACGGGGGGTTCTCAGGCCCGTCTCAGAAGGTCGGTAGAGACTGGCCGCATGCGAATCCTCGTCGTCGACGACGACCGTGCGGTGCGCGAGTCCCTGCGCCGTTCGCTCGCGTTCAACGGCTACCAGGTGGAGCTGGCGAGCGACGGCCAGCAGGCCCTGGACTCGCTGCTGGCCCAGCGCCCCGACGCGATGGTGCTCGACGTGATGATGCCCCGCCTCGACGGTCTCGAGGTGTGCCGGCGCATGCGCGCGGCCGGCGACGAGCTGCCGATCCTCGTGCTCACCGCGCGGGACGCCGTGTCGGACCGGGTCGCCGGCCTGGACGCCGGCGCGGACGACTACCTGCCCAAGCCCTTCGCCCTCGAGGAGCTGCTCGCCCGGCTCCGCGCGCTGCTGCGCCGCCGCTCCGTCGACGACATCGCCGCGGCCGCGGCCGGGCTGAGCAAGCCGCTGGAGTTCGCGGACCTCTCGCTGGACCCGGACACCCGCGAGGTCCGCCGCGGCGAGCGCCGGATCAGCCTCACCCGGACCGAGTTCTCGCTGCTGGAGCTGCTGCTCACCAACCCCCGCCGGGTGCTGAGCCGGGCGCAGATCCTCGAGCAGGTGTGGGGCTACGACTTCCCGACCACCGGCAACGCGCTGGAGGTCTACATCGGCTACCTGCGCCGCAAGACCGAGGCCGACGGCGAGCCCCGGCTGATCCACACCGTCCGGGGCGTCGGCTACGTGCTGCGGGAGTCCCCGCCGTGACGGCTGCCGGTCCCGCCGAGCACCGCACCGACCAGGATCATCCGCACGGCCGCTCCCAGCGCCTGGACCGCTTCAGCCTGCGCGCCCGGATCGGGATCCTCGCCGCCGGGGTCGCCGCGGGTGTGGTGGTGCTCGTGTCCACGGCGGTCTTCCTGATCGTCCGGCAGAGCATCTTCGAGACGCTCGACGACAACCTGCTGCAGCGGGCCACGGCCGCCGCGCAGAGCGCGCTGGCGGATCCGGAGCAGCTCGCCACCACCTCGCCCGAGGTGCTCGGCGCCGGGGACATCCGGATCGCGCTGTTCTACTCGTCGGGCCTCGCGCAGTCCGCGGAGGCGCGTGCGTCCTCGCCACCGCTGAGCCAGACGGAGCTCGAGGTCGCGCAGGGGGTCAGGCCCTACTCGGTGCGGACGGCCGGGGACTACGAGGTCGTCGCGGTCGCCGCGGGTCCGGGCCGCGCCCTGGTCATGGCGCAGAAGCTCGAGCCCACCCAGCAGGTCCTGGCGAAGCTCGCGATCGCCCTGCCCGTGATCGGCGGGGTCGGCATCGTGCTGGCGGCCGCGCTGGGCGTCGCCGTCGCCCGTGCGGGGCTGCGCCCGGTACAACGCCTCACGACCGCCGCCGAGCGCGTCGCGTCCACCGGGGACCTGCGGCCCATCCGTGTCTCCGGCTCGGACGAGCTGGCCAGGCTCACCGTCAGCTTCAACGAGATGCTCGGCGCGCTCGCGTCGTCGCAGGAACAGCAACGCCGGCTCGTCGCGGACGCCGGACACGAGCTGCGGACCCCGCTCACCTCCTTGCGCACCAACCTCGAGCTGCTCGCCGCGGCGGCCCGGCCCGGCGCCCCGGACCTGCCGGAGCAGGACCGCCGGGAGATGGTCGACGACGTCCGCGGGCAGGTCGAGGAGCTGACCCAGCTGGTCGGGGACCTCGTCGAGCTCGCGCGCGACGACCCCCAGATGGTGATGATCGAGCCCGTCGAGTTCACCGACGTCGTGGACCGGGCCCTCGAACGCGCCCGCCGCCGGGCCACCACGGACGTCACCTTCGACGTGCACCTGATGCCCTGGACCCTCATCGGGGACTCGACGGCGCTGGAGCGCGCGGTGCTGAACCTGCTGGACAACGGGGTGAAGTGGAGCACGCCGGGCGGCACCGTGCGAGTCTCGATGGTCCCGGTCGACGAGTGGACGGTCGTCCTGGAGGTCGCGGACTCCGGCCCCGGCATCGCGGACGAGGACCTGCCGCGGGTGTTCGACCGCTTCTACCGCGCCGACACCTCGCGGACGATGCCCGGCTCCGGGCTCGGCCTGGCGATCGTCCGGCAGGTGGCGGTGCGGCACGGCGGGGCGGTGTGGGCAGCGCGGGCGCCGGAGGGCGGTGCATTGCTGAGCCTGCGGCTGCCCGGGCGGCGGCCGGCCTAGCCCGACCTCAGGCCAGGGCGAGCTGCCAGGAGACCCCGAACCGGTCGTTGGTCCAGCCGAAGGAGCCGAACCCGTGGTCGCCCAACGGCATCAGCGGCGCGCCGCCGTCCGAGAGGCCTTCCAGAGGCGCTCCTGCTCGTCCGTGGAGTCGCAGCGGACGAACAGCGAGACCGACGGCGTGAACGTGAAGTCGTGCGACATCGCACTGTCCACGCAGATCACCTGCTGGCCGGCGACGACCATCCGCGCCTGCCGGACGCTGCCCTCCGCGCCGGGCTCGCCGAGGCCGCAGCGCTCGATCTCGAGGATCTCGCCGTCGTCGAAGAGCGAGGTGTAGAAGGTCATCGCCTCCTCCGCGGCACCGGTGAACATCAGGAACGGGGTGATCTTCTGCGCGGGGGCGGTCATGGATGGTCCTCTCGGGCGACGGCAGCGAGCCAGTCCCGCCAGGCCTCGGTGAGGGCCCCGGCGGTCTCGCCGGGGCCGAAGTGGTGGTGCCCGACCGCGACCGGCAGGCCGATCGCGGACCGTTCGTGGAAGCGGACGAGCGCGTCGCCGGTGCGGAGGCCGACGTATCGGTCCGTCAGGTAGTCGATCTCGCCGTCGAGGACCCGGCCGTCGAGCTCGAGGTGGACGGGATCGCCGACGGCGGCGACGTCCAGGGCGGCGCGGATGCGGGGCCAGACGGCCGGGTCCGCGGGGGCGTCCGCGTCGGCGTAGAGGGCCGGGCGGCCGGCGAAGTGGCGGAGGTACTGGCCGAGGCTGTGCAGGTACATGCTCCAGCCGAGGGCCGTCATGCCCTCGAACTCGTCGTCCCAGTCGTCGCCGAGGACCCCGCTGTGGACGAACCGCAGGACGGTCGTGCCGTCCCGGCCCTCGATCACGTACTCGAACGCGTCCGTCCCGGCGCGGCACTTCAGCCGCTCCGGCGCCCTGTCGACCTCCACCGTGGCGTCCCTGCGCACGTCCATCGGCATGAACCAGCCCGCGAGCCCGTCGGGTGTGGAGATCGCGGCCCACACCTGTTCAGGAGTGGCCGGGAGCGCGACCTCGCGGCGGATCTCGAACTCACGTGGCATCCGGGTCCTCCGGGGTCATCGAGGGATGGAGGGCGACGACGACGCGGTGCCGGCGGCCGCCTTCGGCCCCCTGGTCGTGGTAGCGCGCGACGAGGCCGCCGACGGCGTCCGTCAGCTCCCGAGTGAACGCCGCGCGGTCCGCCGCGGAGGCGAACCGCACCTCGGCGTCCAGGGCGAACGTGGCGACCCGCTTATGGGCCCGGGTGCCGGCGAGGATCAGCGTGCCCACGTCCCGCAGAAGCCGCGCGGCGACCGCGAGGAGCCACTGCGCGGACAGCCGGTCCGGCGCGCGGGCGGGATCCGGGGCGACCAGGGCCCACGCCTCGGGCGAGATCACATAGGCGCCGGCCGAGGCCCGCATCACACGCTCGGTCATGTTGCCCTTGCGCCGCTCCTCGACGAGTTCGACGAGGCCGTGCGCCTCCAGCGCGCGCAGGTGGTAGTTCACCTTCTGCCTGGTCAGGCCCACTTTCAGGCTCAGCGTGGTGGCCGACGCGGGCTCCGCGAGCTCGCGGAGCAGCCGCGCCCGGACGGGGTCCAACGCCACCGCCGCCGCGGCCGGGTCCGCGATCACCGCCGTCTCCTGCACGTCGACGACCGTGCCACCGACGAATACAACTGTCAAGACAAGCTTTGTTGTCGGTGGGTGGCCGAGCGGTCGGCCCGGGTTGGCCATACCCTCCTGACACCTCCGGGCCGGGTCCGCCGGCCCCCGGATCCGGACACGGAGAGCACATGACGGATGCCCGCGGCGGCGCCGCCCCCGACCCCCTTCGCGAGCACGAGCCAATCGGCGGGACGCCCGGGTCCGGTGAAGCCCCGCGCACGCCGGGGGAAGGGGCTCCTGCCGTGGAGGGTGTGCCCCCGCGGAGTCCGGCGTGGGGGACGCCGGTCGCGAACACCCCGGCTCCCGGGACGCCGGCACCGGGCGTCCCGCTCGCCGCGGAACCCGGGCCGGGGTCATCGGCGGCGGAGGCCGAGGCCCGGGCGGCCGAGGCGCCGACCCCGCCGGGAGGTATCGCGGTCCCGTCCGCGGAGCCCGCGGTCCCGTCCGCGGCGTCCCGGGAGTCCACAGGGAGGACCGAGGCCGAGGCCGCGCCGGCGGATCGCGAACCGGCGCACGCCCTCGCGGACGACCCCCGGCCCCCGGACCACCGCCTGCAGGACGGCCGCTCCCGTCCCGCCTGGCTCGTCCCGCTCGTCGGGGCGCTGGCGATCGCGCTGCTCGCCGGGGCCGTGGGGGGCGGCATCGGCTACGCCCTCGCAAGCCGCGGCGACGGGGGCGACCGGGGCGTGTTGAGCGTGCCCCTGCCGCAGGTCGACCCGTCCGAAGGGCCGATCGAGGCCGTCGCGGCGAAGGCGTTGCCGAGCGTGGTCCAGCTGAAGGTCGACGGCCAGGGAGCCGGCAGCCGCGGCACGGAGGGCGAGGGCTCCGGCATGGTGCTCAGCGCCGACGGGCTGATCCTCACCAACAACCACGTCGTCCAGGGCGCCGCGGCCGGGGCGACGGTCACCGCCGTGCTGCAGGACGGCCGGGCGGTGCCGGTCCGCGTCATCGGCACCGATCCCAGCTCGGACATCGCCGTCGTTCGGGCGGACGGCGCCACCGGCCTCGTGCCGATCGAGCTCGGCAACTCGGACTCACTGCGGGTCGGGCAGCAGGTCGTCGCAATCGGGTCGCCCCTCGGGCTCGGCGGGACCGTCACGACCGGCATCGTCAGCGCGCTCGACCGGGCGGTGAGCGTCGGCGGCGAAACCGGCGGCGACGCGACGGTCCTCAACGCCGTGCAAACCGACGCCGCGATCAACCCGGGCAACTCCGGCGGCCCGCTCGTCGACGTCCAGGGCAGGGTCGTCGGGATCAACTCGGCGATCGCGAGCACCGGCGGCGCGCAGGGCGGCTCGATCGGCGTCGGCTTCTCGATCCCGATCAACCAGGCCAAGCGCGTCGCGGACGAGCTGGAGCGCACGGGCAAGGCGACGCGGCCCGCGCTCGGGCTGAGCCTGACCAGCGTCGGCGTCCCCGCGACGGGCGGCGCGGTCGTCGGTCAGGTGAACCCCGGCGGACCCGCGGAGCGGGCCGGGATCCGCCCCGGCGACGTCGTGACCAGGATCGACGACCGCGTGGTCACGGACTCCGACGAGCTCGTCGCGGCTGTCCGCGACCACGCCCCGGGGGACGTCGTCACGCTGTTCCTCGGCGCCCGTCAGGTCCAGGTCACTTTGGAGGGCCGGACCGGGTGACCGTCCGGTTCGGACCGGTCTCCCTCGGGTTTCGTTGACGCGCGCACCGGGAACATGATGGTGTTCGGCCCGTCCCGGAACGTGGTGCCCCGCGCGCCGGGACTCGCAAGGGCCGCGTCGGCGCCGGAACCCCCTCCCAGCGTCGGCGCGGCCCCCCGCCGTGCTCCGGTCCACGCCCCACTACGGTGAGCACATGGAGATGGCGCCACCGCAGATCGGCCGTGCCCTCGTGGTGATCGTCGACGACCGGGTGAGCCACGGCGAACGTCAGGACGCCACGGGCCCGCTGGTCAAGGAACTGCTCGAGGAGGCCGGCCTCGTCGTCGACGCCGTCGTCGTCGTCCCCGGAGAGGCCGTCGCGATCCGCAACGCGCTGAACACGGCCGTGATCGGCGGCGTGGACCTGGTGATCACCGTCGGAGGCACCGGCGTGTCCCCGCGGGCCGTCACCGCCGACGCGACCGCGGGCGTCCTCGACCGGCCGATCCCCGGGATCGCCGAGGCGATCCGGGCGTCCGGGCTGGCCGCGGGTGCGGTCGACGCGGGTCTGTCCCGTGGGCTCGTCGGCGTCTCGGGCAGCACGCTGGTGGTGAACCTGGCGTCCTCACGCGCCGCGGTCCGCGACGGCATGGCGACGCTCAGCCCCCTGGTGGCGCACGTGATCGGCGAGCTCTCCGGCCTCGCCGAGGACTGATCCCGGCCGCGACGCTGCAGCCGGGACCTCGGATCAGGCCTTCGTGCCCTCGTCGGTGTCGTCGAGACCCGCGGCCGGGGCGGAGGGCGTGATCGGCGTCCCCGTGGACGTCGGGGTGTCCGCGGTGCCGGTGGTCCCGGTCGGCGCGGCGGGCGTCGGGCCCCCCGACGGCGACCCCACGTTCGGGGCTGGGTCCGCTGCACCGGTGGTGCCGCGGTCCAGCACCTCGCCGACCTTGCCCTTCACCGTGCCGATCTGCTCGCTGTACTTGCCGCCGGTGGCCTTGTCCGCCTTCTCGGCGGCCTTGCCGAGGCCCTCCTTGGCCTTGACGGCCGCCTTCTCCGCGTAGGGCTTGGCCTTCTCGGCGTACGGCCCGGCCTTCTCCGCGGCCTTGTCCATGTACGGGCCGGCCTTCTCCCTGGCCTTCTCCGCGTACGGACCCGCCTTCTCGATGGCGGTGTCCGCGATCTCCTTCACCTTGTCCAGGAATCCCATGGCGTCCCTCGGTCTCGTCAGCCCGCCGGTCGGGCCACTGAGGACCATGGTGGCACCGAATCGCCCGGCCCGGCGGATACGGCACCATGGAGAGATGGCAGAACTGCCGCATCAGATGCGCCGCAAGCTGGACGAGATCTTCGGAGACGCGCTGCCGTCGGTGACCCGGGACGAACTGGCGGACGACGCCTCGGAGCGCCCCGGGGCCGAACGGGCGGACGAGGAGTGGTTGAAGGCCAACCGGCCGCCGCATCACGTCGACACGGACTGACCGCGCCCTCAGGTCACGCCTGGTGCCTGCCGTCCCCGTCCGTCGCGGCCTGCGCCCGGAGAAGGTCCCGGATCTCGGCGAGCAGCTCGACGTCCGTCGGCTCGGCCGGGCCCGGCTCCTCGCCCCGCTTGCGCCGGTTCTTGAGCGCGTTGAGCGGCATCACGATCACGAAGTAGACGACCGCGGCGACGATGAGGAAGTTGATCGCGGCGGTGATGACCGCGGCGAAGTCGATGTACGCGCGGGGCTTGCCGGGGACCAGTTGGAGGCCGAGGCCCGGGCTCGACGGCGGCGTGATCGCGTTGACCAGGGGCTGGATGATGCCGGCGGTGAACGCGGTGACGATCGCCGAGAACGCCGCACCGACGACGACCGCGACGGCCAGGTCGACGACGTTGCCGCGCAGGACGAAGTCCTTGAACCCCTTGAGCATGTGCATCCCCCTCGGATGATCTCGATCATCGGAGGGTAACGGCCACCTGAGCGGAGAGCGACGCAGCGGCGACGCGCGTCGCGATCTCCCTCGGCAGCGCCACGAGCACGAGACGGCCGCGACCTGCGGCGCCGCGCCCGTCGTCCGCCAGGACCGTGAGCACCACCGCATCGGCGGCGAGCAGAACCGCTTCGGCGCCGTCCGCGGCCGTGGTGACGACGTCCACCCGGCTCCCCGGCCCGAGCAGGGCCGCGACGTCCGGATCCGCCAGTCGCACGGGGACTCCCGTCGCGTCCGGTAGCCCGGTCGCGCCGGCCGCGAGCGCGGGCCCGGCGAGGCGCAGGTCCGTGAGGGGTTCCCCGGCGCGGGCCGCGCCGGCCAGCACCCGCCCGTCGACGTCGGCCGTGGCGCGTAGCGCCCCGCCCGGCACGAGATCGGCGGGCCAGCTGCGCAGGACCACGTCCGCGGCGGAGATCGTGGCGCCCGGCGGGAGGTCCCGCCCGGCCACGACGACGTCGACGCCGGGCCTGGCGGGGGTCAGCGCGAGGATCCCGGCCAGCACGAGCAGCACGAGGGCGAGGCCACGGCGGAGCAGCGCCCTCCGCCGCCAACCCGGACTGTGCAGGAGTTCACCGGCCCGCTGCCGCCAGCGCGGCGCGATCCCGCCCACCCGTTCGTCCACCACAACCCCCTGCGCCTCGATTTTCGAAGGCTAGGGGGACGACGGTGCTGCGCACGGGTGAGCGGCGGGCCTGTGGATCGTGGAGAGGCCCTGTGGACAACTCCGGGTGTCCGGCACGTTCCGCCGCGGGGGCGACGGGAGGGCGTGTCAGGATGCCGCGGCGGCGGGGGAGCTCGAGGTGCTGGCGGACTTCGTGTCCGACGACGTCGAGCTCGACGAGGACTTCGACTCGGACTTCGACTCGGACTTCGACGACGAGCCGTCCGACGAGCTGCCGGACGAGTCCGAGCTCGAGGAGCCCGCGGGGACGGCCCCGGCCCGGCTGTCGGTGCGGTAGAAGCCGCTGCCCTTGAAGACGATGCCGACGGAGGAGAAGACCTTGCGGAGCTTCCCGCCGCACTCCGGACACACCGACAGCGCATCGTCGGAGAAGGACTGGACCGCCTCGAACCTGTGGTCGCAGGCGGTGCAGGCGTACTGGTAGGTGGGCACGGGATCCTCCGGGAACTGGCACTCCGAGACGGCGAGTGCCAGCATAACCCGCCCGGGTCAGTGGATGTTCCCCAGCGGAACGGTTCCGCGAACCGGCAGTACTGCCGCCGTCACGAACACATCGTAGGTGTCCGCCGGGAGAGCGTCGACCAGCTCGCCCTCGTGCAGCAGGACGGCGAGCGGGGTCCCCGGCCGCGCCCCGGGCAGGGTCCGGTCGTAGTAGCCGCCGCCCCGGCCGAGCCGGACGCCACTCGGGTCCGCGGCCAGACCCGGCAGCAGGACGAGCGCGGCGCGACCGATCGCGCCGACCCCGAGCCGGGGGCCGAGCGGCTCGCGCAGACCCAGCGGACCTGCGCCGACGTCGTCCGGGCCGGTGTAGCGCCCCCAGTCCAGCGGGCCGGGCGCGGGCGGGACGACCGGCACCAGTACCTCGTGCCCCCCGGCCCGCAACGCGTCGAGGAGGGCGGCGGAGCCTGGTTCGGAGCCGATCGGGAGGTAGGCGCAGACGGTCTCCCCGGCGCCCGCGGCGAGCGCCAGCACGCGCGGGCGCAGCGCCTCGGCATGGGCCGCGCGGGTCTCCGGGGGGAGGGCGCGACGGGCCGCCACCAACCGTCGTCGGAGCTCCGCCTTGCGGTCGTCGAGGGGCCGACTGTGGGTCTTGTCACCCGATCCGTCGGTCATGGGCCGCCCTCCCGATGCCACCACGGGGTGGACTTCGCGTCGATCCTCGTCGACATCCTCACCCTGTCGAGCGTGCCGTGGCACGTCGGTGCCCGTGGCGCCGATAGGCTCGCCGACCATGAGCGCGCCCTCCGACATCCGCTCGGCCGTGGTTCCGGCCGCGGGACTGGGCACCCGGTTCCTGCCGGCCACCAAGTCCGTGCCCAAGGAGCTCCTGCCCGTGGTCGACACGCCGGGCATCGAGCTCGTCGCCGCGGAGGCCGCCGAGGCCGGCGCCGAGCAGCTGCTGATCGTGACCTCACCCGGCAAGGAGTCCGTGGCCGCGTACTTCGAACCGGCGCCGGAGCTCGAGAAGAACCTCGCGGAGAAGGGCAAGACCGCCCAGCTCGCCGCGGTCCGCCGGGCGCCGTCGCTGCTGGCGGTGAAGACCGTCTACCAGTACGAGCCGCTCGGGCTGGGGCACGCCGTCGCGCAGGCCGAGCAGGCCCTCGCGGACGACGAGCAGGCCATCGCCGTGCTGCTGCCGGACGACCTCGTCCTGCCGACGGGGGTGCTCGGCCGGATGGCGCAGGTGCGGGCGGAGAAGGGCGGCAGCGTGCTGTGCGCCTTCGACGTCCCCAAGGCGCAGATCTCGCCCTACGGCGTCTTCGACGTCTCCGACACCGACGACCCGGACGTCAAGCAGGTCCACGGGATGGTCGAGAAGCCCTCCGCGGAGGAGGCGCCGTCGACCTACGCCGCGGCCGGCCGGTACGTGCTGGACCGCGCGATCTTCGACGCGCTCCGCCGGATCACCCCGGGCAGCGGCGGCGAGCTGCAGCTCACCGACGCGGTCCAGCTGCTGATCGACGAGGGACACCCCGTGCACGTCGTCGTCCACCGGGGCGGGCGGCACGATCTCGGCAATCCGGGCGGCTACGCCCGCGCGTTCGTCGACTTTGCGCTGCGGCATCCGGACTACGGTGACGATCTGCGCAGCTGGCTCGCCGCGCGTCTGGAGGGTTAGCGAGGGTGCGGACGGTCGACGAGCAGCTCCGCCGGGTCCTGGAGATCGCGGTCCGGCCCGCCCCGGTCAGGGTGGCGATCTCGGACGCGCAGGGCCTGCGCAGCGCGGAGGAGGTCGTGACGGCGCGGCCGATGCCCGGTTTCGACCAGGCCGCGATCGACGGGTACGCCGTGCGGAGCGTGGACCTCTCGGGTGCCGTGGAGGCGGAGCCCGTGAGCATCCCGGTCGTGGGGGAGATCCCGGCGGGATCGCGCCAGCCGCTGCGCCTGCAGCCCGGCCAGGCCGTGCGGGTCATGGCCGGGGCGCCGCTGCCCACCCTCGCGGACGCCGTCGTGCCGCTGGACAACACCGACGGCGGCTCGGCCCGCCTGCAGGTCTTCCGCGGCGTGCCCTCGGCGTCCTTCGTGCGCCGGGTCGGCGAGGACGTCCAGCCCGGCGACGTCGCCGTGCGCCGGGACGCGATCGTCGGCGCGGCCCAGGTCGCGCTGCTCGCGGCCGCCGGCCGGGACAAGCTGCTCGTGCACCCGCGCCCGCGCGTCTCGGTCATCTCGGTCGGGGACGAGCTCGTCGACGTGGCGCGCCCGCCGTCGAACGGGCAGGTGCCGGACATCTGCTCGCACGCCCTCACCGCGGCCGCCCGGGAGTGCGGCGCGGAGACCGCGCGGGCCCGGACCGTCCGCTGCGACGCCCGGGAGCTGCGCGCGGCCGTGGAGGACCTGCTGCCCGTCAGCGAGATCATCGTCGTGGCCGGTGGGGCGGGCGGGAACGCCGGCGCCGAGGCCAAGGCGGCGTTCGCCGGGCTGGGCGAGATCGACGCGACCCGGGTGGCGATGCACCCCGGCTCGTCGCAGGCGTTCGTCCGGCTGGGCGACGACGCCGTGCCCACCTTCCTGTTCCCGGCCCACCCGGCCACCGCGCTCGTCCTCTTCGAGGTCCTGGTCCGCCCGGTGATCCGGGTGGGGCTGGGCGCCGAGCCCCACCGCAAGGCGGTCTCCGCGCGCCTCACCTCGCCGATCTCCTCGCCCAAGGGCCGACGCTCCTACCTGCGCGGACGGCTGCTGCGCGAGCAGGCGACGGGGGACTACCTCGTGCAGCCCCTCGCCGTCGCGGGCACCCATCTGCTGTCCTCCCTGGCCGAGGCCAACGGCCTGATCGTCGTGGGGGAGGACGTCACCGACGCGACCGTCGACGAGCGCGTGGACGTCGCCCTGCTCTCGTCGCGTCGTTGACGGGCCGGCAGGTGGCACACAGCCGGCCCGACCCGCGCCACGGCCTGCAGGAGAACGTCGGCCGGCATCCGGGCTGGCCCGCCGGGCTCGGTCCACTGCGGGTGCCCGCCGGCGTGGTCACGCTGCGGGGGGTCAGGCTCTCCGACGGGTCGGCCTGGTCGGAGATCCGGCTGCGGGACGAGCAGCACCTCACACCCTGGGAGCCCACCACGCCCGGTGGCTGGGCCCGGCGCAACGCCCCCGTGGAGTGGCCCGGGCGCTGGTGGCTGCTGCGCGGCGCCGCCCGCCGGGGCGCGGCCCTGCCCTTCGCGATCCTGCTCGACGGCCGGCTGGTGGGGCAGGTGATGGTCGGCAACGTCGTGCGCGAACCCCTGCTGTCGGCCTACGTCGGCTACTGGTGCGACGCCCGGGTCAATGGCGGCGGGGTGACGACGGCGGCCGTCGCGATGGTCGTCGACCACTGCTTCACCGCCGTCGGGCTGCACCGGATCGAGGCCACCGTCCGCCCGGAGAACGGCGCGAGCCTGCGGGTGCTGGCGAAGCTCGGGTTCCGGCAGGAGGGGCTCTTCCGGCGCTACCTCGACGTCGACGGGGCGTGGCGGGACCATCTCTGCTTCGCCCAGACCGTCGAGGAGCTCCCGCACGGCGGCCTCGCCGCGCGGCTCGTCGCCGAAGGGCGTGCCTCGCGCGTCTGAGGGTCCCTGCGGGGATCTCGGATGATCACGGTTGCATCACGTTCGGTATTCACGGGCCGCACCCACTCGTGCACCATCCGTCACCCCCGTCCCGGTGGAATCGTGGGAGATCCGGGTGACTACGGCGCGTCGCTTCCGGGATCCCGCGTTCGGGCTCACTACCGTGAAGGTCCGGGCGTGATCTCTGCGGCGGTTCTCGCGAGGTGATCTTCGCGGGGGCGTGGCACAGGACAACGTTTCGACTGCGCCGTTCGGGGGGAGGAAGCAGCCGTGCCCAGCTCTCTGATCTTCGTGGGCCTCGTGGTGGTCTGGCTGCTCATCCTCGTTCCGGCGGTCGCGCGGCGCCAGCAGGAGGTGGCCCGGCCCAGCGAGGCCGCTCTCGCCGGCCGGGTGCTCGCACGGCCGGTGCGGCACCGGATCCAGGAGGTGGACCAGATGGACGAGTCCGATACCCCGACGGAGTCCCGGGCGGCACGTGCCGCCACGACGCGCCCCGAGCCCGCCCAGGCCGCGGCGGCACGGGTCCCGGCGGCCCGGGCGGAGGAGGACGTCCACGCCCGCCCGGACCACGGCGACACCGACCGGGATGAGGACCGGGACGTCGACGGCGAGCTCGAGCTCGACGCGCACGACGGGGAGCCCGCGGGATCGCGCCGCGCCGATCCAGCCGAGCGCCCCGGCGACGCGGAGGAGCGCGAGTGGCAGCGCCCGCCCGCCCGCTACCGTCCCGGCCGCGGCGGGTTCGACGCCGAGGCGGCCGCGCTCACCGCGCGCGCCCGCTACACGTTCCGCCAGCGCGTCGTCATCGGCCTGCTGGTCGGCGCGGTGGCCACCGCGCTGATCGCCGCGATCGCGCTGCCCGCGCTGTGGTGGCCGCACGCGCTGATCGACGTCTCGCTCGTCGGCTACCTGGTGTACCTGCGCCGCCAGGTCCGCATGGAGGAGGCGATCCGGGAGCGCCGGGCCGCGCGGATGGCGGGCACGCGGCGCCCCTCCGCGGCCGACGACCCCGAGCTCGACGACTGGGCCCGTCGCGGCAAGGAGGCCGCCGCGCAGGCGCAGGACGACGGCTACGGCGGTTACTACGACTACGACGAGTCCGACGTCTCGGCCGCGGGCGAGGACCGGTCCGACGACGAGTCCGACGACGAGGCCTGGACCACCGACGACGTCACGCCCGAGCGCGTGCGGGGCACCGGCGAGCCCATCGGCGTCCTGCCCGCCCGCCGGCGCACGGCCCGTTCCGACGACGACGAGGACCCCGCCGCGGACGAGGTGGAGTCCGCCCTGCCGCGCCTGCAGCCGGCCCCGCCGCCGCCGCTGCCTGCGGGAACGCAGCTCGTGGACGTCGACGAGGAGGAGGACGGCCTCGTCGTGGACGCCAAGCCGGGGGCGAGTGCCTACCGCCGTGCGGCCGGTGAATAGCGGCTGATATGGTTCTTCCTGCCCGCCGGAAGGCGGGCAGGCATGGGGCTGTAGCGCAGTTGGTAGCGCGTCTCGTTCGCATCGAGAAGGTCAGGGGTTCGATTCCCCTCAGCTCCACCATCACCCCCTCACAGACCGCCATCATCCGGGTTTCGGATGGTGGCGGTTCTCGTCTGTCCGGATGATCGGTGATCGTGGGAGGCGAGTTCCGGTGACGACCCGCCGCACCCGGCCCGTGCTCGCGGCGGTCGCGCTCGTCGTGCTGGCGCTGGCGGCGTTCGCCCTGGCGGACCCGTTCCACCTCCGCCTCGCGGCCTGGTACGCGGGCGTGCTCGGCACCCTCGCCGTCGTCCTCGTGACCCTGTGGATCGTGCTGTGGGTGCGCGGCCTCGTGCGGGTCCTGGTGGGCGGCGCCGGGCTGCTGGTCGCCCTGGTGTGGGTGGCGTTCAGCTGGTTGGCGATCAGCTTCCTGCCGGGCGAGGCCGTGCTGCGCGAGGTCCCGGCCCCGCCCGGTTCGCGGGTCCGGCTGGTGCTCGTCCAGAGCGGGACCCTCGCCGCCGACCCGATCGTCTACTCGGTGCGGGTCCGGGCCGGCAGCGGGCCGTTCGAGCAGGACTCGCCGGTCTGGCTGGGGCTCTCGGAGGGCGCCGCGCCCACGACGTTCCGGTTCGGTGTCCCGACCGCGGCGGGCACGGTCGTCGAGGTCGTGGCGGGCGCGGGCTGCGGCTACCGCTCCACCGTCGACGAGGTGACGCTCTCGGTGGACCCGGTGCACAGCCCGCTGCGGCTCGACGGCTGCTAGGGCCGGCTGGAGATCCGGGAGACACGCCCCCTTATTGGTCGACCGCCTGCGCGATCGCGCCCGGGGGCACCAGACCTGCGTCGCCGGGCTGGACCACCACCATCGTGAACCGCACGGGCTCCGCACCCGCGCCGGAGTACCGGTGCGGCACGTGGGCCTGGAACATCAGCGTGTCCCCGGTGTCCAGCTCGTGCTCCGCCGCCCCGACCCGCAGGCCGAGCCGCCCCTCGAGCACGGACAGCACCTCCGCGGTGCCCATCGGGTGTGCCTCGCCGTCGAAGGAGTCCCCGGGCTGCAAGGTCCAGTCCCACAGCTCGACGACGTCCGGCGGGTCCGTCCCGATCCGGAAGACCGCGGTGCTCCCTGCGTCGCTGCTCCACAGCGGCACCGCCTGCTCGGCGCGCCGCACGACCACCCGGGGCGACGCGTCGCCGTCGACCAGGGACGCGACGCCCACCCGCAGCGCCTCGGCCAGGTGCACCAGCGTGCCGATGCTCGGGTTGCCGCGGGCGGTCTCGATCTGGATCACCGTGCCGCGGCTGACACCGGCGGCGGCGGCGAGTGCGTCGATCGTCATCCGCCGTTGGGTGCGGAGGGCCCGGACGTTGCGGCCGACGGCCGCCGCGACCTCGTCGGAGGACTGCACGGGAACATCCTGCCGTACTAGGAAGGATATTCCGCTGTACCCCGTGTTAGGTTCATCAGCGTGTTCTCTGTAGTCCAGTTCGCTGTACCGGCCCCATGAGCGCCGGATTCGCCGTCCCGTCCGCCATCGCCTACGGGTTCGCGGACTTCGCGGGCGGCCTCGCCTCCCGTCGGGCTCCCGTCCTGGTCGTGACGGCCGTCGCGCAGCTCGCGGGTCTGATCCTGCTCGTCCCGGCGGTGTTCCTGCTGCCCGGCGTGTTCAGCTGGTCCGCCGCGGGCATCGGGGCGCTGGCGGGACTCGCGGGCGTCGGCGGCCTGCTGCTCTACTTCCGCGGGCTCGCCGTCGGGCCGATGGGCACCGTCGCGCCGCTCTCCGCGGTGGTCGGCGCGGGGCTGCCGCTGCTGATCGGGATCGTGGCGGGGGAGCGCCCCGGGCCGGTGACGATCGGGGCGATGGCGCTCGCGCTGGTCGCGATCGTGCTGGCCACGGCCGGGTCCCGGCGCGAGCCGGCGGCGCTGAGCGGGATCCTGCTCGGGATCGCCTCCGGGGCCGGCTTCGGGCTGTTCTTCATCGCCCTGGACCTCACACCGGAGGACTCCGGGCTCTGGCCTCTCCTCGCGGGCCGGGCCACGTCGGTCGCGCTGCTGGCGATCGCGCTGGTCGTCCGGCGGGCGGGCGTGCCGGCCAAGCCCGGGCTCATGGTCGTCAGCGGGCTGCTGGACACGGTGGCGAATGTGCTGTTCCTGCTGGCCACGCGCGTGGGCTCGCTCGGGGTGACGGCGGTGATCGTCTCCTTGTACCCGGTCGCCGTCGTGCTGCTGGCCCGCGCGGTGCTGCGGGAACGGCTCACGGGCGTCCAGCTGACGAGCGTGGCGCTCGCCCTGGGGGCGTCGGTCCTGCTCGCGACGGGCGGCTGAGAACTCAGCGCCAGGACGGCAGCCAGAGCTCCGCCTGCCAGTGCTCCGGGGTGATCGGCAGCCCGACCAGGATGGGCCACAGCCAGGCGAAGTTCGCGACGGTCAGCCCCACCCAAAGCGAGATGACCAGCAGGCCCGTCTGCCGTCGCTCGGAGGTCGCGGTCCGCGGCGCCCGGCCCAGGATGTCGCCCATGACCAGGACCGTCGCCAGCACCAGGAACGGCGCCACCGGCGCCATGTAGAAGAAGTACATCTGCCGGTCGATGTTGAGGAACCACGGCAGGAACCCCGCGCCGTAGCCGACCAGCACCGCGGCGTAGCGCCAGTCCAGCCGGGTGACCGCGCGCCAGACGCTCCAGAGCAGCACCGGGATCGCCGGCCACCACAGCGCCGGCGTCCCGACGAGCATGACCGCGCTCGTGCACTCAGTGGCGCCGCAGCCGCTGACGTCGGTGCCGGACTCGTAGTAGTAGAGCATCGGGCGCAGCCCCATCGGCCACGTCCAGGGCTTCGACTCCCACGGGTGCGGGCTGGTCGGCGGGGTGTCCAGGCCCTCGTGGAACGCGAGCACGTGCCCGCTGTAGTACCAGAGCGAGCGCAGCGCGTCCGGCAGGAACGACCAAGGACCGCCGGTACCGACCTGGTCCCCGACGGCGTGCCGGTCGACGCCGGTCTCGCTGCCGAACCAGGCCCACCAGCAGGACAGGTAGGCGATCACCGGGACGACCGCGAGGGCCCAGATCCCCGGCCCGACGTCGCGGCGCAGCGTCCCGACCCAGGGACGTTCGACGCCTGCCGCCCGGCGCGCCGTCGCGTCGAACAGGACCACGAGGAGCGCGAACGCGACCACCCAGTAGACGCCGGACCACTTGACCCCGCAGCCGAGCCCGAGCAGCACGCCGGTGGTGAGCCGCCACCAGCGCACCCCGAGCCGCGGGCCGAACGGCGAGTCCCCGATCCGCCCCTCGGCGACGACGACGGCCATCCGCTCGCGCACGTCGTCCCGGTCCCGGATGAGCGTGGCGAAGGCGGCGAGCACGAAGAAGGCCTGGAAGGCGTCGAGCATGCCCATCCGGGACTGGACGTGGCTCACGCCGTCGCAGATCAGCAGGATGCCCGCGATGCCGCCGAGCAGCGTCGACCCGGTCATCCGCCGCGCGACCCGGACGATCATCAGGATGCAGAGCGTCCCGCACAGCGCCGCGGACACCCGCCAGCCGACGCCGTCGTAGCCGAACGCCAGCTCGCCGAGCGCGATCAGCTGCTTGGCCAGCGGCGGGTGCACGACCAGTTCGTAGGCCGGGTTGTCCTCGACGCCGCCGTTGCCCAGCATCTGCCAGGCCTGCGGGACGTAGTGCTTCTCGTCGAAGACGGGGGTGCCGCCGTCCGTGGGGTAGCCCAGGCCGGAGAAGCGCAGGATGCCGCCGAGGATCGCCAGCCCGATCGCGACGAGCCAGCCGCGCGCGGTGTCCGTGGGGTGCGGCGGGCCGAGGCGGGGAGCACCGGGCTCCACCGCGGCGAGGGGTGGCGGGCTGCTGGCGGGCGCCACGCCGGGCACCTCGGAAGCGTCGACGACCGTCTCGGTCGCAGCCCGGGAGACGGTGGAGTCGCCCCTCACGCCGGTCGGTCGCATCGGGCCGATCGTAGGCTGCGGGGTATGGAACGCACGAACGCCGGTCGGCTGGTCCTCGCGGCCACACCCCTGGGCGACGCCCGGGACGCGTCGGCCAGGCTGCGCGAGACCCTCGCGACGGCGGACGTGATCGCCGCGGAGGACACCCGACGGTTGCGGCACCTGGCGAGCGCGTTGGACGTCACGGTGACGGGAAAGGTGATCAGCCACTACGACGCCGTCGAGGCCGCGCGGATGCCCGGCCTGCTGGAGGCGGTCCGGTCCGGCAGCACCGTGCTCGTGGTGAGCGACGCGGGGATGCCCGCGGTGTCCGATCCGGGGTACCGCCTGGTCGCCGCGGCCGCGGCCGAGGACCTGCCGGTGACGTGCCTGCCCGGCCCGTCCGCCGTGACGACCGCGCTGGTCCTCTCCGGCCTGCCGTGCGACCGGTTCTGCTTCGAGGGCTTCGCCCCGCGCAAGGGTGGCGAGCGCCGGGCGTGGCTGGGCACGCTCCTCACCGAGTCCCGGGCGGTGGTGTTCTTCGAGTCCCCGCGCAGGCTCGCGGACACCCTGGCGGACGCGGTCACGGTGCTCGGCGGGGAGCGCCCGGCCGCGGTGTGCCGAGAGCTGACGAAGACCTACGAGGAGGTCAAGCGGGGGACCCTCGCCTCGCTGCTGGAGTGGGCGGGCTCGGTGGAGGTCCGCGGCGAGATCACCGTCGTGCTCGCGGGTGCCGCGCCCAGCGAGGCCCCGACCGTCGAGAGCCTGGTCGGCGCGGTCCAGGAACGGGTGGCGGACGGCGAACGCCTCAAGGACGCCGTCGCCGCGGTGGCCGTGGCCGCAGGCGTCCCGAAGCGGGACCTCTACAACGCCACCCTCACCGCCACCTGACCTCGAGTGCGACGTGGTGCTGGTTCGATCATGCCTATGACCAGTGTGGTGTCACGCTCGACGGGGGCCGATGGGCCAGTGCGTCGGCCACGGCCTGGATCGTGCGAGGCGCGGTGAGCACGACGTCGTCGCGGGTGAAGCGCAGGGTCTGCCAGCCGAAGCCGCTCGTCGTCGCGTCGCGCCAGCGGTCGTCGGCGCTGAACACCCGGCCCGCGTGGCCGCCGCCGTCGTACTCGATCACGAGCCGGGCCTGCGGGTAGGCGAGGTCGAACCGGGCGACGACGAAGCCGTGCTCGTCGAGCAACTCGTGCTGCACCGCGGGTCTCGGGAGCCCGCCGAGCACGAGGATGAGCCGCAGCCGGGTCTCCATCGGCGACTCCGCGCGCGGGTCGGCCAACTCCCCGACCCGGTCCAGCCGCCGGGATCCCCGCGCGCCGGGCCGGCTCGCCCGCAGGGCCAGGAGCTGGACGGGCGCGAAGCCGTCGCGCACGCGTCGCCGGGCGAGGGCGTCCACCGCCACCACGGCCTCGACGGGCCCGAGCCGGCGGCCCAGATCCCAGGCGGTCCGCAGCGGGGAGGTGAGCCGGCATCCGCGGACCTCGACCGTGTCCTCGGGTTCGAGCCGGCCGCGGACCACCCGCAGGCCCGGGTGGGCACGCTGATCCCCGGCGACGACGACCTCGGCCGGGGCGTTCCGCGGCCCGCAGTCCGCGCCGAGCAGCAGCGCCGCGGAATAGCCGGCGAGCGCGCCGCCCCGGTCGCCGATCACGAGGTACGCCGCCGCCGAGCGCGTCGCCAGATCCAGTTGCCTGCCGGCCCGGACGTAGACGTCCGGGAAGACCCGCACGAACCGCGGACCGGCCAGCTGGTTCCAGGTCACCACCCCGGCGCGCACGGCCAGCGACCCACGAAAGACACCGTCGAGCACCGCAGAAGCGTCCCCGACCGGCGCGAGTTCCGAGGCCGTTTCACCGAACGCGACGTCACGCTGGTCCCGTTCGTGATCGAACCAGCGTGACGTTGCACTCGACGAGCTACTGACCCACGATGGGGCTCGGTTGGGCTGCGGTGCGTCTGACCTGAAGGGCCTTGGCGACCGGCTCGACGAACTTCGCCGCGATCGGGCCCAGGATCGCCATGATCAGCACGTACGCCGTGGCCAGCGCGGAGAGCTCCGCCGGGACCGCGGCGTAGGACACCGCGAGCCCCGCGATGACGATCGAGAACTCCCCGCGGGCGATCAGCGCGGCACCCGCGCGGGCCCGGCCGAGCTTCCCGATGCCCTGCCGTCGCGCGGCCCACCACCCCGTCGCGAGCTTGGTCAGCGACGTCGGGCCGGCCAGCACGATCGCCCAGCCCAGCACCGGCGGGATCGCGCGCGGGTCCGTGTTGAGGCCGAAGACCACGAAGAACACCGCGGCGAACAGGTCCCGCAGGGGTTCGAGGAGCCGGGTGGCGTTGTGCGCCGTCGAGCCCGGGATCGCGATGCCGAGCAGGAACGCCCCGACCGCGGCGGACACCTGCAGCGCGGACGCCAGCCCGGCGACCAGAAGTGCGGCGCCGAGCACCTTGAGCAGGAAGACCTCGCGGTCCGGGCTGTCGACGACCATGGACACGTGGCGGCCGTAGCGCAGCGCCACCACGAGCACGATCGCGATCACGCGAGGGAGATGCTCACCGCCTCGGGCCCGCCGAGGAACGTCACGCCGATCAGCAGCGCGGTGAGGATCGGCAGGTAGACGGCCATGACCAGGTCCTCCAACACCAGGATCGAGAGGACCGCCGGCGTCTCGCGGTTACCGAGCCGGCCCAGGTCCGAGAGCACCTTCGCGACGATCCCGGACGACGAGATGTAGGTGACGCCGCCCAGGACCATCGCCCCGACGGGACCCAGCCGAGGATCAGCGCGACGGCGACACCCGGCGCGGCGTTCAGCACGATGTCCAGTACGCCGCCGGTCCACGAGCGTTTCAACCCGGTGATCAGCTCGGCGGCGGAGTACTCCAGGCCGAGCAGCAGGAGCAGTAGCACGACGCCGACCTCGCTGGCCGGCGACGTGAAGTCGCCGATGTCCCCGAGCGGGAAGAAGCCGCCGGACCCGAAGCACAGCCCGCCCACGAGGTAGAGCGGCATGGGCGAGAGGCCGATCCGGCCCGCGAGCCTGCCCAGCAGGCCCAGTCCGAAGAAGACGGCGCCGAGCTCGATCAGTTCGAGCGCGGTGTGGTCCACGCTCAGCCGTTGCTGAGGATCTTGACAGCGTTGTCGAGCCCCTCCGACGTGCCGACGGTGACCAGCAGGTCCCCGGCGGTCAGGGTGAAGTCCGGCGTGGGGGAGGGGTGCGCCTGGCCCGCTCGCATCACCGCGACGACCGACACCCCCGTGCGTGTGCGCAGCGCCGTGTCCCCCAGCGTGCGCCCGTCGAACGGGCTGTCCGTGCGGACCGGGATCTGCCGGGTGTGGATCCCGGGCAGGTCCCGCTGCTCCTCGTTGAGCTGCGCGACGAGCTGCGGCGCGCCGAGCAGGTTGGCCAGGGCGGACGCCTCGTCGGACGTCAGCGGCAGCTCGGCCAGGCAGGCGTCCGGGTCGTCGGACTTCGAGACGATCAGTTCGATCTTCCCGTCCCGATGGGTGACCACACCGATGCGCCGGCCGTTGCGCAGGGCGAAGTCCTTGCGTACGCCGATCCCCGGCAGCGGAGTGACCTCTACGTTCACGCGACCACCGTGACCCGACGAATGCGACGTCTGTCCGGTGTGGTGCCGGCGGCCGGCACGGTCTTCTCCCCGCGCGTGTGCGCCGCGCGTGTCAGCGGGTCATGAGGGCGGACTCGAAGAGCCGGGTGCCGTGGTCGACGATCTGGCCCCGGGTGACCGGTGACGTCCCGTCCAGCCAGGCGAGGGTCAGCTCGACGAGCCCACCGAGGCAGAATTGGGCCGCGACCTGGACCTTCTCCGCGGGCGGCGGGTTCGGCAGCTTGGCCGTCTCCCCGGCGATCAGCGCCCCGAACCCCGTGTTCGCCCGGCGCCGCCGCCCCCGCAGCGGCGGGCAGCCGATCGCCTCGACCAGCACCACGGCGTGCCGCGGGTCCTGCAAGAGATAGGACGTGTAGGCGTCGAGGCAGGCGCGGATCTGCTCGCCGCGGCCCGGCCCGGCGGCGTCCATCGCGACGAGCACGAGCGCGGCGCGTTCCTCGGTGCCCTCGTCGAAGATCTCGATCAACAGGTCCTCGGCCGAGGCGAACTCGGCGTGGAACGACGCGTCGTCGACGCCGGCGGCCGCGCACACGGCCGCCGGGGTGACCGCCGCCCAACCGGCGTCGGACCAGACCTGCAGCCCGGCGTCCAGCAACGACGCGCGGACGTCCGCACCCGCTGAGTCCTTCGTCACTCGGCCATTGTGGCGCAGCCACTGGTAGATCCGGGCCCTCCGCCCGCCGGGTGAGCCGGTGGCGGGAGCGAATACGCTGGTCGCATGAGTTCCCGCGTGCTGACCGCCGTGGCGTGGCCCTACGCCAACGGCCCGCGGCACATCGGCCATGTCTCCGGTTTCGGTGTGCCCTCCGACGTCTTCTCCCGTTTCCGCCGAATGAGCGGGGACCGGGTGCTGATGGTCAGCGGCACCGACGAGCACGGCACGCCCATCCAGGTGCAGGCCGAGGCCGAGGGGCTGACCGCGCGGCAGCTCGCGGACAAGTACAACTTCGTGATCGCCAAGGACCTGCAGGGTCTCGGGCTGGGCTACGACCTGTTCACCCGCACCACCACGTCGAACCACTACGCCGTGGTGCAGGAGCTGTTCCTGGCGCTGTACAAGAACGGCTACGTCGTCCCGCGTACCACGATGGGCGCGATCAGCCCGTCGACGGGCCGGACGCTGCCGGACCGCTACGTCGAGGGCACCTGCCCGATCTGCGGTTACGACGGCGCCCGGGGCGACCAGTGCGACAACTGCGGAAACCAGCTGGACCCGGCGGACCTGATCAACCCGCGCTCGAAGATCAACGGCGAGGTCCCGAAGTTCATCGAGACCGAGCACTTCTTCCTGGACCTGCCCGCGTTCGCCGAGTCCCTCGGCGGGTGGCTGTCGACGCGCACGGACTGGCGGCCGAACGTGCTGCGGTTCGCCACGAACCTGGTGAACGACCTCAAGCCGCGCGCGATCACCCGCGACCTGGACTGGGGCGTCCCGGTGCCGCTGGACGGCTGGCGGGACCAGTCCATGAAGCGGCTCTACGTCTGGTTCGACGCGGTGATCGGCTACCTCTCGGCGTCGGTCGAGTGGGCGCGCCGCGGGCCGGACCCCGACGCCTGGAAGCAGTGGTGGACGGACCCGGCGGCCGAGTCCTACTACTTCATGGGTAAGGACAACATCGTCTTCCACTCGGTCATCTGGCCGGCGCTGCTGCTCGGGCAGAACGGCGCGGGGGACCACGGGGGCGAGCCGGGCGCGTTCGGCACCCTGAACCTGCCGGACGAGATCGTGTCGTCGGAGTTCCTCACCATGAGCGGGTCGAAGTTGTCGACGTCCCGCGGCAACGTGATCTACGTCGGGGACTTCCTGAAGGAGTTCGGGCCGGACACGCTGCGGTACTTCATCGCCGCCGCGGGCCCGGAGAACCAGGACACGGACTTCACCTGGGACGAGTTCGTGCGCCGGACCAACTTCGAGCTGGCCAACGAGTGGGGCAACCTCGTCAACCGCTCGCTGTCCATGGCGCACAAGAACGTCGGGGCCATCCCGAAGCCGACCGCGCCCACGGACGCGGACCACGAGCTGCTCGCCGTCTCGAGG
Source organism: Pseudonocardia sp. (assembly GCF_025465255.1). Lineage (GTDB taxonomy): Bacteria > Actinomycetota > Actinomycetes > Mycobacteriales > Pseudonocardiaceae > Pseudonocardia. Next base: position 27,471 of record NZ_JAODNI010000155.1, read on the forward strand.
GCCGGGTTCGCCACTGTCGGCGACCTGCTGGGCCGCAGCAAGTTCAAGCAGGCACTCGGCGAGGCCATGCGCGTCGTCTCGGCGGCGAACAAGTACATGTCCGACCAGGAGCCCTGGAAGCGCAAGGACGACCCGGACCGCCGGGACACGATCCTGCACACGGCGCTGCAGGTCGTCCAGGACGCGAACACGCTGCTCACGCCGTTCCTGCCGCACGCCGCGCAGAAGGTGCACGAGGCCCTCGGCGGCAGCGGCGTGTGGGCGGCGCAGCCGGAGATGCGCGAGGTCGAGGACCTCGCGGACGGCCCGTCGTACCCGGTCCTCATGGGGGACTACGACGCCGAGGCCGCGCGCTGGGAGTCCACCCCGATCGAGGTCGGCCGCCCGCTGGAGAAGCCGGCGCCGATCTTCCCGAAGCTGGACCCGAAGCTCGGCGAGACCGGCCCGGAGTGGGCCCCGATCCAGTCCTCGTGAGCGCTGAGGCGCCCGGGCGCGGTAAGGGGTGCTCCCGCACCACTCACGGCGTACGAGCGGCGGAGCCGCGGTCATGAGGGAACGGCCCGAGCCGCCGGAACCCCTGGGCGCCACCACCGTCGACGCGCACACCCACCTCGACGCCTGCGGCTGCGAGACGGCCGCGGACGTCGCGGCGGCCATGGACCGGGCGTCGGCGGTCGGGGTCACCCGGGCCGTCACGATCGCGGACGACCTGCCCTCGGCCCGCTGGGCGGCGCAGGCCGCGCACTGGGACCCCCGGGTCTTCGCGGCCGTCGCACTGCACCCCACCCGCACCGCCGCCGTGACCGACGACGAGTTCGCGGAGATCGAGCGGCTCGCGGCGGACCCGCGCGTGGTCGCGGTGGGGGAGACGGGCCTGGACTACTACTGGGACTACTCTCCGCCCGAGGCCCAGCAGGCGTCCTTCCGCCGGCACATCGACCTCGCCAAGCGGCTCGGCAAGCCGCTGATGATCCACGACCGGGACGCCCACTCCGACGTCCTGCGGATCCTCCGCGAGGAGGGCGCGCCGGAGACGGTGATCTTCCACTGCTTCTCCGGGGACGCCGAGATGGCCCGCGTCTGCAGTGACGCCGGTTACGTTCTGTCGTTCGCCGGCCCGGTGACGTTCCGTAACGCGAAGCCGCTCCGGGCGGCGGCTTCGGTGCCGCCGGACGATCTCCTGCTGGTCGAGACCGACGCCCCCTTCCTCACCCCGCACCCCCACCGCGGCCGGGCCAACGAGCCGTACTGCCTGCCGTGGACGGTGCGCGGCCTGGCCGAACTCCGTGGGGTGCCGGCGGATCGAATTGCGGAGATCACCGAGCGGAACGCCGAACGGGTCTTCCGGCTCGGTGAACTGCCGTCTGTCGCCACGGAGACGACGTCCACCGTGTCCGACCCTCGTTCGGCGTAGCGGACCGTCCATTCGGCGCTGCCGCCGTGTCGCGGCGTACGTGAGCCCGTCACCGCCCGTTACGGTTCCGTAATCGCTGAAAGCCGGGGTGGAGAACGCTCCCCAGCCAGGCGGACACGGTGTGGCCCGGGGCGCTCCCCCGAACCACCTGCCTCCGGGCCCACCGTGACCGTCTTCTTCTCCTGCCCGGTCCGACGAGCGTCTGGATGCCAGTGGTCGACGTATCTGCGCGCGCGCGGCGGCACGCCGCCCGTGCCCGCCTCGGGCGCGACGCCGGGCTGCCCGTCGCCCCGGTGGACGAGGGATACCTGGACCAGGACGGCCCCGTCGACCTCTTCGCCGAGAGCGCGCCGTACCTCGAGCGCACCTACGTCGACGTCCCGGACTCCGCGATCTCCGGCCCGATCCCGGTCGTCGGTTCGCGGCACACCGCCCCGGACGACCACCTCGACGAGCTCGTCGAGGACCCGTTCACCGTGCCCTTCGACGCGGTGCGGGACGCCGCCGCGACCGGACGGCTCCCGCGGATCACCGCGGACCTCTTCGCGCCGGCCCGGCGCCCCCTCGCGGACGCTCCCGCCCGGGACGTCGGCCAGGCCGACGCCGGGTACGACAGCCCGACCGGGGCGTTCGCCGCTCTTCCCGCGGACGCCGACGAGGACGCCGCCACCGGCGCGCTGACCGTCGTCCCCGCCGCGGCGCCCCTGGACCCGGCCACGGACGTGTTCGCCGCCGTCGCTGCGAAGGCCACCGTCGAGGCTCCCGCGAAGCCCGCGGTCGAGCCCGTCGAGCAGGAGCCGGCCGCCGCCCCGTCACCCCGGCGGACCGGCCCCACCGGCCGGGCCGCCACCCGTCGCCGCGCCGCGCGCGGCGGCACCGGCGTCAAGGCCGTCGTCGTCGCCGTCCTGCTCACCCTCACCGCCGGCAGCACCACCGCGCTCGCGATGGACAAGACGATCACCGTCACCCTCGACGGGCAGGACCGGATCGTGCACACGTTCGCCGGCGACGTGAGCGGCGTGCTCGCCGCGGCCGGCGTCAGCACCTCCCCGCAGGACCGCGTGGAGCCGGCGCTGATGACGGACCTCGCGGACGGGGACCAGGTGATCGTCAACCGGGCCCGGCCGCTGACGCTGGTCGAGGGCTCGCAGAGCCGGCAGGTGTGGACCACGGCGTCGTCGGTCGACGAGGCGCTCAAGGGCATGGGCATCGAGGTCCAGCCGATCCAGATGTCGATGTCCCCGGACGCCGTCATCCCGATGGACGGGCTGCACGTCCAGCTCAAGGTGCCGCGCAATGTCACCTTCACAGACGGCACCGGCGCCCAGGAGGCCCTCACCACGGACTCCGGGACGGTCGCCGGGCTGCTCGCCGAGAAGGGCGTCCAGCTCGGGCCGGACGACATCGCGGTGCCCAGCAGCGACAGCCAGCTCACGGACGGGATGAACGTCCACGTCGTGCGCAACGGCGTCGGTGAGGTCGTCGAGGTCAAGCGGATCGAGCCGCCGACGCAGGAGATCGAGGACCCGGAGCTGCCCCGCGGCAAGCGCGAGGTCGTGGACCCCGGCAAGCCGGGCGAGCAGACCGCTGTGATGCGCGTCTACGTGCAGGACGGCCACGAGGTCCGGCGCGAGCAGATCCGCGGCGGCGCGAGCACCGCGCCGACGCCGCGGATCGTCAAGGTCGGCACCAACGACGAGCAGCCGCCGGAGGAGCAGGGGACCGGCACCGCCCCCACGGTCTCCGACGCCGCCGCCTGGGACTCGCTCGCGAAGTGCGAGGCCGGCGGCAACTGGGGGATCAACACCGGCAACGGCTACTACGGCGGCCTGCAGTTCGACGCCTCGACGTGGCGGGCCTACGGCGGCACCGGGTACGCGCCTCTGCCGCACCAGGCCAGCCGCGAGGAGCAGATCGCCGTCGGCAGCAAGGTCCGGGACGACCGGGGCGGTTACGGCGCCTGGCCGGCCTGCGCCCGCAAGCTCGGCCTTCCCCACTAGGCCCCCGCAGCGCGCGCGGCGCCGCCCGGGATGATGGGGCGGTGAGCACTCCCGAGCCTGCGGTCGACGCCCCGTCGCCCGACGATCCCGCGTCGCGCCTTCTCGGCCCGGCCGAGGTCCGGACGCTGGCCGAGGGGCTGGGCATCCGGCCGACCAAGCGGCTCGGGCAGAACTTCGTGCACGACCCGAACACGGTGCGGCGCATCGTCCGCGCCGCCGAGCTCACCGCGGACGACGTGGTGGTGGAGGTCGGCCCCGGGCTCGGCTCGCTGACCCTGGCGCTGCTGCCGGCCGTCGCCGCCGTGCACGCCGTGGAGATCGATCCCGTGCTGGCCGGGGCGCTCCCGGGCACGGTCGCGGAGCGCGCGCCGACGCTCGCGAACCGGTTGACCGTGACGACCGCGGACGCCATGCGGGTGCGCGCGGACCAGCTCACCGGGCCCACGCCCACCGCGGTCGTCGCGAACCTGCCCTACAACGTCGGCGTCCCGGTCCTGCTGCACCTGCTCGCCGAGCTGCCGGAGGTCCGGTGCGGGCTGGTGATGGTGCAGGCCGAGGTCGCCGAACGGCTGGCCGCGGGGCCGGGGAGCAAGACCTACGGCGTCCCGAGCGCGAAGCTCGCCTGGTTCGCCGAGGCCCGCCGCGCCGGGCCGGTGCCCCGGGCGGTGTTCTGGCCGGTCCCGAACGTGGACTCCGGCCTGCTCGCCTTCACCCGCCGGGAGCCGCCCACGGGCGTCGCGCGCGAGGACGTCTTCCGGCTGATCGACGCCGCGTTCGCGCAGCGTCGTAAGACTCTGCGCTCCGGCCTCTCGGGGTGGGCCGGGTCCCCGGCCGTCGCCGAGACCGCCCTGCGCGCCGCGGGCATCGACCCGCTCGCCCGCGCGGAGACCCTGGGCATCGAGCAGTTCGCCGCCCTGGCCGCGGCCCGCCCCCCGGACGCGTGACGCCACCCCGACCGCGTTGTGGAGCCACGACGCGGTCCAGGGGCAGAATTTTCGCGTTGTGGCTCCACAACGCGAGGGGCGGGGGATCGACGCGCGCCGCGTGGCGGCCGAACGTATCGTCGTGCAATGCCGCCGGCGGCGTCGACCAGCGACGGCCCCGGTCGATGATCGACGACGGGGAGCGCCATGAGCACGCGAGACGCGACGGACGCCGCCGCCGCCGACCCGGGCGCCGCACGGAGCCCTTGGCCGGCGCTCTGGGCGCTCGTCCTCGGGTTCTTCATGATCCTCGTGGACTCGACGATCGTGTCCGTCGCGACCCCGGCGATCATGGCCGGGCTCGGGGCGGGCGTCGACAGCGTCGTCTGGGTGACGAGCGCGTACCTGCTGGCCTACGCCGTGCCGCTGCTGATCACCGGCCGCCTCGGTGACCGCTTCGGCCCCAAGTACGTCTACCTCGCCGGGCTCACGATCTTCACCCTCGCGTCGCTCTGGTGCGGGCTGACCGGGGACATCGGCGGGCTCGTCGCGGCCCGGGTCGTGCAGGGGCTCGGCGCCTCGCTGATGACCCCGCAGACGATGGCAGTGATCACCAGGACCTTCCCGGCCACCCAGCGCGGCCGGGCGATGAGCCTGTGGGGCGCGGTCGCGGGCGTCGCGACGCTCGTCGGACCGATCCTCGGCGGGGTCCTCGTCGACGGGCTCGGCTGGGAGTGGATCTTCTTCATCAACGTGCCGGTCGGCGTGCTCGCCGTCGTGCTCGCGGTCCGGCTCGTCCCGGTCCTGCCCACGCACGTGCGCCGGTTCGACCTGCTCGGCGTGGCGCTGAGCGCCATCGGGATGTTCCTGCTGGTCTTCGGGATCCAGGAGGGGCAGAGCTACGACTGGGCCCCCGGGGTGTGGGCGCTGATCGCGTCGGGCGTCGTCGTGCTCGGGGCGTTCGTGTTCTGGCAGTCGCGCAACCGGGCCGAGCCGCTGATGTCGCTGACGCTGTTCCGGGACCGCAACTTCAGCCTGGCCAACGTCGCGATCACCACGATCGGCTTCGCGGTCACGGCCCAGATCTTCCCGATCATGTTCTTCGCCCAGGGTGTCCTGGGGCTCTCCCCGACGCGCTCCGCCCTGCTGCTGGTGCCGATGGCCGTCGTGTCCGGCGCGCTCTCGCCCTACGTCGGGAAGCTCACGGACCGGGCGCACCCGCGGTGGGTCGCCGGGTTCGGCATGGCCTGCTTCCCGGTCGCGCTGCTCTGGTTCGTGCTGGTGATGGGCCCGGCGACGCCGATCTGGCAGCTGCTGCTGCCGATGGCGCTGCTCGGCGTAGCCAACGGGTTCATCTGGGCGCCGGTCGGCACCACCGCCACCCGCAACCTGCCGATGGCCCAGGCCGGTGCCGGCGCCGGCGTCTACAACACCGCGCGGCAGGTCGGGGCGGTGCTGGGCAGCGCGGGGATCGCGGTGCTGATGCAGTCCCGGCTCGGCGCGCTGCTGCCCGGCTCCGGCGCGGCCGGCGGAGAGGTGGGGATCTCGAAGCTCCCGTCGCCGCTGCACGACGCCTACACGACGGCAATGGCGCAGTCCCTCTTGCTGCCCGCGGTCGTGCTCGTCGTCGGGCTGGTCGCGGTGCTCGCCTTCTCGACCCCCGCGCATCTGCGCCGGGAGAGCGCCTCGAAGGAGACACAGCCCGTCGGGTGAGGCCCGCCACCGCCGGGGGGCAGGGACACGCACGTAGGGTTGAAGGGTGTTCTCCCCCGCCCGACAGGTGACCAGCCGTGTGCCTGCGAAGATCAACCTGCACCTCGCGGTGGGTGGGCTCCGTGCGGACGGCTTCCACGACCTGGTGACGGTGTTCCACGCCGTCAGCCTGTTCGACGAGGTGACGGTCCAGCAGTCCGACGAGCCCGGGCTCGAGGTCCACGGTGAGGGCGTCTCCGAGGTCCCCGTGGACGACACGAACCTGGCCTGGCAGGCCGTGGACATGCTCGCCCGGCACGCGGACCGCGATCCGGACGTGCGCGTCGTGCTGCGCAAGGGGATCCCCGTCGCGGGCGGGATGGCCGGCGGCAGCGCGGACGCCGCGGGCACGCTGGTCGCCCTGTCCGCGCTCTGGAAGCTGGACCTCGGCCGCGAGGAGCTCGCGGGCTTCGCCGCGCGGATCGGCAGCGACGTCACGTTCGCCCTGCACGGCGGCACGGCCGTCGGCACCGGGCGGGGCGAACGGATCGTCCCGGTGTTGTCGCGGCACCCGTTGCACTGGGTGATCGCGCTGCACCGGAAGGGCCTCTCGACCCCCACCGTCTTCCGCGAGCTGGACCGGCTCCGCGGTGCCGACGAGCCGGCCGAACGGCCCGTCGAACCCGTCCTGGCGGCGCTGGCCGGCGGTGATCCGCGTCAGCTCGCGCTGTCCCTGGGCAACGACCTGCAGGCCGCCGCCGTCAGCATCGCGCCGGACCTGCGCCGCACCCTGCGCGCCGGGGTCAACGCCGGCGCGCTCGCCGGGATCGTCTCCGGATCCGGCCCGACCTGCGCGTTCCTGTGCGCCGACGCGGACTCCGCCGTCGAGGTGGCCGCCGAGCTCGCGGGCGTCGGCGTCTGCCGGACGGTGCGGGTGGCACACGGCCCCGTCCCCGGTGCCCGGGTCGTCGACCCCGGCGACGACACCGGTCCCACCGGCTCCCCACGACCGAGAGCGAAGGCCTGATGGCACGCGCCGGACAGAACCTGATCAACCTCGAATCCGTCACCGCGCACGTCCCCGGCGACGCCTCGCGTGTCCTCCTCGACGGCGTGTCCCTCGGCGTCGAGCGCGGCGAGCGCGTCGGCGTCGTCGGCCTGAACGGGGGCGGCAAGACCACCCTGCTGGAGGTGCTCGCCGGCCGGCGGGAGCCGCAGTCCGGCCGGGTCAGCCGGGTCGGCGGGCTCAAGCTGGCCTACCTGACCCAGGGCGACGACTTTCCGCGCGGCGCCCGGATCCGGGACATCGTGCTGCGCGACTACGGCGCCGAGCACGAGTGGGCGGCGGACCCGCGGGTGCGCGACGTCCTCGAGGGCCTCGGCATCAGCGACCTCGAGCGCACCGTGGACGGCCTGTCCGGCGGCGAGAAGCGCCGGGTCGCGCTGGCGGCGACGCTCGTCGGCGAGCCGGATCTCGTCGTCCTGGACGAGCCGACGAACCACCTGGACCTCGAGGGCATCACCTGGCTGGCCGGGCACCTGCAGGAGCGGCGCTGCGGCGTCGTGGTCGTCACGCACGACCGCTGGTTCCTGGACACGGTCTGCACGCGGACCTGGGAGGTCGCGAACGGCCAGGTCGAGAGCTACCTCGGCGGCTACCAGGACTGGATCTACGCCCGCGCGGAGCGGACCAAGCAGTCGGACGCGGCCGAGGCCCGTCGGCGCAACCTGGCGCGCAAGGAGCTGGCGTGGCTGCGGCGCGGGCCGCCCGCCCGGACGTCGAAGCCGCGGTTCCGGATCGAGGCCGCCGAGGCCCTGATCGCGGACGTGCCGCCGCCGCGCAACACGGTCGAGCTGCTCGGCTTCGCGACGAACCGGCTGGGCCGCACCGTGCTGGAGCTCGACGAGGCCACCGTCAAGATCGCCGATCGCACCCTGCTGGACCACGTGACCTGGAAGCTCGGGCCGGGGGACCGGATCGGGATCGTCGGCGTGAACGGCTCCGGGAAGACGACGCTGCTGCGCTCGCTCACCGGCGAACGTCCGCTCGACGGCGGGAAGCGGGTCCAGGGCACGACGGTGCAGCTCGCCGAGCTCACGCAGGACCTCATCGACCTGCCCAAGGAGATGCGGGTGCTGGAGGCGACCGAGGAGGTCGCCAAGTACGTGAGGTTCGGCAAGCAGGAGATGACGGCGTCGCAGGTGCTGGAGCGGCTCGGCTTCCCCGCGGCGCGGCAGTGGACGCCGGTCGGGCGGCTCTCCGGCGGCGAGCGGCGACGCCTGCAGCTCACCCGGCTGCTCATGGCCGAGCCCAACGTCCTGCTGCTCGACGAGCCGACGAACGACCTGGACGTCGACACGCTGTCCAACCTCGAGGACCTGCTCGACGGCTGGCCGGGCACGCTGATCGTGGTCAGCCACGACCGCTACCTGACCGAGCGGGTGTGTGACACGGTCGTCGCGCTGTTCGGGGACGGGAAGATCACGCACCTGCCGGGCGGGATCGAGGAGTACCTGCGACGCCGGGCCGCCACGGGGACGTCCACCGCGACGCCGCGGGCGGCCGACGCCCCATCGCCGCAGCCCACCGCGCAGACGGTGAGCGCGGCGGAGCAGCGGGCTGCGCGCAAGGAGGCGTCCCGGCTGGAACGCCGGATGACGCAGCTGACGAAGCAGGAGGCGCAGCTGCACGAGAAGCTCGCCGCCGCGGCGACGGACCCGGCGCGGCTCCTCGAGCTGGACGCCGAGCTGAAGGCCGTCCTCGCCGAGCAGGAGACCGTCGAGGTCGAGTGGCTCGAGGTTGCGGAGCGCGCCGAGGGGTGACGGCGCGCGAGCGTTGCTGTGCGCAGAGCAAAGGGCCCGCGACAGCAGCCTCCGCGCGCAGCCCGGTGAGGGCGTCGAGCCTCCCCCCGGCGACACCGGCAAGTCTGCCGTGCCTGCGGACGGGGGGACACCGAGATCAGCGACGCAGCTCCTCCAGCAGGAACGCCTCGGCCTTCGCCCCCGTCGCGAACATCTTCAGGTCGAGGCTCTCGTCGATGCCGTGCCAGCGGCTCGCCGGGTCCCCGACCCCGGTGACCAGCACCGCGGCGCCCGGGAAGGTCCGCGCGAACTCCGCGATGAACGGGATGGACCCGCCGATCCCGGTCTCGACGGCCGCGTTCCCGAAGGCCTCGGAGAACGCGCGGCGGGCGGCGTCGTACGCGCCGCCCCGGGCGTCGATGCGGAACGGCTCGGCGACGCCGCCTCCGGGGGTGATCTCCACGTGGGCGCCCCACGGGACGTGCGCCCGCAGGTGCTCGGCCAGCTTCTCCCGGCCGGCGACGGCGTCCTCGCCGGGCGCGAGCCGCATGCTCACCATGGCGCGGGCCCGCGGCAGCAGGACGTTCGACGCCTGCGCCACGGTCGGCGCGTCGATCCCGAGGACGGCGATCGCGGGCTTGTGCCACACCCGCTCCGGGATGGTGCCGGTGCCGAGCAGCTCGACGCCGTCCAGCATGCCGACGTCCGAGCGGAAGGTGTCCTCCGCCATGTCCGGGGCGTCCGAGGAGTTCTGCTGCAGCCCGGCGACGGCGACCTCGCCCTTCGCGTCGTGCAGGCTCGCGAGCGAGTGACACAGCGCGGTGAGCGCGTCGCCGACCGGGCCGCCGAAGACCCCGGAGTGCACCGGGCGCTCCAGCATGGACACCTCGATCACGATGTCCACCAGGCCGCGCAGGCTCGTCGTCAGCGCCGGCACGTCGACGGCGGGGTTGGCGGCGTCCGCGATCACGATGACGTCCGCGGCGAGCAGCTCGTGGTGCTCGCGCAGCAGCGCCGGGAGCGTCGGCGAGCCGGACTCCTCCTCGCCCTCGACGAACAGCGTGACGCCGACCGGGGGCCTGCCCTCGTAGGCGCGGAGCACCGCGAGGTGGGTCATGACACCGGCCTTGTCGTCGGCCGCGCCACGCCCGTAGAGCCGGCCGTTCCGCTCCGTCGCCTCGAACGGCGGGCTGGTCCAGTTCTCGTCGCCGCCCGTCGGCTGGACGTCGTGGTGGGCGTAGAGCAGGACCGTGGGCTGCCCCTCGGGCGCCGGCCAGTGCGCGACGACCGCGGGCGCGCCACCTTCGGCCCGCAGGATCTGCACGGACTCCGGCCCGAGCGCGCGCGCGAGCTCGACGACCGCGGCCGCGCTGGCCTCGGTGTCCACGGCGTGGGCGGGATCGGCCCAGATGCTCGGGATCGCGACGAGCCGTCGCAGGTCGTCGAGGGCGGAGAGGACGACGGCGTCGACCGCGGCCGCCACCCTGCTGCGAGAAGAGGAGCTGTTCGGCACGCCCCCCACCCTAGTTCCCGCGAGTCGGGGTGCAGTGCGCGCCGAGTCGGGCTCTGCGGGCCCGGGCGGCGAAGGTCAACGTCGTCGTAGGCTGCGAGCATGTCCCGCTTCCTGGCGATGCTGCTGGAGTCCGCGTCCACCACCGGCCGCGGGATGACCACCGGCGAACCCGCCGCCCCCGTCAGTCGCAGCTGGGCGGACGTGCACGAGACCGCCCGCGGGTACGCCGCGGCGCTGCGCACCCCGAGCGGCGACGTGCCGGCCCTCGAGCCGGGCCGTGCCGTCGGCGTCCTCGCGGGCGAGCCGGCGTCGATCGCGCCGCTCGCACAGGCCGTCTGGCTCACCGGCGGCAGCGTGACGATGCTGCACCAGCCCACCGCCCGCACCGATCTCGCGTCGTGGGCCGAGGACACGGTGGGCGTGCTGCGGATGATCGACGCGTCGATGGTCCTGCTCGGTGCCCCGTTCGACGCCCTCGCCCCGGTCCTCGCCGAGCGCGGCATCCCGTTCCGCACCCTGGACTCGCTGACCGGCGACGCGGCGAGCGTCTCCCCCGACGTCGACGTGTCCGGCGAGGACGCCACGGCGTTGCTGCAGCTCACCAGTGGTTCGACGGCGGAGCCGAAGGCCGTCCGGATCACCCACGGCAACCTGTACGCCAACATCCAGGCGATGATCGAAGCCGCGCGCCTGGACGTCGACCGCGACGTGATGGTGTCCTGGCTGCCGCTCTTCCACGACATGGGGATGGTCGGCTTCCTGACGGTCCCCATGGTCACCGGGCTGGACCTGGTGACGGTCACGCCGGTGGACTTCCTGTCCCGGCCGCTGCTCTGGGCGGAGCTGATCTCGAAGTACCACGGCACCGTCACCGCCGCGCCGAACTTCGCCTACGCCGTCCTCGCCCGCCAGCTCGCCCGGGCGGACGCGGACCTCGACCTCTCCAGCCTGCGGATCGCGCTCAACGGCGCCGAGCCCGTCGACCCGGACGCCGTGCGGTCCTTCACCGATGCCGGCGCGCGGTTCGGGCTGCGGCCGGAGTCCGTGCTCTGCGCCTATGGCATGGCCGAGACCGCGCTCGGGGTGGCGTTCGCGCCCGTCGAGACCGGACTGGCCGTCGACGAGATCGACGCGGACGCGCTCGAGACGCAGCACCGCGCCGTCCCGGGCGGGGGCGGTGCGGTCCGCCGGTTCCCGAAGCTCGGGCCGCCGCTGCCCGGCATCGAGGTGCGGATCGTGGGGGAGCAGGGCGAGGTGCTCGACGCGGGCGGCGTCGGGGTGCTGCAGCTCCGCGGTTCGTCGGTGACGCCCGGGTACCTGACCGTCGACGGGCCGAAGGCGACCCAGGACGCGGACGGCTGGTTCGACACCGGCGACGAGGGATACGTCACCGGCGGCCAGGTCGTCGTCTGCGGGCGGCGCAAGGACGTGATCATCATGGGCGGCCGCAACATCTACCCGACGGACATCGAGCGGGCCGCCGCGGAGGCCGACGGGGTGCGCGCGGGAAACGTCGTCGCGGTCCGGCTGGCCGCGGGGGAGGGACGGCACCGGGAGTCGTTCGCGGTGGCCGTCGAGTCCCGGAAGGCCGGAGACGCCGAGGCGGAGCGGCTCATCCGCAAGGACGTGACGTCCCGGGTTGTGTCCGCGGTGGGGGTGCGGCCCGCCGAGGTGTCGGTGCTGCCGCCGGGAAGCCTCCCGAAGACCCCGTCGGGCAAGCTCCGCCGGGCGTCGACAGGGGAGATGCTGGCCGCGCGCTGAACGGCCTCGAACGCACGAACGGCACTTTCGCCCGGTAGATCTGAGCGAAAGTGCCGAACGCGCGAGACCAACAGAGGTGCAGCTCAGCCGCTGAGCGCGTGGAACCGGTTCTGGGCCGGCTCCAGGCCCTCCTGCAACAGGGCCTCCGTCGCGTCCGCGGCGAGGTCGAGCGCGAACTCGAGCTCCTTGCGTTCGACGGAGGAGAACCGCTTGAGCACGAAGTCCGCCGGGTCCTGACGGCCCGGCGGGCGGCCGATGCCGACGCGGACCCGGTAGTAGTCCTTCGTGCCGAGCGAGCGGCTGATCGAACGCAGACCGTTGTGCCCGCCCTCGCCGCCGCCGCGCTTGAGCCGGATCACGCCGAAGTCGAGGTCGAGGTCGTCGTGGACGACCACGATCTCCTCCGGTGGGACCGAGAAGTACTTCACCAGCCCGGCGACCGGGCCGCCCGAGACGTTCATGTACGTCCGGGGGCGGGCCAGCACGATCTTACGACCGGCCAGCCTGCCCTCGGCGACGTCGGAGTTCGAGCGCTTGTGCACCGAGAACCGGCCCGCGCCGGCCCGCGCCGCCAGGAGTTCGACGACGCCGAAGCCGACGTTGTGCCGGGTCTCGGCGTACTCGGACCCGGGGTTGCCGAGCCCGACCACCAGAGCGGGGCCCGGCTCCACGGATCAGCTCTCGGAGGAGGCGGAGGCCTCGGACTCGGCGGCCGGGGTCTCCGGGGCGTCCTCGACGACACCGGCGCCCTCGGCGTCCTCGGTGGCCTCCAGGTCCGCGGCGGTCGGCGCGCCGACCACGTTGACGACGAGCGCCTCCGAGTCGGTCCGCAGCTCGACGCCGTCGGGGAGGGGCAGCTGGCCGGCGAGGAACTGGGTGCCGGCCGCGGCGCCCTCGACCGAGACCTCGACGGTCTCGGGGATGTTCAGCGCGTCCGCCTCGACCTCGATGGTGTTGAGCTCCTGGGTGACCAGGGTGCCGGGAGCCGCGTCGCCGGTGAGGTTCAGGTAGACCTCGACGACGACCTTCTCGCCCCGCTGGATGACCAGCAGGTCCACGTGCTCGATGTACGGACGGATCGGGTGCGACACGACCGTCTTGGTGAGCGCCAGCGACGGGGTCCCGCCGATGTTCAGCTCGAGGATCGCGTTGCGACCCTGCTCGCGGACGACGGCGGCGAACTCCAGCGACGGGAGCGCGAGGTGCTGCGGGTCCGTCCCGTGTCCGTACAGCACGGCGGGGATCTTGCCGGCGCGACGGGTACGGCGGGCGGCGCCCTTGCCGAACTCGGTGCGAGTCTCGGCGTCGATCTTGCTCTGGGCCACGGTGAATCTCCTCGATCGGGCGTGTCGTGAAGCGTGCACGCGGCGGTGTCGATCGAGGCGGGCGAAAGGGTACCCACGCGTCGATGACGGCGGGCTAGTACGACACCCGCCCTCGCCGCGGAACTGCCGACAATCGTACGCCCGGCCCCGGGACGGCCCGGACCCGGGCCGCGGTCCCTACAGGTTGATCATGACTTGGGCAAGCCTCATCAAGAACGATGATCCCGGGCGGCGGCGGCTAATGAACCACATGGCGCTGTGCGATGAACCGAACGTCGCAACCATTCGCGCTCATCGGGGACCGCCATGACCACACCGCCGTCCGTACCCACGCCGCGTCCCCACGAGCCGCAGGAGCCGCCGACCGAGTGGGTCGCGGGCATCCCGGCCCAGCGGACGGCCGCCGACGGCGCCGCGGCGGGTCTCACGGCCCCGAGCGCCTGGTCCGCCGCGGGCTCGGGCGGGGCCGCGCCGGGCCCGTGG
>NZ_JAODNI010000146.1 GCF_025465255.1 Pseudonocardia sp.
ACACGCTGATGTCCGGCCCGTTCTTCACCGACGTCAGCAAGCACTGGGACCTCGACGCCGTCGCCGAGTCGTCCAAGGCGCACGCCCTGCAGCGCACCGGGCAGCCCCCGGAGATCGTCGGGGCCGCCCTGTACCTGGCCTCGGACGCGTCCAGCTACACGACCGGCGCGACGCTGCGGGTCGACGGCGGCATCCCGTGAGCCCGGTCCGTCCCGCCAGCCCGGCCATCCCGTGATCGCGCCCCGCCCCTGTACCGACGACGTCCGAGGAGGAGCCCGCGATGGCGTGGGACTTCAACACTGACCCCGACTACCAGGCCAAGCTCGACTGGGCCGCCGAGTTCGTGGACACCAAGGTGTCGCAGCTCGACCTGCTCTGGCCGCACGACGTGTACAAGCCGATGCTCCCCGAGCAGCGCGCGATCATCGACCCGATGAAGAAGGAGGTCCGCCAGCAGGGCCTCTGGGCCTGCCACCTCGGCCCCGAGCTGGGCGGCGAGGGCTACGGGCAGATCAAGCTGGCGCTGCTGAACGAGGTGCTCGGCCGCTCGCACTGGGCGCCGCGGATCTTCGGCACCCAGGCCCCGGACACGGGCAACGCCGAGATCATCGCCCACTACGGGACGCCCGAGCAGAAGGCGCGCTACCTCGAGCCGCTGCTCGAGGGGGACATCGTCTCGTGCTTCTCGATGACCGAGCCGCACGCGGGCGCGGACCCCGGCGAGTTCACCACCCGCGCCGAACGCGACGGCGAGGACTGGGTGATCAACGGGGCGAAGTTCTTCTCCTCCAACGCGCGCTGGGCCGAGTTCCTGATCGTCATGGCGGTCACGAACCCCGAGGCGGGCGTGCGCAACCGGATGTCGATGTTCCTCGTGCCGGCGGACACCCCCGGCATCGACATCGTCCGCAACGCCGCGCTCTTCGGCGACCCGGAGGGCGAGGGCTCGCACGCGCTGATCGAGTACCGGGACGTCCGGGTGCCGGCCGACGCGCTGCTCGGCGAGGAGGGCGACGCGTTCGGGGTAGCGCAGACCCGGCTCGGCGGCGGCCGGGTGCACCACGCGATGCGCACGGTCGGGCTGGCCCAGCAGGCGCTGGACATGATGGCCGAGCGGGCGCTGTCGCGGCGCACCCGCGGCCGGGTGCTCGCGGACATGCAGGCGGTGCAGCTGCACCTGGCCGAGTCCTACCTGCAGGTCCAGCAGTTCCGGCTGCTCGTGATGAACACGGCCTGGAAGATCGAGCGGTACGACGACTACCAGAAGGTCCGCAAGGACATCGCCGCGATCAAGGTGCTGACGCCCAAGGTCCTGCACGACGTCGCCCAGCGGGCGGTGCAGGTGCACGGCGCCCTGGGCGTGACCGACGAGATGCCGTTCATGAGCATGATCCTCACCGCGCAGTCGCTCGCGCTCGCGGACGGCCCGACGGAGGTCCACCAGGTGACCGTCGCGAAGCAGCTGCTGCGCGACCACCGGCCCGCCGAGGGGCTGTGGCCGACCGCGCACATCCCGACCCGGCGGGACGCGGCGCGCCGCGCACTGCTGGGTGCGCCGTAGCCGTCGGCCCGACCCCGCCCGCAGCCGCCGCGCACCCGGGACGGGTGCGCGGCGGCCGTCGTTCACGGGCTCCCATTCTGACGGTGTGTGCATTAGTGTCGGGGCATGGGTGACGAGGCGCGAGGGCTTTCCGAAGATGTCGTGGACGTGCTCGTGGTCGGAGCCGGCTTCGGTGGGATGTACGCACTGCACAAGCTGCGGGGGCTCGGCTTCTCCGTGCGCGTCCTCGAGCGCGGGCACGGGGTGGGCGGCACCTGGTACTGGAACCGCTACCCCGGGGCCCGCTGCGACATCGAGAGCCTCGAGTACTCCTACTCGTTCTCCGCGGAGCTCCAGCAGGACTGGGAGTGGACGCAGCGCTACCCCACCCAGCCGGAGATGCGGGCCTACGCCGAGCACGTCGCGGACCGGTTCGACCTGTGCCCGCACATCACCTTCGGCGTCGCCGTCACCACCGCCGCGTACGACGAGGACGGCGGCTGCTGGCGCGTCGGCACGGACGCCGGCGACCTGATCACGGCCCGCTTCCTCGTGCTCGCCACGGGCGTGCTCTCGGCCGCCAGCGTCCCGCAGTTCCCGGGCCAGGAGCGCTTCCGGGGCCGGATCGTGCACACCGGGTCGTGGCCGGAGGACACCGAGGTCGACGGCCTGCGCGTCGGCGTGGTGGGCACCGGCTCGTCCGGCATCCAGGTCGTCCCGCACCTCGCCGAGCGGGCCGGGCACCTCAGCGTCTTCCAGCGGACCGCGAACTACAGCATCTCCGCGGCCAACCAGCCGCTCGCGCCGGCGTACCTGCGGGACGTGAAGGCGCGCTACCCGGAGCTTCGAGAGCAGGCCCGGCGGTCCTTCACCGGCTCGACGGTCCCGATCAACCGGCAGTCCGCGCTGGCCGTGGACGAGGAGGAACGCAACCGGCGGTTCGAGGAGCGCTGGGCCCTGGGCGGCTTCGCCTTCCTCGGCTCCTTCGACGACGTGACCCGCGACCCCGAGGCCAACCGGCTCGCCGCACGGTTCGTCGAGGACAAGATCCGTGCCGCCGTCGACGACCCCGCCACCGCAGAGCTGCTGGTGCCCGCCGGACACCCGATCGGCAGCCGGCGGATCTGCGTCGACACCGGGTACCACGCCACCTTCAACCTGCCGCACGTCCGGCTCGTCGACGTGCGGCGCGCACCGATCACAGGGCTCACCGAGGCCGGGCTCCGCACCGCCGACGGCGAGGAGCACCCGCTCCACCTGCTGGTGCTCGCCACCGGCTTCGACGCGATGACCGGCTCGTTCGTCCGGATCGACGTCCGCGGCCGGGGCGGGGTGACCCTGCGCGAGAAGTGGGCGGACGGCGCCCGCACCTACCTCGGGCTGCAGACCGCCGGCTTCCCCAACCTGTTCACCCTCACCGGGCCGGGCAGCCCGGCCGTGCTCTGCAACATGTTCCTCGCCCTCGAGCAGCACGTCGACTGGGTGGCGGACCTGCTGGTCGAGATGCGCGAGCGGGGCGCCCGGACCGTCGAGCCGACCGTGGACGCCGAGCAGGACTGGAGCGGGCAGGTGGCGCGGGCGGCCGAGCGGACCCTCTACCCGCAGGCCGACTCCTGGTACGTCGGCGCCAACGTGCCCGGCAAGCCTCGGGTGTTCCTGCCCTACGCGGGTGGCGTCGGCAAGTACCGGCGGATCTGCGAGCAGGTCGTGGCGGACGGCTACCGGGCCTTCGTCTTCGACGCCGATCTGACGGTTGTGTAACCGAATGGA
Source organism: Pseudonocardia sp. (assembly GCF_025465255.1). Classification (GTDB taxonomy): domain Bacteria; phylum Actinomycetota; class Actinomycetes; order Mycobacteriales; family Pseudonocardiaceae; genus Pseudonocardia. Next base: position 3,311 of record NZ_JAODNI010000146.1, read on the forward strand.
GAACGCTGTGGAGATCGAGACGGACGTCGCGGTGATCGGGGCGGGACCCTGCGGGGCGACGCTCGCGAACCTGCTCGGCACGTTCGGTGTGCGGACCGTCGTGCTCGACCGCGAGCCGGGGGTCACCCCGTATCCGCGCGCGGTCGCCGTCGACGACGAGTCGCTGCGGACGTTCCAGACCGCCGGGGTGATCGCCGGGGTGCTGCCGGACCTGATCCGCAACGCCCCGATCCGCTACCACTCCTCGTCCGGGCGGGTGCTCGCCCACGTCGGCCCGAGCGGCCGCCCCTACGGCTGGCCGCGGCGCAACCTCTTCCTGCAGCCGCTGCTGGAGGAGACGCTGCGCCGGGGCCTGGACCGGTTCCCGCACGTCACGCTGCACACCGGGACCGAGGTCACGGAGCTGGAGCGCACGGGCGACGGGGTCCGGCTGGACGCGAAGTCCGACGCGGGCCGGGTCGTCGTGAACGCCCGGTTCGCCGTGGGTGCGGACGGCGGGCGCAGCATGGTCCGGGAGTCCCTGGGGATCGCGCTGGAGGGGAGCACGGCGCCGTCGCGCTGGCTGGTCGTCGACGTCTCCGGGGACACCCTCGACGCGCCCTACTCCGCCGTGTTCTGCGACCCGGACCGGCCGACCATGACGATCCCGCTGCCCTACGGGCACCGCCGGTTCGAGTTCAAGCTGCTGCCGGGGGAGGACGACGACCGGGCCGCGGGGAGTGAGTTCGTGGCCGGCCTGCTCCGCCGGCACTACCCGGGCGCCCTGCCCGAGGTGCAGGGCCGGCGCGTGTACTGGCACCACTCCCGCATCGCCTCGGCGTTCGGCGCCGGGCCGGTGTTCCTGGCCGGCGACGCCGCGCACCTGCAGCCGCCGTTCTTCGGGCAGGGGATGAACTCCGGGATCCGGGACGCGACGAACCTGGCCTGGAAGCTAGCCGCGGTGACGGCGGGCCGCGCCGGGCCCGCCCTGCTCGACGGCTACGACGCCGAGCGCCGGGGGCATGCGACCGCGATGGTGTCGTTCGCGACCCGGGTGGGCAGCATGTACCAGCCCCGCAACCGCGCCACCGAGATCGTCCGGGACGGGTTCTTCCGTGCGGTGCAGCGGATCCCGGGCGCCCGGGACTACATCCTGCAGATGAAGTACAAGCCGGCGCCGCGGTACACGGCGGGCGCGGTCGTCCCCGCCGAACGGCCGGACCCGGGCTCGCCCGTCGGCCGGCAGTTCGGTCAGCCCTTCGTCGAGGACGCCGACGGGGCGCGGCGCCTGCTGGATGACGTCCTCGGGCCCGTCGTCGCGGTGATCGGGCTGACCGGCGATCCGGCCCGGCACCTGTCGCCGGAGTCCCGCGCCCGGCTGGAGCGTGCGGGTGGCCGGACGTTCGAGGTGCGGCCGAGCCGGGCCGGCGCCCGCTCGGGCCTCGCGGACCCCCGCTCCGGCTCGACAGGGCTGGTGGACGTCGACGGCGCGTTCCGCGACCTGCTGCTGGCCCGGCCGCAGGACGAGGTGCTGGTCGTCCGGCCGGACCGCTACGTGGCCGCGGCCTGCCGGGCCGACGCGCTGGAGAGCGTCCTGGACCGGCTCCACGAACGGCTCGACACCCCCCGATAGCAGAGCGGTGACCCTCCCCGCCGGCGTCCGCCCGCGGGGAACGACGACGAGGTCGGAGGTGCTCGGTGACACCTGTCCCCGAGGGCCCGTTCGCGGGCGTGCGGGTGCTCGAGCTGACGTCGGCCGGGGCGGGCCGGACAGCCGGCATGCTGCTCGCCGATCTGGGCGCGGACGTCGCCCGGATCCTGCCGGGAGGCCGCGCGCCGACCGGCTGGACCCCGGAGGACCTCTGCCTGGACCGCGGGAAGCAGCTGGTCACGGGCCGGGACGCGGGGTCGGCGGGGGAGCTGCGCCGGCTCGCGCTCGCGGCCGACGTCGTGCTCGACGACGCCACCCCGGGCACGTCCGTTCCGGGTCTCGGGCCCGCCGGCCTGCTCGCGGCGCGGCCGTCGCTCGTGCACGTCGCGCTCCCGCCCCACGGGACCCGGGGCCGGTGGCGGGACCTCCCCGCGGATCCGCTGCTGCTCGGGGCGCTCGGCGGCTTCGCGACGCACCACCCCGCACACGAGCCGGGACGTCCGGTCGCCTCGGTCGTCCCCCTCGTCGGGGCCGTCCAAGGGGCTCTCGCCGCGGTGGCCGCGGCGGCAGGCCTGCTGGGCGTGCACACGTCGGGCCACGGGCGGGCCCTGGAGGTCAGCGGCCTACACGCGTCAGCGGCCTGTCTCGGCACGATGATGACCGAGGGGCTGGACGTCGAGCGGCTGTTCTCGCCGGGGTCCCGATTGCCCGGATCGCCCAACTTCCGCACCTACCGCTGCGCCGACGGCCGGTTCCTGCACCTCGCGGCGCTCACCGCGGACTTCTTCCTCCGCGCCCTCGACGTGCTGGACCGGATGGACGTCCTGGTCCTCCCGGAGGTGTACGGCGAGTTCGCCAACCTGCTCAAACCCGACGTGGGCGCGGCGGTGGGGGAGGAGCTGGAACCGACACTCGCGACCCGGCCGCGGGACGAGTGGCTCGCCGCGTTCGCCGAGGCGGGAGTCCCGGCGGCGCCCGTCCGCACCCGCGCGGAGTGGCTCGACGACGAGATCGTCGCCTCCGCGGCGCCTCCGGTCACCCTGACGCACCCCGTCCTCGGCCGGGTCGCCGTGCCCGGCGTCCCGATCGGGCTGCCGGACACCCCCGGAGCCGTCCGGCACCTGCCCGGACCCGGGCACGTCGTCGGCGCCGGGGACCTGTGGCGCGAGCCGGCCGCGGCCCGCGTGCCGGAGGGCTCGGCGCCGGCCCTCCCGCTCACCGGGCTGCGCGTCGTCGACCTCAGCACGTTCCTCGCCGCGCCCTTCGCGAGCGCGGTGCTCGCCGACCTCGGGGCGGCGGTGGTGAAGGTCGAGACCACCGGCGGGGACCCGTACCGCGTCTTCTCCGCGTCCTACGCCTCCGCCAACCACGCCAAGACGATCGCCTCGCTGGACCTGCGCACCCCGGCCGGCCGCCGGGCGCTGCTCGAGCTCGCCGGCGGTGCGGACGTCCTGGCCGACAACCTGCGCCCCGCGAGCATGGCGCGGCTCGGGCTGGGCGACGAGGTCCTCGGCGCCGGCCCGGCCCTCGTCCGGTGCTCGGTGTCGGCGTACGGCCGCACCGGGCCCTTCGCGGACCTGCCCGGGTTCGATCCCGTGCTACAGGCGCTCTCCGGGCTGTCGGCGGCCCAGGGCGGGACCGGCGAGCCCGTCGCCACCACCGCGCCGGTGCACGATGTCGCCACCGGGGCCCTCGCCGCGCTCGGCGTGCTCGCCGCGCTGGTGGCCCGGACCGGCAGCGGGCGGGGTCAGCACGTCACGGTGTCCCTGGCGGCCACCTCGACGTTCCTGCAGGCCCAGGAGCTGACGAGCTACGACGGCCGCCCGCCGGCGGCCGTCGGGGGCCGGGACTTCGCGGGTCCCTCCGTCGCGCGCGGCTACCACCAGGTCCTTCGACCCGCACACGACGGTCTCGACGATCGGGGCCTTTCCCTACCTGAGCCTCGTCTA
>NZ_JAODNI010000160.1 GCF_025465255.1 Pseudonocardia sp.
GGCTCGCGCCGGGCGACGTGCTCGAGGTGCTGCCGCCGTCGGGCCGGTTCACCCTCGAGCCCGACGCCCGTACCGCCCGGCACCACGTCGGGATCGCGGCCGGCAGCGGGATCACGCCGATCATCTCGATGCTGTCCACCGCGCTGACGGTCAGCGAGGACAGCCGGTTCACCCTGTTCTACGGCAACCGCACGGCGGAGTCGACGATGTTCCGCGACGAGCTGGAGATGCTCGCCCGGCACTTCGAGGGCCGGCTGCGGATCGTGCACTTCCGGTCGGGCGAGGCGGGCGCCGAGCCGGGGACGGGCTTCGAGCGCGTCGTGCCGGGGCGGATCGACGCCGCCGGTCTCGCCGGGCTGCTCCGGGACGACCTCGCCCCGGCCGACGTCGACGGTTGGTTCGTCTGCGGGCCCCAGGCGCTGGTCGAGGACACCCGCGCGGTGCTCGGCCGGCACGGCGTCGCTCCCGAGGCCGTCCACGTCGAGCTGTTCCACGCCGCCCCGGCGACCGAGGAGCACGCCGCCGGGGTCGAGAGCACCGTCATCGCGACGGTCGGCGGCCGGACGTCGGCCGTGGACAGCGACGGGCGGGAGTCGGTGCTCGAGGCCGTGCTACGGGCGGGCCTCGACGCCCCGTACGCGTGCATGGGCGGCGCCTGCGGGACCTGCCGCGCCAAGCTGGTGCGCGGCGGCGCGGAGATGGAGATCGACTACGCGCTGAGCCCGGACGAGGTCGCCGCAGGCTACGTCCTGACCTGCCAGTCCCGTCCCACCACGGAGCGGGTCGAGCTGGACTACGACGCGTGATCACCTGAGTTCGCGGAGCCGGCGCCGGCGCCGGAGCTGAGCAGATCTGCGACGCCGCTTCCTGGCTGCGGACACGTGGGGACAGCGCCGGTCCGGCGGCGTGTGGCCGGGCTCGGGCGGGGTACCTCCCGGCCATGGCCAAGGACTGTTGCGATCCGGTGCCCGACTCCGCAATGGCGACGGGGAACGACGACGGCGAGCCCGGCGGAGGCCCCGAACCGCCACCTCTGGAGTCCGACGAGCAGGCGCTGCTCGACACCCTGAAGCACGACCGCGGCGGGCCGCCCCTCCGCGAGGCCGAGGAGGACTCGCCTGCGGTGCAGCGGGCCGTCGAGGAGGATTCGGTCGTACCCGGCGACTGACGGCAGGCGGTTGATTCCTTCGATCACCGGGTCTGAAACCTGTTGTCAGCCCTTCAGCCGGGTTATGGCGTCAACCAGTTCAGCCGGCCTCTTCGAGCCGATGAACAATTTCTCGCCACCTTTGAGTCGGAGTTCCACCCCGCGTGCGGTGACCGGCCCGCTGGGCCGCATGACGTACAGGTATCGGCTGTCCTTGCCGGCACTCAGGCCCCAGAAGTGCCATCCCCAGTATTCAGTACCGGCCACGGAATTGTGGGTTCGCGCCTGCCAGTGGTCGATGTCGCCGAGCGCTACGTCCTTGCGCGTCATCCGGGACGGCATCATGCTCCACCTGAGCGGATACAGCCTGACGCGGAGACCGCTCGAATCGACGACGACGACGAGATTCATCAGGAAGTGGAGTGCGACCAGCGGAAGGTGGAGTACGAAGAGCAGGGCGACGACCAGGCCTACCGGCGCGGGTGATGGGCCCGCGAGCCAGAGCGGCACAAGGGCGCCGCCGAGCGCCACCGCGACGAGCAGTGGGACCGCCTTGATCCACCGAGGGAATCGCTGCTCCTCTCGGTAGTAGGGGCGTTCTGCCCATTCTCTCCCGCTGGATGCATCGGTGCTCGTCATGTCCGTCTCCGGTTGATGAGTGTGGTGACCACATCGGGACGACGAGCGTGCGACGAGGCCGTCGATCGGCGTCGCAGGTCGGTGTCCAGAGCCTCCTGACGAAAGGATGGGACCGCCGACGACGGCGAACAATGGGACGAGCACCCGGACGGTGAGGTGCCCTCCCCGAAATTGCTGGGGACAGCCCCCACTGTTCGGTAGGTGCGTCTACGCGACCTCGCGCAACAGCTGGGGGATCCGGCAGGTGCACGCCCGGCTCGCCCTCAGCCGTGGCGTGGTCGTCGCCCCTGCCCCGGTGGAGATTCTGAGGAACAGGGCCGTGCCCACGCCCGGCGTTCTTCCTCGACCGCGGGGAGACGTGCCCGTCGCGAAGCGGCTCATCGCGCTCGGTCTTCCGGCGCCCACCGCAGCGCCGGCCGACGAGGAAGGCGAGGTGCACGCGACGTCGAACCGAGGTGCACGCGACGTCGAACCACTGCAGCCACCTCGACTGCCTGCTGTCCAGCGGCAAGGTCATCGACGAGGGGCTGCCGTGCTCCTGACACGGCAGCGTCTTCGACTACGAGAGCGGCGAACCGCTGTGTCCGCCGGGCGGCTGATCCCGAAGAATTCCGCGTCCTCCTGACGACCGTGAGCCGACGTCGGGGTCCGGCCCGCGCTCAGGCCTGAGCGCCCTCGCCCGGGACGGTTTCCGGCACGGAGTCCTCGGCCCGGACGCCGCTGGTGACCCGGTTCCGCCGCGTGCCGTACAGACGTCCCAGGACAAGGACGGCCACGCCGGCGACCAGCATCGGCACGGCCATCGCGTAGAACACCGCGCCGGCCGACCACTGCGCCGCGAGGGCCGCGCCGATCACGATGGGGCCGAGGATGCCACCCACCCGGCCGATCCCGAGCGCCCAGCCGACCCCGGTGGAGCGGATCGGCGCCGGGTAGAACACCGCCGCGAGCGCGATCAGGCTCTTCTGCCCGCCGCTGATGCAGCAGCCCGCCAGGAAGTTGGCGGTGAGCAGCACCCAGAGGGGCGCGCTGAAGGCGAGGCCGGTGAGCGCGACGAACACGAAGCCGACCAGGTAGAGCGCCCCGAGGGTGCCGTAGGCGCCGAGCCGGTCCATGCACGGGCCGGTGATGAACGCGGCGGCGATGCCGCCGACCGTGGTCAGTGTGGTCGCGGTGACCACCGTGCTCATCGAGTAGTCGAGGCTCGTCATGATCGTCGGCAGCCAGCTCTGCAGGGCGTAGAACTCCGCCAGGTTGATCGCGAACACGAACCACAGCAGCACCGTGCCCAGCACCCGGTCACGGGTGAACAGGCTGCTCAGCGCGGCACGCTTGCCGGCGTCCGCGGCCTCGACGGCGAAGGTCGGCGCCGCGTGCTCGGGCAGCGTGCGGTCCATTCGCCGGAAGACGCGGTGGATGCGCTGGGGATCCTGGTTGCGGCGGATCATGAACACCGGCGACTCCGGCAGGAACCGCAGCAGCAGCGGCACCAGCAGCAGCGGGGCGAGTGCGCCCACCACGAACATCGAGCGCCATCCGTGCGCGGGGATCAGCCAACCTGCGACCAGCCCGGCGACGACGAAGCCGAGGGAGAAGCCGCAGTAGATGACGAGCACGAACGTGGCCCGCAGTCGCTTGGGGCTGAACTCGCCGGTCATCGCCACGCAGCTCGGCGCGGCCGCGCCGAGCCCGAGTCCGGTGAGGAAGCGCAGCACGATCAGCTCGGGCACGGAGAACGCCCAGACCGCAACGAGCGTGCACAGCGCGAACGCGATGGTGCTGACGACGATGACCCGCTTGTGTCCGAACCGGTCGGACAACGGGGACAGTGCCAGATAGCCGACCATGAGGCCGACCAGCGCGGAGGAGAAGATGGGGGCGAGGGTCTGCGGGGACAGACCCCACTCCTTCGCGATGTGCGGGGCCATGTAGCTGATGGCCTGGGTGTCGAACCCGTCGATGAACATGACGAGCCCGCAGAGGGTGATCACGCCGTACTGGAAACGGCTGACGCGCCGTTCGTCGACGAACGAGGGCAACTGCAGGGGACGCGCTTCGAGAGACATCGGTGGCCTCGCTCCGGGGTCGTCGATGACCCCTGGTGTGGTGGGACGGAAGGGTGGATCGGCCTGCTGCTCGGGATCAGCCCGCCGCGGCGACGGGCTCCGCGTCCCCGGACGGGACGAAGGCGTCGCTGAAGAAGCGGTCGGGGGCCAGGCCGGCGGTGCCGACGAACTCCTCGCGGGCGGCGGCGGTCATCGCCGGGCTGCCGCAGGCGTAGACCTCGTGGCCGCGCAGGTCCGGGTGGTCGGCCAGCACCGCGCGGTGCACGTACCCGGTGCGCCCCGTCCATTCGGCGGCGGGTGCGGAAAGGACCGGGGTGAAGGAGAACCAGTCGTGCTTGTCCGCCCACTGCGCGGGCAGGTCCGCGAGGTAGAGATCCTCGGCGCGGCGCCCGCCCCAGTACAGGTGCAGCGGCCGGTCGCCGCCGCGCTTGATCTGGTCCTCCACGATGGACTTGACCGGGGCGAACCCGGTGCCGGTGGTCACCAGCACCACGGGCCGGTCGGACTCGTGGTCCAGGCTGAACTCGCCGAACGGCAGCTCGACCTGCAGGGTGTCGCCCTTGCTCAGCCCGTCGAGCAGCTCGCCGGAGAATCGCCCGCCCGGCACCCGGCGCACGTGCAGCAGCGCGCCGTCGCTCTGGTGGGGCGGGTTCGCCATCGAGTAGTTGCGGCTGTCGCCGTCGGGCAGCGCCACGGTGAGGTACTGCCCGGCCCGGAACTTCGCGCGCACCCCGGTAGGGAACCGCAGCGCGACGACGGCGACGTCGGGAGCCGGATTGGTGATCTTGTGGACCTTCGCCGTGACGGTCCGGCGGGCCGGGGGTTCCCGGCGGGTGATCCGCTGCGGCGCGATCTCCAGGTCGGAGCGGGGCCGCGTCCGGCACAGCAGCACCCCGTCGACCGGACCGTCGAGCGGGCCGCGACCGCGCACGTCGGCCGCACCCGCCACCAACCCGCCCTCGCAGGTCGAGCAGACCCCCTTGCGACAGGAGTAGGGCATCGTGAACCCGGCCCGTTCGGCGGCGTCGAGCACCGTCTCGTCGGGCTCGCAGCCGAAGACGATCTCCGTCCCGGCGACGCGGACGTCGTGGCTCATGCGGGCATCTCCGTGCGGCGGTCGGCGCCGCCGACCAGACGGACCGCGCGCAGCACGGCCTCGGGGTCGGCCACGCCGCGGCCGGCGATGTCGAACGCGGCGCCGTGCCCGACGCTGGAGAACGTGAGGCCGGCCCCGAGGGACAGCGCGGACGCGGTGCGGCCGGCGAGCAGCTTGACCGGGATGTGCCCTTGGTCGTGGTAGATCGCGACAGCCGCGTCGAGCTCGTCGCGGCGGTCGGGGCCGAGCAGCAGGTCGGCCCCGAGCGGGCCGATCGCGTCGATCCCGCTGCCACGCAGCGCTTCCACCGCCGGCACGGTGACGCGCTCGTCGTCGTGGCCGAACAGACCCCCCTCGCCGGCGTGGGGGTTGATCCCGAACACGCCGATCCGCGGGCCCGCGACGCCGGCGGCCACGAGGAACCCCGCGGCGGCGCGGGCGGCCGCCTCGACCAGCTCGGGGGTGAGCCGATCCAGCGCGTCGGCGAGCCGCTCGTGCAGGGTGGCATGGACGACCCGCAGGCCACCGCCGACGAGCATCAGGAACACCCGGTCGCGCGGAACCCCGGAGAGCTCGGCCAGCAGCCCCGGGTAACCGTCGAACGGGATGCCCGCGGCGTTGACGGCGGTCTCCGAGTGCGGGCAGGCCACGATCGCCCGCCCGAGGCCGGCGTGCACGGCCTCGACCGCGGCGCGCAGGTAGGCGACGGTCGCGGCGCCCGCCTCGGCGCTGACGGTCCCGGGCAGCAGCTCGCCTTCGGGTAGCGCAGTCACGGGCAGCACGTCCAGCACCCCGGGCTCCGCGGCGGCCGCGCCGTCGGTCTCGCGCAGCCGCAATCCCGACCGCGCGGCCCACGTCTCGACGACGTACGGGTCGGCCACCACCACGGGTGCCAGGTCGGGGTCCGTGGTCAGTGTGGCGGCGGCCTTCACCGCCAGCTCGGGGCCGACCCCGTTCGGGTCCCCGACGGTGAGCAGGACCCTGCTCATAGCGGCAGCGCCAGCAGGGTGTCGATCCGCGAGCTGTCGCAGACCACGACCCGCTCGGCAAGCAGCACGGCGTCGCCCTCGACCAGGTAGCGGTCGAGGTAGCGGCCGGAGGCGAACAGGTCGCTCGACCCGTCGCGCATGATCCGGACGACGAGGAACGGCGTCTCGCTGCGTACCTCGCGGCCGTCGTCCTCCTCGATGAACGGCTGGCCGAGGATGTGCCGGTAGCCGTGCCGCTCGTAGATGTTGGCCTCGCGCAGCGCCGACACCCGGTCGGTGAGCATGCCGCGGGTGTCGGCCCAGATCAGGCCGGCCTCCAGGCCCTCGCGGTGGTTGTCCGCGGTGGTGACCATGTAGAAGCACTTCTCCGTGAAGAAGTCCGGCCAGTCCTCGAGCCGGTCCGAGTCGATGCAGCGGGCGTAGGCCGCCTGGGCCTGGCCGATCAGCCGGAACACGTCCCTCGTGGTCATGCCTGCACCTCCTGCCGGATGCCCATGCCGGCGGTGTACGCCTTCCAGAACCCGCGGATCGACGCCTCGGTCACCCTGCTCTCGCTGGACTCGGCGCTCGCGCCGCCCATCTCGAGCACGGCGGCGTGGTCGGACGCACCGGCCACGCCGCGCTGCACGAAGCCGCCCACGCAGCCGTCCTCCATGGAGATGTAGCCGGCCGAGCCGACGAGGTTGGCCTGCTTCAACCGGACCTTGCGCTGCTCGGGGGTGTCCTCCTCGAAGCCGAGCAGCGTCCAGTTCAGCTCGGTCCGGTCCACCCCGCGGGGCAGGATCTGCCGGACCGCGACCGAGTTCTGGATCTGCTGCAGCACGAAGGCGGGGAACGTCGACAGGATCTGCAGCGTGGTGTCGTCGCCGACCTCGCTGAAGCCCTCCAGCAGCGACGGGTCGGCCAATTTGTAGCCGCTGTCCGAGCGGATGTTCTGCTCGGAGTAGGAGGCGTCCCGCTCGGCCTCGCGGTCGATCGCCGAATAGCTGACGTGGTGCCCGCCGTCCTCGCTGACGATGATCGCGCCGCGCTGGGACAGCCGGTTGAGCTCGAACGTGGTGAAGAACAGATGCAGGATGCTGGCGTGGTAGGAGTCCTTGACGTTCTCCACGTAGAGCTTCCAGTTGTTGGGCAGCATCTGGGTGAAGCGCCCGATCACCACCGGGGTGCGCCCGCCCAGGACCCGCTCGATCCGATCCATGATCTCGTCGCCGAGGTAGTCCTCGATGTCGTCGACGTCGTCGGAGAAGCTGCCGAACACCAGCCCGTGCACGACGGCGAGGCGCAGCTTGCGCGGACCGTGCTGCTCCAGGCAGAACGACTCCGGCATCCCGCCCTTGCCCTTGACGCCGTCCTTGAACGCCACCCCGGTCAGGTCGCCCTGCAGGCTGTAGGTCCAGGCGTGGTAGACGCAGGTGAAGTCCTTCGCGGTGCCCCGGTCGTCCAGTGCGAGCAGGGCGCCGCGGTGGGCGCAGCGGTTCTCGAACGCGTACAGCTCACCGTCGTGGTCGCGGGAGACGACCACCGGCGTGTCACCCAGGAAGCTTGCGCGGAACTGCCCGGGTGAGGCGACCTCGGCCTCCAGGCACAGGTAGTTCCAGTGCGGGCCGCGGAAGAGGTTCTCCTGCTCCGCGGCGTAGACGTCCTCGCGCTGGAAGACCCAGTACGGGACCCGGGTCAGTCCCTCGGGCCACGCCGGCAGCTCGGTGGTTGTGGTGGTGGGCACGACAGCTCCTCGTCGGCGTGCGGCGCCTTGACAGGCACCACAGGTGTTCGTATAACGAACTCATGTCTGTTTCTCGAACAGTAGAAACGGGTGGATCAGACGGTGTCAAGGACGCCGTCCCCGCCCGTGCGCCCGAGGGCATGGCCGGGCTCGCCAAGGGGCTTGCCGTGATCGAGGCATTCGGGGACGGGTCGTCCCAGCTCACGGTGGCCGAGGCCGCCCGGCGCACCGACGTGACGCGGGCCGCGGCGCGGCGTTGTCTGCTCACGCTGACCGACCTCGGCTATCTGACCCACGACGGCAAGTTCTTCCGCCCGACGCCACGGATGCTCCGGCTCGGCGGGGCCTATCTGGACACCGCCTCGCTCCCGGTCCTCGCGCAGCCGCACCTCGTCGCCGCGCGGGACGAGCTGGGTGAGTCGGTGTCCCTGGCGGTGTGGGAGGAGGGCTGGTCGGTGTTCGTGGCGCGCGCCGAGGCCGAGCGGATCGTCTCCACCGGCGTCCGGGTCGGCGCCCGGCTGCCCGCGCACTGCTCGGCCACCGGGCGCGTGCTGCTCGCGGCCCTCGACGACGAGGAGCTCGCCGGCTATCTGGCCCGCGGCAGCCGCGCCCGGCGTACGGTCCGCACCCTCGTCGCGCCCGAGGACATCACCGCGGCCGTGGAGGCCGTCCGGATCGACGGTCATGCCACCAGCGACGAGGAGCTCGAGCTCGGGATGCGCGCCGTCGCCGTCCCGGTCACGGACGCGCGCGGGCGGACAGTCGCCGCGATGAGCGTGAGCGCGTCGAGCGCGCGGGTCACGGCGGACGAGATGCACCGGGACTTCGTGCCGGTGCTCGCCGGACATGCGGCGCGGCTGGGCCGGATGCTCTGACGCCGCCCGTCGCCGCCCGGTCGATGTCCGGCTCCAGGTCGCGGACGACGTTCTGTCGCGGGGTCGTCGACGTGCGGGCCAGGCCGGCCGTACGTCCGTGCCGAACCGGGCGGGGGCAGAGCCCGCCCCGTCCTTCCAGGAGACCCGGAGGGAAGCCGCCGTCGTTCGAGGTGGCGAGCGCGCTGCTCCGGGTCGTCGCGTCTTCGCCGACGTTCCCGCTTCGCGGGATGGGCAGGCCGATCGGGCCGCGTTGCAGTCAAAACCGCAGGTGAGCGGTGGTGTGGGGGCTCGTGGGTCGTGGGGGTCGCAGCCTCGGGAGGGGTGGAGTGACCGCAGTCATAACGCCCG
>NZ_JAODNI010000162.1 GCF_025465255.1 Pseudonocardia sp.
CTTCGCCCCGTCGAAGGCAGCCCGACGGCACGTTCGATGACGACCCGGTGGTCGAGGGCGTACTGCAACTGGTCGGCCAGCTCGCCGGCGGCGTGGGCGGACAGGGCCGCACCCAGGATCGCCTCGACGACCTCGCTGTAGCGCGCGAGTGCGGCCCGCTCCGAGTCCTCCCACACGTGCGGTCGCGCGCGGTAGACGTCCAGTGATCCGACCGGCACCGCGCCCAACCGCACCGGTACCCCGAGGACCGCCCGGACACCGTGTCCGGCGATGACCTCCCGGCTCTCCGTACGAAGGTGTCCACACAGGGACCTCGACCCGTCTCGGACTGCACGTCATTCTGCTGGTCCGCGACCATCAGCCCGCTGCCGTCCACTCCGAACAGGTCCGCGCAGGCACGGATGACCCGGTGCAGCGCCTCGTCGATGTCCGGACGCTCCCCCGCATACACGCGATGCAGACTGCCGGCCAGCATCTCGGGGTCGATGTTCACGGCCGGAACCGCCCGTGCACCTGCGCGGCAGCGGACACCACGACCTCCGGTCGACGCCCGAAGTCCTGTTCGTACCCATCCTGTGGGAGGTCATCGTGGCCGGCGCGGCATGCAGGCCCGAGCTCGGTGCGTCGGCATCCACCGCCATCGTTCGATCTCCTGACCTCGCTCGCGACGCTCGTCCACGCCCTGAGACCGGCGTACACACTGCGGTGCCGGAGCACGCTGCCTCAGGTGGCGCGGAACTCCTCGCCGTCCCTGTGGCCGGCGGTGCCGAGCGTGCAGAGGGAGGCGGCCGCCGAGGACAACGAGTCGTGGAAGGGACCAGACCCACCCCGCAGGCGCCGACGAAGACACCGCTGAGGTCCACCACGATCGCGTCCCCGGTACCCGGCACGACCTCGCGGACCTGCTCCAGGGCGGCCTTCTCGGTGGCGATGTCGAGATCGACCCCCGCTCTCAGGACCGAGGCGCTGCGTCCCGGCTCCGGGATGTCCCGCAGGCACCCGATCTCGAAGACACCGTTCATCGACGACCCCACCCTCCGCGTCACGCACGTTCGACGCGGGTTCAGGGCGGCGACCAACCGAGAAGCAACCCACAAGCCGGACGCACGTTCGGCCAACTGGAGGATCCGGTCGTCCCGGGGCGGGTCACCGGCCGGTCTCGGGGCGTTCTCCTCGCCGCATCGGCGGCAGCCGCTCGACGGTGCCGGCCCCCGCGGCCAGCGCCCTGTCCAACCTGGAGAGCGCTTTTTCCGCGACGCCTCCGGTGACCTCGTCGAGCTGCTGGAGTCGGTCACGGCTGCGGTCGAGAACCGTCAGGGGTAGCGCCGACAGGGTCTGTCCCGGTGGGCGGCGGGAGACCACGGGGTGGGCCCGGGTCGGCGAGATCCGCCGCACCAGCTCCCACTGCCACCCCAGCATCCGGAGCCGGCGCGGACCGAGCTCCTGCTGCAGTCGGGGCAGGAGCTCGTCCTCCTCGGTGCGCACGTCCTCGTCCAGTACCGCGAACGTCCGCTCCAGCAGCGCCGACCGGCCGGGATCCTCCGCCGAGGAGCGGTCGAGCCGGGTGACCAGCTCATCGACCTCCTGATGGTCGGTCTCGATGCGCAGCGTCAGCGGGTCGCCCTCGGGAAGCGCCCGCCGCGCCGCGGGGAACAGGACGGCCTCCTCGGCGAAGGCGTGGGTGAAGACCAGCCGCGCCACCGCGCGCAGGGCCTGCGCGTGCGGCCTCCCCCCGGCAGCCTCTGTGGCCCTGGCCCGGGCCATCAACCGGTCGAGCCGCTCGTGATCGGCGCGTTGGCGAGCGAGGATGCTGGTCCGGCCCCCCAGCTCCGCCACGGTCCGGTGCGCGATCGATCGATGCGTTTCCGACACCGTCATCGTTCTCCTGTGGTGGTCGTAGGACTCATCGACACTCCTCGTCTGCAGGTGGAGCGGAGATACCCGGGCGCAGCACGCTCATCCCGGGCTCACCCGGACGGAGGAAGCGGAAAGCCAATCAAGGTTCCCGTCCTTTCAATTGATCCGCCGTACGGAGTTTGGAGCGAATCGTCACGGGCATCCGCGCTCCACAGCCGTCGCCCGACGGCTTGTCGCGAAGGAGCCCGGATGTTCTTCCACCGCCAGGAACTGCAATTCAAATCCACCCCCGACAAGCCCGACGCCGTCTACGCCCGTAAACTCCAAGAGGTCCTCGGCGGACAGTACGGCGAGATCACAATCGCCATGCAGTACATGTTCCAGGGCTGGAACATGCACACCCCCGGCAAGTACCGCGACCTCGTCTTCGGCATCGCCTCGGAGGAGATCGGCCACGTCGAGATGCTCGCGACCATGATCGCCCAGCTGCTGGAGAAGTCCCCCCTCGGCATCACCTCCGACGCCATCCAGGACGACCCCGCCGTGGCGGCCGTCATCGGCGGCACCGACGTCCAGCACGCCATCGTCGCCGGCGCCGGGGCCCGCCCCGTCGACAGCAACGGCAACCCCTGGCAGGGCACCTACGTCACCGCCAGCGGCAACCTCCTCGCCGACTTCCAGGCCAACGCCAACGGCGAGATGCAGGGTCGGCTCCAGGCGGCGCGCCTCTACCACATGACCGACGACCACGGCGTGCGCGACCTGCTCTCCTTCCTCATCGCCCGCGACACCATGCACCAGAACCAGTGGATCGCCGCCGCCGCCGAACTCCAGGAGGAGGGCACGGAGAAGCTTCCGGTTCCCAGCAACTTCCCGCAGTCCAAGGAGTTCACCGACGTCTCCTACCAGTACCTCAACTTCAGCGACGGCGCCCGTGCCGCCGAGGGCCGCTGGGCCAAGGGCCCCAGCCCCGACGGCAACGGCGAGTTCAGCTACCACGACGGGCCCACCACCAGCGCCCCCATGCCGCCGCCCACCCACCCCGACAGCCGCTTCTACGGCACCACGGAACTCCCCAACACCATCGAGAAGGCCGCCGGACTCGCCCAGGACAAGCTCAAGAAGGAATGACCCGGCCGACGTCGCTCGTCGCCCGCCACTCGCCCTGCCCGGCACCCGGCCCGGGTGGGCGACGCGCGCGTCGCGAGGCGCGGTTCGGCCCGTGGCGCTTCCGGGGTACGCCCTCCTGTTCTGCTCGGCGGCTTCCGCCACGACCGAAGGTCCATACCATGAGTGACCCGACCCACCCCACCACCACAGCCCGTCGCCGGCCCGTGCAGGTCGCCGCGATGGTCGTCGGCGTCGTGTTCCTGCTCGTCGGCATCGCCGGGTTCGTGCCCGGCATCACGACCGACTACGACCGGCTCGGCTTCGCCGGTCACCAGTCCGGAGCCCTGCTGCTCGGACTCTTCGCCGTGTCCGTCCTGCACAACCTCGTGCACGCGGCCTTCGGCGTCGCCGGTCTCGTGCTTTCCCGCACACCCGCGGGAGCGCGCAACTTCCTCGTCTACGGCGGCATCGTCTACGCCGTCCTCTGGATCTACGGACTCCTCGTCGGCCACGGCAGCCCGGCCAACTTCGTCCCCGTCAACACCGCGGACAACTGGCTCCACCTCCTCCTCGCCGTCGGCATGATCGCCCTCGGCGTGCTGCTCGGCCGGCCGGACAGGGCGCCGGCGCGGTAATCGGGCACGGCCGCACTCCTCGGTGCTCGGAGCCGGTGCCGCCTTCGGGCCGCGTGTTTACGGCCCGTCCCCTCGGGCATGTGCCGGTGCTCGCGCAACCCCGGCGGTCGAGTCGTTCGAACGGCCCCGACCTGAACGAGCCCGACGAGGAGGAACAGTGACCTGTCACGTCCGGAACGTGAACGGCCCGGCCGGGGATGGAGGCCGGGCGTGAGCCGCTTCCGAGCCGAGCTGCGCCGTCGGCTTCTCGACCGCGTGTTGTTCGGCCGACGGAGCCGGCGGCCCTACGGTCCTGGTCTGCGCCGGTCCGGCGGTGCCCCGCGCCGTACGCGGTTCGGCTTCTGGGGGCCGATGCCCTTCGTCTCGACCCGAACGCGACGTGGGTCCGAGGTCTCGATGGGCGGTTGTGGTTGTTGCCTGCCCATCCCCCTGCTCGCGGTGCTCGGCGCGGGTGCCGCGGTGCGGGCGCTCTGGCGGCGTACGCGCTGACCGACCGGCCTCCACGGGGCCCGGGCCCGTCTTCTCCGTCTTCACCCCATGTCTCGACCACGCCACCATGAAGGGAGCCCCGTGTCCGACCGCAACACCGTGATCCGCAGCCTGCACGACATCGGCCTCGACGCCTGGTTCGGCGGCTCGCTGGCCGGCGCCATCGGCATCAACGGCGCCGCCGCCGACCTGCCCGACCCCACGCAGCGGCTCAAGGTCGCCAACGCCGGGTGGGCCCGCTTGACACCGGTCAACCTCGCCGCCATCGGTGCCCACCTCATCGGTGGTGCCGGGATCCTGCAGGCCAACAAGGGCCGTGCCGCCGTCCAGGAGGGCGTCGGCGCGTCCACCGTCGCCAAGCTCGTCCTGACCGGCGCCGCTCTCGCCGTCACGGCCTACAGCCGGGCACTGGGCAAGGAGCTGGAGCAGGCCGAGGGCACGCCGGTCGAGGGCGCCACCGATCCCGCCCCGGAGACCCCGCCGGACATCGCGAAGGCCCAGCAGCAGCTGAGCCTGTGCCAGTGGCTCATCCCGGCCCTCACCGGAGGGCTCGTCGTCCTCAACGCCCTGCACGGCGAGCAGCAGCGACCCGCACAGCAGTTCGGCGGGATCCTCGGCAAGCCCGCCAGGTGGCTCCGCGCCGCGGCCTGACGACGGATCGATTCGGCCGGTGCCGTGCGTCGCAGGTAGTTCGCCCCCGGCGTTCACAGAAAGCCGAAGCCCGCAATGGAGGTTTCCTTCACCACGCCGAGAAAGGTGCACGGGAATAGCGCTGGCCCTGTCCGGATGTCCCGCCGCCGAACGAATATCGCCGGAGCGGAAGACGCAAAGCGGGGCGGACGATCGCGTTTACGGAATCGCCGGGAGATTGACGGCGGCCGTGGCGGGTAAGCGCGGGATGTAGCCGATCGGCTAGCAGAGACGACGACAAGGAGCAGCTCGATGAGCCACCCGACCAGTGGTCGTCCGCCGGCGTATCCGGCCGGCGACAGTACGTCCAGCCAGTCCACCCCGGCGATCGCGAAGGACGAGGCGGGCGCCGTCGGGCAGACCGCCGCCGACGCCGGCCGCCAGGTCGTCGAGACCGCGGCCGACCAGGCGGGGCAGGTCGCCGAGGAGGCCCGCCGCCAGGTCGGGGACCTGTTCGACCAGGCCCGTGAGCAGGCCGTCGAACAGGCCC
>NZ_JAODNI010000172.1 GCF_025465255.1 Pseudonocardia sp.
GGCCGTCGTGAAGGCCGACCTGGAGGCGTGCCAGGGCTACGCGAACTGCGTGGTCGGCGCCGAGGACGTGTTCGACATCGACGACGACGGGGTCGTCGTGCTGCTGAGGACCACCATCCCCGACTCCCAGCGGGCCCGGGTCGAGGAAGCGGCGCGCAGCTGCCCCGTCTCCGCGCTGATCGTCGAGGACGCATGAGCCCGACGACCGTCGTGGTCGGGTCCTCCGTGGGCGGGGTGCGGACCGCGCAGGCGTTGCGCGCCGCGGGGTATCCCGGCGACGTGGTGCTCGTCGGCGAAGAGCCGGACCTGCCCTACGACAAGCCGCCGCTGTCCAAGGCACTGCTCGCCGGCACCGCATCCACACAGGACATCGGGCTGCTCACGCAGCAGGCCGCCGTGGACGCAGGCATCCGGCTGGTGCTGGGACGGGCGGCGATCCGCCTCGACGTCGACGCTCGCGTCGTCGAGCTGGCCGACGGCGAACGCCTGGGCTACGACGACCTCGTGATCGCGACCGGGGCGCGGGCGAGACCGTCCCCGTGGGGCGAGCTCCCGGGCGTCCACGTGCTGCGCACCCTCGACGACGCCGTCGCGTTGCGGGCGGACCTGCTGCGCGGCGGACCGCTCATCGTCATCGGCGCCGGGTTCATCGGCGCGGAGGTCGCCGCCACGGCCCGGACGACGGGCGTCGACGTGACGATCGTCGACCCGGCGCCGGTCGCGATGAGCCGGGTCCTCGAACCGGCGGACGCGATGCTGTTCGGGCTCCTGCACGAACGGCAAGGGGTCGCCACCCGGTTCGGCTACGGCGTCACCGGGATCGACCGCACCGAGGGTGCCCTACGCGTCCGCTTGGCGGACGGCAGCACACTGCCGGCGGCCGCGGTGGTGGTCGGCATCGGGGCGGTGCCCAACGACGGCTGGCTGGCCTCCTCGGGACTGCGGATCGACGACGGGGTGGTGTGCGACCGGTACGGCCGCGCCGTCGACGCACCGAGGATCCACGCCGTCGGCGACGTGGCCCGGTGGTTCCACCCCCGGCACGACGCCCTGGTGCGGGTCGAGCACTGGACCAACGCCGTCGAACAGGCGGCCTGCGTGGCCCACAACATCACGCACCCCGAGGACCTGCGCGCCCACTCCCCCGTGGAGTACGTCTGGAGCGACCAGTACGACTGGAAGATCCAGCTGGCCGGGCGCACGGGCGGGTCCCTCGACCACGTCATCGTCGACGGTGCGGACCCGACGCGCTCGTTCGCCGTGCTCTACGCGGGCACCGACGGCCGGCTCCGCGGGGCCGTCACGGCGAACTGGCCGAAAGCGCTGGTGCTCTGCCGCCGCGCTCTGGCCGGCGGCGCCTCCCTGGACGACACCCGCGGCGCCGTCGCGGCGGCCACGGTGCGCACGACGTCGGCGGGTGTGCGATGACCGCGCCACCGAGCGCGGAGCTCGCCCCGCTCCGCACCCTGGTCGCCGACGCCTGCCGGGTGCTGGCCGCGCGCGGCCTGGCCGACGGCATCCTGGGCCACATCAGCCTGCGGGTCGACGACCGGCGGCTGCTGATCCGGTGCCGCGGAGCGCGGGAACGCGGACTGGCCTTCACCGGTGACTGCGACATCCGGCTGGTCGACCTCGACGGCGAGGCCGGGGCGCCCGGGGAGCTCGACGACGGCTACGCCCCGCCCAACGAGCTCCCCCTGCACACCGAGGTGCTGCGCACCCGCCACGACGTGGCCGCGGTGGTCCACGCGCATCCGCCCGAGGTGGTCGCCGCCGATCTCGCCGGCATCGCGATCCGCCCGATCGTCGGGGCCTTCGACATCCCCGGCACCCGGCTCGCCGCCGGCGGCGTGCCCGTCTACCCGCGCGGGGTGCTGGTGCGCGATCGTCGCCTCGCGGCCGAGATGGTCGCGGCGATGGGCGACCGCCCGGTGGTGCTGCTTCGCGGGCACGGCCTGACCAGCGCCGCCGTGAGCGTCGAACAGGCCGTGCTGCAGGCGGTGAGCGTCGATCACCTGGCGCGGATGTCGCTGCAGGTGGTCGGTGCGGGCGGCACCCTCGCCGATCTGCCGGACGCCGACATGGCCGAGCTGCCCGATCTCGGCGCAGGGTTCAACACCTCGACGGCCTGGCGGCACGAGCTCGCCCGCCTGGACCGGTAGGCGGGCGGCGAGGAAGAAGGTCGACGGGGACGGCCGCGGGAGACCTTCGCCCGCACACGGTCTCGCCGACCCCTGAGCAACCCGGACCGGCCCGCGAGACCGGTCTCGGGCGCGGCCGTCTCGGGCGCGGCCGGGCCCGCGGCGCGATCATCCTCGTCCTGCCACGATGTGCGATATACCGTGTCCCAGACACCGGATGTGGCCCCAGTCACAGATCCCGGTCCACCGCCGATCCGCGCCGAGCATGATCCGACAGCGGCGCACCCGTCCGATCCCGGGAAGGTGCGGTGGGGCTCGATGAAGGCGCCCGTCGTGTACGTGCCGCATCCGGTGCACGAGCAGGGTCTCGCCCTGCTCGCCGAGCACAGCGAGGTCCTGGTCGGTTTCGGACGGGACGCCGTCGAGCTGGAGGACATCCTCGGATCGGTGCAGGGAATCCTGGTCCGCAACGGCCCGATCACCGCGAGCCACATCGCCCGGGCGCCGGCCCTGCGCGTGATCGCGCGGCACGGGATCGGCGTCGACAACATCGCGGTGGACGCCGCGACCGCGCACGGCGTGATCGTCGCCAACACCCCGCAGGCCAACGTCCAGTCCGTCGCCGAGCACGTCTTCGCGCTGCTGCTCGCCGTGACCCGCAGACTGCCGGCCGCCGATCACGCCGTCCGGACGGGGCGGTTCGCGCACCGGGACGAGCTCGGCGGCGGCGAGCTCAGCGGCAGGCAACTGGGAGTCGGCCTTCGTCCTGGGGAGCCTGGTCGAGACTTCGTTCCGGCAGTCCCTGCGGATCTTCGACGGCGATCTGACGGGCTTCCTCACACGGCCGATCTCGGGGGTGCTGCTCGGCGCGTTCGCGCTGCTCGCCGTCCTGCGTCCGGTGACGGCCGCCGTCCGGGCCCGGCGCCGCCCGGTCGAGCACGCCGGCCCCGAGTGACCGCTAAGATATGGCGTACCAAGCGAGGAGACGGTGATGACGACGGACGCACGGCCGCTCTCGGTCCTGCCCAAGGCGACGTCGCGCTCCGATCTCGTCGCGTCCTCGCTGCGCGAGGCCATCCTGGCCGGCCAGCTCAAGCCGGGCGACCTGCTCGTCGAACGGCGGATCGCCGAGATGCTCGGGGTCTCGAAGACCCCGGTACGCGAGGCGCTCATCGCGCTCGTCTCGAGCGGCCTCGTGATCATGAATCCGGCCCGCGGCGCGATGGTCCGGTCGTTGAGCACGGTCGATGTCCGGCAGATATACGAGGTGCGGATGCTGCTCGAGCCGTGGGCCGTTGCCCGCACCGCACAGAACCGGCCGGGCGGACAGATCGAGCAGGCACGGCGGGCGCTGGCGGAGGCCGAACGACACCTGGGCGCCGAGGACCACGAGGACCTGAGCCGGTGCAACCGGCCATTCCACCGGGCGCTGTACTCGGGATGCGGCAACCCGCACGTCGTGAGCGAGCTGGACGAGCTGCAGGACCTCACGGCGCTGGGCACCGTCAACGTCCTGTGGGAGCGCTGGCCCACCTGGCGCGCCGAGTTCGACGAGCACCAGCGTCTGCTCGCCGCGGTCGAGTCCGGAGACGCGGCGGCGGCCGAGGAGCAGGCGCGCGCACACATCGAGCGCAACGTGCTGCGGCTCATCGAGGCGGACGAGAACGGGCAGCCCGTCCCGCCGTCCGACTAGAGCCCCCGCGGCGGCCCCACCCTCACCTCACCCTCGCCGGTACCGTCGCGCGCCATAGCGATATATGGTATTCCAATATCCCCGAGTGCTGGTCCGATCATTTTTGTCGAGCGCTCGCGTGGGCGGCGGCGACCATGACGTCCCGGGCCCGCCGTCGACCCGACCGAGAGGTGCTTCCGTGGGCCGGACAGTTGCGCGGACCGTTGCCGATCTCCTTGCCCGAGCGGGGGTGGAACGCGCGTACACCGTGCCGGGAGAGTCCTTCCTCGGCCTGCTCGACGAGCTGGAGCGAAGCGCCGCGACGACGCTGGTCTCCGCACGGCACGAGGGCGGCGCATCGTTCATGGCCGAGGCGGACGCCAAGTTCAACGGCGTGCCCGCGGTGGTGCTGGCCAGCCGCGGGCCGGGCGCCGCCAACGCGGCGATCGGCGTGCACACGGCGTTCCAGGACCAGACGCCGATGCTCGTCATCCTCGGCCAGGTCGACTCCACCGCCCTGGGCAGGGAGAGCTTCCAGGAGGTCGACCTCGCCGCTTTCTTCGCGCCGATCGCGAAGTGGACCGCACAGGCCACCCTGGCCGGCGAGGTTCCGGATCTCGTCGCCGAGGCGCTGAACCGCGCCACCAGCGGCCGCCCCGGCCCCGCGGTGCTCTCGGTGCCCAGCGACTTCTGGGCCGCCGGTTACGACGGCTCCTCCCCCACGCTCGCGAACGCGAGTGCCGCGGAGGCGTGCGCCGCCGACGGAGCCGCCCGGATCGCCGAGCTGCTGGACCGCGCCGAGCGTCCGGTCGCGATCACCGGGAGCGGCGCGGCGCGCGACGCCCTGATCGCCGCGGCCGAGACGCTGGGCCTCGGCGTCTACACCGCCTTCCGACGCCAGGACGCGTTCCCCGAGGACCACCCGCACTTCCTCGGCCACCTCGGTCTCGGGGTCCCGGCCGACCAGCTGTACGCCCTGGAGACCGCCGACCTCGTCCTGGTGCTCGGCACGCGGCTGGACGAGGTGTCCACCCAGGACTACCGCTACCCGCTGCCGTCCCAGCAGCTGGTGCTGGTCGGCCCGGGGCTGGCCCCGCCCCCGCACCCCGGCGGCACGCTGCACGTCGACGCACCGGCCCGGCCGGTGCTCGCAGCCCTGCGCCGCCGGGCCACCGCGCGAACCCGGGACTGGTCCACGGCGCACGCTGCCGTCGAGCAGGCCAGAACCCCTCCCGCCACGACCGGCGCGGACCGGGTGCACCCCGCGGACGTGGTGCGGACCCTGCGCCGGCTCGCGCCCCGCGACACCGTGGTGACCAACGACGCCGGCAACTTCTCCGGCTTCCTGCACCGGTACTGGTGCTACACCGAGCCGCGCACCCAGCTCGCCCCGGCGAACGGCGCGATGGGCTACGCGGTGCCCGCCGCGGTGGCCGCGAAGATGTCCGAGCCCGACCGGGCGGTCGTCGCCGTGGTCGGCGACGGCGGGGTGCTGATGACGGGCCAGGAGCTCGAGACCGCGGTCCGGCACGACGCGGCGATCATGGTCGTCGTCTTCCAGAACGGTCTCTACGGGACGATCGCGATGCACCAGGCGAAGGCTCACGGACGCCTCGCCGGCGTCACCATCGGGCCGCTCGACCTCGCCGGCTGGGCCCGCGGGCTGGGTGCGGAGGGCTTCACCGTCGACCGCGCCGCCGACCTGGACGCGGCATTGTCCGCGGCGCTGGCCTGCGGGCGACCCTGCCTCGTCGACGTCCGGACCGACCCCGACGTGATCACTCCGAGTGCCCGGCTGACCGACCTGCTGGCCACCGGGGCGGCCAGGCGGTGACGCGCCGGCGGCCCCCCGGCCGGGCATCACCCGGAGCCGTCACCCGAGCAGGAACGGCACCCCGGACCGCTCGCACACGCCGCGGAGCTTCTCCACCAGTGCACCGGTCAGCGGGATCCCGTCCCGCAGCCGCTCCGCGCGCGCCGCGGTCTCCGGGTCGCCGGGTACCAGCACCGGTCGCGCCGGGTCGATCGGCGGGGTGGCGCGCAGCACATCCATCGCCTCGTCGAGGTCGGATTCGAAGGCACCCGCCGGGCGGAACGCCGTGGGGTCGATGGCCAGGAAGAAGTGCCCGATGTCGTCCGGGTCGCCACGCCTCTCCCGGATCGGCGCGAACGAGCCGCCGTACAGGGTGCCCGCGAGGATCTGCACCATCATGTTGAGCCCGTAGCCCTTGTGACTGGCCATCTCGGGGGTGCCGCCGAGCGGGGCCAGCCCACCGACGTCACGCTCGAAGATGTGCTCGAGGGCCCGCCCGGCGTCGGTGACCGGCGCGCCGTTCTCGTCGAGCACCCACCCGGCCGGCAGCGGCTCACCCGTGAAGTCGTAGACCTTGACCTTGTTCGCCGCCACCGTGCTGGTCGACATGTCGAGCAGGAACGGCGGGTTGCGCCGCGCGGGCGCCGCGAAGGCGAGCGGGCTGGTCGCCAGCCGCGGCACGGCAGCCCGGGTGGGGACCACGCACACCGTCCGGCCGGAGCTGGTGGCGAAGCCGAGCAGGCCGCGGTCGGTGGCGAGCTTGGCGTAGTAACCGGTGGCGCCGAAGTGGTGGGAGTTCGCGACGGCGACCACGCCCACCCCCAGCGCCAGCGCCTTCTCGACGGCGAGCTGCATCCCAAGCACCCCGGCCGGGTGCCCGAGGCCGGCGCGGGCGTCGACCAGGGCGGTCACCGGGCCGTCCCGGACGACGGCCGGACGCGCCGTGAGGTCCAGCTCGCCCGGCCGAGCATGTCCTCGTAGTACATGAGCATCGAGATGCCGTGCGAGTCGATCCCGGCGAGGTCGGTGTCCACCATGACGTCGGCGGTGATCGCCACCAGGTCCGGCAGCATTCCCCACCCGGTGAGCACGGCCGCGATCTGCTCACGCACCGTCGCAGCGGCGACCTTCACGACGGCCTCCTCACGCGCTCGCCGCCGGCGCCCCGGCCTCGGCCTCGGCCGGCGACATCCCCCATTTCTCCAGCGTCCGGCGCACCACCGCCGCATCCCCGGCCGACAGCGTGCTGATGGGCGGACGCACCGCGGCGGTGCACAGGCCGAGCTGGGCGAGCGCCTCCTTGACCACCGAGACGTTCAGCGCGGAGCGGTCCCGGGCGCGCAGGTCCTCGAACGGCTTGAGCCGCCACCACAGGCCCATCGCCGCGGCGTGATCACCCCGGCGGAGGTGGCCGAGCAGCTCCAGCGACAGCTGGGGCGCGACGTTGACCAGCCCCGACGTGAAGCCGCGGACCCCGGCGAGCCAGAAGAACGGTGCCCAGGTCTCCGCCAGCCCGCACAACCAGCTCATCCGGTCGACACCTGTGGTGCGGATCAGGGTCGCGAGCGTCACCGGGTCCGGCACCGCGTACTTGATCGCGACGACGTTCGGGCACACGTCGAACAACCGCGCCAACAGTGCGCCCGGCACCGCGGGATCACGCAGGTAGAGGACGACTCCCAGATCGGGTACCGCGTCGGCGATCACCCGGTGGTAGGCCAGCCAGCCGTCGGCCGACTGGAACGGGTGCACCGGCTGGTGCACCATCACCAGCCGGGCCCCCGCGTCCCGCGCGTGCTCGGCGGCCCGGACCGCGGATGCGGTGTCCAGCCCGACCCCGGCCATGACCAGCGCGTCCCCGGCCCGGGCGGCGGTGATCTCCACGCAGCGCTGCGCCTCCTGCGGCGTCAACGCGTAGAACTCGCTGGTGTTGCCGTTGGGCGTGATCACCTCGACGCCGCCGTCCACCAGCCGTGTGATCAGCTCGCCGTAGCTCTTCTCGTCCACTCCGTCGCGGTCGTCGAACGGTGTCACGGGGATCGCGACCACCGACTCGACCCGGGCGCGGATCTCGGTCAGCTGCATGGCAGGTCTCCTTCGCTCTCGGGCGTACGAGGGTGCGGCGGTGGTCGGACCCGTCCGGTGGGCGGTGCGGTCGTACCGTCGCGGCGGGGATGCTCCTGCGCCCACTGTTCGTAGGCGCTCCGGGTGGCCGCGTCGGGGGGATAGGTGCCGCGCAGCGGGGCGCCGGCCTGCACCCGGGTCAGGAGGTACTCCTCCAGATGCTCCTGCCGGGCCGCGGCCTCCGCCACCTCGGTGGCGAGGTGGCGGGGGATGCAGACGACACCGTCGCCGTCGCCGACCATGACGTCGCCGGGGTAGACCGCGACCTCGGCGCATCCGATCGGGACCTGCAGGTCCACCGCGTGGTGCTGGGCGAGGTTGGTCGTCGCCGCGGCCCCGGCCGCGAACGTCGGCAGCTGCAGACCGCGGAAGCCCGGGCTGTCGCGGACCGCGCCGTCGGTCACCACCCCGGCGACACCGCGGGCCAGCAGCCGGCTGCCCAGGATGTGCCCGAGCGACGCTGCCCGGTTGCGGCCCCGGCAGTCCATCACGAGCACCGCATCCGGTGGGGCCGCCTCGACGGCCCGGCGCTGCGGATGGTCGTAGTCGTCGAACACCGACAGGACGTCGAGATCCTCGCGCGCGGGGATGTAGCGCAGCGTGAACGCCTCCCCGACCATCATGGTGCAGCCGGGGTTCAGCGCGGCCAAGCCGTGCAGGAACGTGTTGCGCAGGCCCCGGGCGAGGAGTTGCGTGGTCAGGGTCGCGGTGCTCACCTGCCGTAGCAGGGCGCAGGTGGCGGGCGGTACGGGTTCGAGCATGTGCGGTCCACGTTCGACTCGGCCTTGGAATCAGGTATACCATGCACCACTCTGGATGAGCAGTTCTTCGCCCAGGAAGAGGTTCGCCGATGACGTCTCGTCCTCCCCTCGCCGCCGAGCAGCTGCGTAGCCACCGCTGGTTCGGCGTGCGCGACCTCCGGTCCTTCGGCCACCGCTCGCGGGCAAAGCAGATCGGCTTCGGCGAGCAGGATTACGAAGGCAAGCCGGTCATCGCGATCGTGAACACCTGGAGCGAGATCAACCCGTGCCACACCCACTTCCGGGAGCGCGCCGAGGACGTCAAGCGCGGCGTCTGGCAGGCAGGCGGCTTCCCGCTGGAGATACCGGCGATGTCGCTGTCCGAGCCGTTCCAGAAGCCCACCACCATGCTCTACCGCAACCTCCTCGCCATGGAGGTCGAGGAACTGCTGCGCTCGTACCCGGTGGACGGCGCCGTCCTGATGGGCGGCTGTGACAAGACGACGCCCGGGTTGATCATGGGTGCGACGAGCATGGGGCTGCCCGGCATCTTCCTGCCGGCCGGGCCGATGCTCAGCGGACGCTGGCGGGGGGCCGTGCTGGGCAGCGGCACTGACGTGTGGAAGTACTGGGCGCGCAAGCGCGCCGGCGACCTGGGCGACGACGACTGGAGCGAGATCGAGGACGGCATCGCCCGCTCTCCCGGCCACTGCATGACCATGGGCACGGCCTCCACCATGACCGCGGCCGCCGAGGCCCTGGGGCTGACCCTGCCCGGGGCATCCTCCATCCCCGCGGCGTTCTCCGGCCATCCGCGGATGGCCGCCGCCACCGGGCGGCGGATCGTCGAGATGGTCTGGTCCGACCTGCGCCCGTCCGCGCTGCTCACCCGGGCCGCCTTCGAGAACGCGATCACCGTGGTCATGGCGCTCGGCGGCTCCACCAACTCGATCATCCATCTGATCGCGATGGCCGGCCGCGCCGGCATCGACATCACGCTGGAGGACTTCGACGCGGCGTCCCGGAAGGTGCCCGTGCTGGCCGACGTCCGGCCCTCGGGCCGGCATCTGATGGACGACTTCTACGACGCCGGCGGTCTCCCCGCCCTGATGGCCGAGCTGGGCGACCTGCTCGACGGCACGGTCCTGACAGCCAACGGGCACACCCTCGCCGACAACATCGCGGGCGCCACGGCGCACGACGGCGAGGTCATCCGCAGCCGCGACCGTGCGGTTTTCGAGGAGGGAAGCCTCGCGGTGCTGCGCGGCTCGCTCGCCCCCGACGGGTGCGTCATCAAGGCCAGCGCCGCGAGCCCGCACCTGATGAAGCACTCGGGGGCCGCCGTGGTCTTCGACGGCTACGACGACCTCGACGCCCGCATCGACGCCGACGACCTGGACGTCGACGAGAACAGCGTGCTGGTGCTGCGCGGCACCGGTCCCGTCGGCGGTCCGGGGATGCCCGAGTGGGGGATGCTGCCGATCCCCCGCCGGCTGCTCGAGCGCGGGGTCACCGACATGGTCAGGATCTCCGACGCCCGGATGAGCGGCACGAGCTACGGAACCTGCGTGCTGCACGTGGCTCCGGAGTCGTTCGTCGGCGGTCCGCTGGCGCTCATCCGTGACGGGGACGTCATCGACCTCGACGTCGCGGGCCGGAGACTGGACGTCCGGTTGGAACCCGAGGAGCTCGAGCGCCGCCGCGCCGAGTGGCGGCCGCCGGCCCCGCACTACACCCGGGGCTACGGCTCGGTCTTCGCCGAGCGCATCACGCAGGCCGACAAGGGCTGCGACTTCGACTTCCTGGCCGGCTCCGGCGCGCCGGAACCCGCGATCCACTGACCCCGGGCCGCGACGCCCGCGCCGGGCGCCTGGTCCCGATATGGGCGGCAATGCCAGCGCCGGTTCAGCCGGCGCGGCCGGCCAGGTAGTTCGCGGCCTCGGCGAGACCGACGACGTCGCCGTACTTGCTGTCGATGTCGAACAGGCTCGCCAGGTGCGGCAGCTCCGCCCGGTCCCCCACCGCGTCCTCGACGACGATCGTGTGGA
>NZ_JAODNI010000173.1 GCF_025465255.1 Pseudonocardia sp.
CGTCCATTGCCGGTGCACACGAGGGCTGCCACCGCTCTCGCCGGGGCGGACGGTGCCGCTCGAGGCGCATCTGTGGATCGACGGCCGCCGGGGTCCGGGGCGGATGGTGGCTGCAGTATGCGCCCTCTGGGCTTGGCCCCTGGCGCCGGACACGATCTGGTGCCGAGGCCAAGTCGCGGTGGTGCGTTCGCGATCCTTGAGTGGACCAGGAGTGAGCTCGCCGGGACGAGGGCGGTCCGGCCACGGATGGCCGGTCCGGCCACGTGTGGTTCAGGCGGCCGGCGGCCGGTTGCTCGCCGCCATCTGCTCGACCAGCAGGTCCACGGCTTCGCGGGGGGTCCCGGCGTTGACGTGTACTGCGGTCCCGCTGCCATGTGCGCCGACGATGGCGCGGGCGGTCACGGGGCGGGCGCGCATGGGGTCGTGATCGCGGATGATTCGCACGTGCACGGGGTTCTCCGCGCGTCCTTGCTCGGTGAGCAGACGGGTCAGGGCGATGCGTGCGTAGTGGGCCATGCCGGGGTCGATGTCGGTGCCCAGCTGGACGACGGGGCCGGTCGGTTCGGTGCGGTTCATCCTCGGACGATCGCAGGGTCGTCGCCGGTATGGCAGAGGCGGAAGACCTGGGTCGGCGGGTCCGACGTCGTCAGCCGTCGGCCTCGCACCGGCGACCCACGTCCTCGATAGGACGGACCTTCGGCCCTGGCAGGGTGCGCCGTGCACGCCGACCATCGAAGGGCCATCGACTAGGGAGAGTGCAATGAACGTTGTGGGAGCCGTCGCGGACCGTGAGGTCCGGGACTTCAGAGGTGTGCGGATCGGTTTTGCGACGCCGGCGGACGAGATCTTCGACCACTCCCGGATCCGTATCGGCCGGGTGGATTCGGCCGGGACGGCGGTCGACCACGCCGGTGTCCGGATTGGTACAGCCCGCCACAGCCCGGAGCACCTGAGCTGAGGCCGGTCGACCTGCAGGCCGCGAGGAACGGTGGCGGACCCGGCGGCCCGAGCTGATGGTCCGACCAGCGGGCCCCGCGGCGGTGTCGCGGGACCGCTCCCACCAGCACACCGGCGGCCCGGTCTCGTCGGATCGTCGAGTCCGGGACGGTGGCCCCCAGGGGTCCTGTTGAGCTCCCAGAGCCAGGCACTACTTCAGCACTCGCGCTGTCCAGTGATGATCGCCGGCGGCGCAACAGAGGTGTGAGCAGAGCCCGGTAGCAGCCCGCACTCGGCCCGAGTTGCCGGCCGACGACGCGGTGGCGAGCGCCTGGTGCCCGAATGAAGTTGTGCTGATTACCGCGGAGCCGTGGTGTTCGAAGCGCTATCGGTCCTGCGGTGCAGTGACGAGGAGCCGTTGATGTAGCTCGGTTGTGAGGGCGTGGATCGACCGCGTGATCTCGGTGTTGGTCTTGAGTTCGAGTTCCTGCTCGGTGAAGTCGTGGTCCGCTTTCGCCTGCTGAAAAGCGGCCTGCCTGTTCTGGCCGATCATCACGAATGTGGAAAGGAATATCGCCTCGAGGGATACGACCAGGGTGAGGGTCGGCCACGGGTTGGTTTCGACGAACACCATCCACACCGCGAAGAGCACGGCGTGCAGGTAGACGAACGGCATAGAACCGGCAAAAGCGGTGATCGCGTCGGCGATCCGTAGCTGCGGACTGTCCGCGCGGCCGGTTAGTTCGGCATTGACCACGGGATGGTGGCGATGCAGGTACGGGTATGGCGTCATGGGTCAGCTCTCGGACTTGGGGGAATGTCGATGCTGGCACGTCGGCTGCCGGTCAGATCGGCGACGTCGTCCTGCGGTGGTGAGTCAGCGATTCTTGACGACGGTGAACAGCAGGGCGGAGTCGTCGAGTGCCGCGAGGGAGTGTCGAGCCGCCGGTACTACAAGGAGATCCCCTGGGGACCCCTCCCAGGCGATGTCGCCGGCGCTGAGGCGCACCCTCCCGTGCAGAACTTGCACGGTGGCCTCGCCGGGGCTGTCGTGTTCGTCGAGATTGCGGCCTGCTGTGAGGGCGATGAGGGTCTGCCGCAGCGAGTGTTCGTGGCCGCCGTAGACGGTATGCGCGCTGCGCCCGCTGGATGCAGTCCGGGCGATTGCCATCTGGTGGCGGGCGAGGGCGGTCAACGACGACTTCTCCATGGTGGCACCTTTCGACTCCGGCTCGGAGTGTGGAAGTCGGACTTTGGGCTCACCTCGGTGACGGACGCACCACGAGGAGAGGGCAAGGTGCGTGGTAGGTCAGTGCTCGGCTGGTTGACCCCACGACAAGGCCGGCGAATCCGCCGTGACCCCGGCTGCCGACAACCACGAGTTGTGCGTCGTCTGCGTGGTCGAGAAGGGCCGCAGTCGGAGAGGCTGGTGACGGCCCGTCGGATCGTGACGTCCGGGTACTTCTCCTGCCAGCCGGCCATGCGCTCGGCGAGCATCTCGTGTTCGCGTACGTCCATGGCTTCCCGCTCTGCTGCGAAGTCAGGAGAGCTCACGAAGGTGGTCCCGCCCAGCTGTTCGGTCCAGGAGTGCACGGCTGTGAGGTCCGCGCCGCGCGACGATGCCTCGTCGAGGGCCGCGGCGAGGGCGGCCTCGCTTGGGTGAACCGTCCACGCCGACCACCACCGGTCCCCGGGCTGCGGCGTCGTCGTGGGAGTAGTTGCGGATCACCGCGACGGGACAGTGGCCGAGCGCGACGACGGATACTGCTGTCGACCCGGTCAGCATCCCGTGGAAGCCTCCGGTGCCGCGTGCCCCAAGAACCACGAGCCAGGCGGCGCGGGATGATTCGATCATGCTTGCTGCCGGACCGGCTGTTCTCATCTCGACTGTCGGATCGAGCCCAGGATGTGCCTCGGCCACCGCGGTGCGGGCCTCGTCGAGCAACCGACGGCCGTCGCGGTCCATGGCGTCGAAGAAGCTCTGCGGTGGCGCGATCCCCCCGCTATAGGCCGGCGCGATCCCGTCGCTGGCGACCAGACGCAGAGGGACTTGCTCGCGCGCGGCCTCGTCGGCGGCCCAGAGGGCGGCATCCAATGCGGACTCCGATCCGTCCACGCCTGCCACGATCGGTAGCCCGCCAAGGTTCCTCGTCACCTGATGCTCCTGGGGGTCTGGTCGACTCTATGCCTGCCGAACTGGTCGCCGAATGGCTGTTCGAACACCAGGTTCGTCCGTGAGTCGATCCCGGGGCCAGGGCATCTTGACCGGACCGAGGAGGTCCAAGGTCCCCTCGCTGCGCCGAGTCCCGCCGTCGACGTATTCGGGTCAGGTGAGCTGCAGGCGATGCCCCGTCAGCCGCTGCAGCGGAATCGCGATCGTGCACGCGCCTGTGTCGAACGCGGTGCTGAGTGTCGGCTCGGCGATCTCGTAGGCCTGTCCCACTCCGACGACGCTCCAGCCGGCGTTGCTGAGGGGGTCGATATCGTCGGCCTGGAACGCCACGACGGCGTGATGACTGGCCAGGGCGAGCGCGCTTCCCGCCGCCGCCTGGAAAATGACCTCATCCTTGACAAGGGTGTACGCGACGGGCTGCGCAGCGGGCATCGCGCCGATCGTGAAGACGACCCGGCCGACGGCCACTCCTGCAAGCAGGCGTAGGCACTCGGCACGTACGAGATTGCCGGGCGCTGGGACCTCCGCCATAGTGTGCCCTCCTGGTCGCGCGGGATGGTCCTTGTGACCATCCCGCACTCGACGGCCGACGCGCAGGGCCGCACGTCCCGTGAAGCCGGCCGTTGGTCTCTGATCGGTCGCCGGAACGTGGGTCCTGGTGGTCAGCGAAGCGGGGCAGACCAGGACAGCTGAGTTCCCGTCGGCTTTCGCGCGATGATCGTGAACCGTCCGCCGTGTCGCTCGGCGCGGACCCGCAGGCTGGCGAGTCCGCTGCGTCGCGTGCTGCCGGAGAATCCGACTCCGTCGTCGGCCACGTCGAGTGTCAGGAGGTCGTCCGCGGCGGTCACAGCGACCCGGGCCCAACGCGCCCTGGCATGGTGGGCCACGTTGCTCAACGCCTCACGGAGTACGGCGACGAGATCGTCGGCGACCATGTCCGGGACCGTGAGCTCCAGCAAGCCGGTGAATCGCACATCGGGTGCGAACCCCAAAGCGGACGTGACCTCGGTGACCACGTCGAGGAGCCGCGATCGGAGACCGTCATCGCCGTCCCGGGATCCGCGGTGAAGCTGGAAGATCGTGGTACGGATCTGACTAATGGTGTCGTCGAGGTCGGCGATCGTGTCGAAGAGGTCAGCGGCCATCGTCCCTGTCGCGGTTCCCGCGATCCTCTGCAAGGAGAGTCCGGAGACGAACAGGCGCTGGATGATGTGGTCGTGGAGGTCGGCGGCGATGCGGTCGCGTTCGTCGTGCATCACCACGCGCTGCTGCTCCTGGCGGCCTTCGGCGAGTTCGATGGCGAGGGAGGCCTGGTTGGCGAACCCGGCGACCATATCGAGGTCCTCCTCGCTGAACGCGGCTCGG
Source organism: Pseudonocardia sp. (assembly GCF_025465255.1). Taxonomy (GTDB): domain Bacteria; phylum Actinomycetota; class Actinomycetes; order Mycobacteriales; family Pseudonocardiaceae; genus Pseudonocardia. Next base: position 4,475 of record NZ_JAODNI010000173.1, read on the forward strand.
CCGCCGGTCCTGACCGCCGTCAGCACCCCGTTGACCTGTCGCGATCCCACCAGCGGCACGGCCAGCACGGGGCCGATGTCCAGGCCGTCCAACGCGACATGGGCGGGCCCCGATCGTTCGTCGGCCCACGACCCTTGCAATGGGGTGCCACTGAGCAGGACGCGGCCGGAGAGCGACCCGCTCACCGGAACGGTGACCGACGCGAGCCGTTCGGCACCGGCGCCCACGGCGACGTCGACCCGGAGGAGTTGGCGGTCGCCGTCGACGGGGAGCATTACGGTCACCAGGTCGGCCTGAGCGATGTCCAACGTCCGTTCGGCGATGAGCTGTAGTGGATGCCCCGCCTCGGCCGACAGGAGCCTGCGAGTGATCTCGGTCGAGGCACGGAGCCACTTCTGCCGGATCTGCGCGGTGTCGTAGAGACGGGCGTTGTCGATGGCCCCGCCCGCGGCCGCAGCCAGGGCCTTCGTCAGCTCCTCGTCGTCGGGGCTGAACTCGCCGTGGATGCTGTCGGAGAGATACAGGTTGCCCATGATCTTGTTCCGGACACGGACGGGTACGCCGAGGAAGCTCCCCATCGGCGGGTGGCCCGTCGGGAACCCACACGAGCGAGGGTCGTCGGAGATGGCGCGGAGCCTGATCGGCGCCGGGTCGTCGATCAGCGCACCGAGCAGACCTTTCCCTCGAGGGAGGTCACCGATCCGGTCCACCGCCTCCTCCGGGATCCCGACGTGGACGAACTCCGAGATGCGGCCGTCGGCGGCCAGGACGGCCAACGCGGCGTATCGGGCGCCCACCAGCTCGCGCGCCGCCTCCACGATGCGCCGTAGCACGGCCGGCAGCGCCAGGTCCTCCACGATGATCTGGTTGGCGTGCAACAGCCCACGCAGCCGCCCCTGCGAGGCGATCACCTCGTGGGCGCGCTCCATCAACTGGGTCAGGAGCTGGTCGAGTTCCAGACGCGGTAGATCAGGAAAGGTCAGTGCAGCGCCATCATGCTCGCCCGGGTCGTCGGCTTCGCGCGTGTCATCACCTCGTCCGGCCGGCTCCTGTGTCAGGGCCGCCGGGGTCAAGGGCGACTTCAACGGATGAAGCGTCGCAGCCCGGAGTGATGCTGTCCACTCCGCCGGCCCGGGCACTCGGTCGGATTAGCGACGAGCGCAGCCGCCCGCTCCTCACGATGCTCGGCGCTCGATCCGATTCGATGGCGGCAAAGGCCGGATGTTGGATGTTGGGGGCCGACGGACGTTCATCGCGACGAACGCTCGGTCTGGCGGAGTGTCCTGCATACTGACGCGCCCTGCGTGGGCTACGCGTGCGGTCAGGAATGGCGGCGATCGGCCGCATACACCGCGGCCTCGGTGCGCCGGGAGAAGCCGAGTTTGTGCAGAAGCGAGGACACGTAGTTCTTGACCGTCTTCTCAGCGAGGTACATCTCCGCGCCGATCTGCCGGTTGGTCATGCCGTCGGCGATCAGCTCGAGGATCCGTCGCTCCTGCGGACTCAGCGCCTCGTAGCGAGGATCGCTCCGTTTGCCGCCGGTGCGCAGCCGCTCCATGACCGCGGACGCGGCATGTGGATCGAGCAACGAACCGCCGGACGCGACTGTCCGTACGGCGCCGACGAGATCGATGCCGGTAACCCTCTTCAGCAGGTAACCGGCCGCGCCGGCCATGATCGCGGCGAACATCGCCTCATCGTCGGAGTACGAGGTGAGCATGAGGCAGGCCGTCGGTGGCTGCATCGTCGAGCGGATTTCCCGACAGACCGCCACACCCTCGCCGTCAGCCAGCCGGACGTCGAGGATCGCGACATCCGGGCGCAGCGCCGGAATGCGGGCCAGGGCCTGGGCTGCGGTTCCGGCATCCCCGACGACCTCGATGTCGTCCTCGGAGTCGAGCAGCTGTGCGATGCCGCGACGGACGATCTCGTGATCGTCCAGCAAGAACACAGAGATGGTCATCGCGCCTCCCGTCTCCGCGTCTGCCTACGCTACCCGCAGGAGCGTTGGATCCGAATCGGATCAGGGGCCCTCGCCGGTAGTGCCGAAGGTCCCTGTCCAGCGGTGAACCGGGCCGACGGGGACCTTCGGCCTGTGTACTGCGGCCGAGGTGCTCTGGACCGCGGGTGAGCGCAGGACGAGTGTCGGAGGGCCTTCCGAGCCCGAGGAGTTCCGATGAGAAACGACCGTCCCAGCTTCGCGCAGGACGACCAGCGACCGGTCGTCGTCGGCGTCGACGACTCGGACTCGGCGCACGAGGCGACGAGCTGGGCCGCGGACCTCGCGAGCATTTGGCGTGCGCCGCTGGTCCTGCTGCATGCCGTGCCCTACGGGCACGGGACCCCCGCTGAGGAACCGTCTTGGTTGCGCTCGCTTGCCGCGCGCGCCGTCCGTCCCGGGCTGGCGGTCTCGGCGGAGGTCGTCCCGGGTGGAGCCGAGGAGATCCTGCTCGAGCGCTCCTCGGGCGCGCGCCTCGTTGCGGTCGGAAGCTACGGCGAAGGCGCGGCCGCCGGAATGCTCTCCGGGACGGTCGCCGCGGCACTGGCAGCGGGCTCGGCGTGCCCTGTGGCGGTCGTGCGGGGCGTCGGCACACGAGTCTCTCCGTCGGGGGAGGGGCCTGTCGTCGTCGGGGTCGACGGCTCACCCGCCGGCGCAGCAGCCCTCCGTTTTGCGGCCGACATCGCAGCGCGCCTGGGGTCCCGCCTCGTCGCCGTGCACGCATGGACCGACGTCTTGCCCGGCACCGAGGGGGGAGTGCACCGCGCATCCGAGGGATGGGAGGTGCTGGCCGAGCGTGGGGCGACCGACCTCGCTGACGCGCTCGAACCCGTGTTTGCGCGCTACCCGCTTCTGGTGGTCGGGCAGCAGGTCGTCCACGACACTCCGCTGCAGGCCCTCATCGATCTGGCAGCAAGTGCCCGGATGCTGGTCGTCGGGGACCACGGCGTCGAGCCCCGCCGCGGGATGCTCATCGGATCGACGAGCGCAGCGCTCGTAGCGTTCGCACCATGCCCAGTGATCATCATCCCGTCCGGCGTTCCGGCGGGCGCTGCCCCCGTCCACGTCGGGTCCCGGTCCGACCACGGAGCCCGCACCACATGACGCGGCGCCAGCCGGACCGATACGCGGCGGGTTCTGGGCCGGCCCTGCGGTCGGTGCTGAGGTAGGGGCGTGGATCGTCGTCGGCGCGGGCGCCCGTGGCGAGCCATCGAGTGAAGCCTTGGGGGTGGCGGCGTTCGCGTTCGTCGGGACGCTCGCCGTGCCCAGCTGGCCGCCGGGTCCATGAAACCGAGCCCGACCAGGGAACTGGCCAGGGGCCCGATGAAAACTCCGGCGACCACCATCGCGGGCGCCGCCAGCACGCCGATCCCGGCCAGCGCGAAACCTGTCCCGACCAGGAACACGCGACGAATGCGGAGGAACACGGCGACCTCCACGGTCAGGCGCGTCGGTGTGGGTGCTCGTCCGCGAGCACGTCGCGCGCTTAGCGCGCGATCTGCAGGTCCTCCCGCGCAGTGATCACCAAAGTACGGATCCGGCCACCACCATGGCCTCGGAGGCGCGGCACCCCCACGGCCGGAGGACTCCTCCGGGCGGGCCGTTGGTCCCGTCCGGACACCGGCGTCCGGACGCTACGAGCGCCCGGGGCGAACGGCGAGGCCTGATCGGCCCCGTTGGGCCATGGCGATCGCGGGTCCGCCGGCTGATCTAGCCGGTGACACGCTCGGCCGGGCGCATCTCCGCCGCGATAGTGCCGGCCCACCGGCGAACCCGTTCGGGATCGCGGAAGTCGCCCGCTCGCCGCGCGCCATCCCGCGGGCGACGAAGCCGTGCGCGGTCGCGGGGTCCAGCACACCGCCGAAGGTGATCGGGATGTCGGCGTCGAGGCCCTCCCGCAGCCGGCGGACGTTCGCCGGCTCCGGCATTCCTTCCTCGGCCTGCCGGGCGGCGTCGGGACCGCAGGGGCCGGACAGGAACAGCCAGAGCGGTCGGCCGCGCAGCAGCACGGCGTGTCGACGCAGGAAGTGCACGGCTTCTCGCCGCCACCGCGCCATGTACAGGGCGCTGCCGAGCACCACCGAGCGGTAGCCCGCCAGGCTGCTGACATCCTCGGCGGCGGCCATGTGCACCCGTAGCCCGTGGGCGCGCAGCTCATCCGCGATCAGCGTCGCGATCCCGGCCGTTCCGCCTGCCCTCGACGCATGTACGACGAGTACGTCAGCGCGTGCGGTTGTGGTCTCCATGTCAATTCCTCCCGAGAGAATTTCAGCGTCGTTGCGTGGGGATGATCGGCGCGGCTATCCGGCGGCTGCACGATCGTCGAAGAGGCCGCGACCGTCGCCCCGGTGCGGTACACGACGTAGCTGCCGCCGCCGACGAAGAACGCGATGATCACGTAGTGCGGCAGGGCGAGCAGCCACTTGACCCACACCAGGCCGCGGGAGAGGTGCCGTGGGTAGGCGACGTCGAGGGTCGCGGGGTAGTCGGGGACCGCGGCGAGGGTGAACGGTGGGTAGCGGTCGGTACCGAGTGCGCCGTAGGCGTAGTAGGCCACCCGCTAGCTCCAGCGCATCACGCCCAGGTTGAACTCGAAGATGGTTCGCGGGTACCGGCCGGTGACCAGGATCGCGACGAACGCGACGACGCTGAGCGCGCCGAACGCGATCCACAGCAGGCCCAGCACGACCAGGTGGGGGAGGACCAGCAGCCACTTGAACAGCCACAGCCACCGGCTCAGCTGGGGGTCGATCCGCGCGGTCACATGGACCGGGTTGATCGCGACAGTCATGACGCCGTCACCGGGCCTGGGGCCGTCCTGCTCGTCGTCTCGGCGCATCGTGCTCTGTTCATGGTGTCCTCACCTGACTGCGGGGCCGGTCGATCCGGGCCGTGTCGAATCCCGGCCCGGCCGTCGACGTCGGAACCGGCCGCCTGGATGGCACATGATGCGTTCTCCGGGATGCGGAGCGTCTGATTCACGGCGTTCGTCCATCTGGCGGCCGCTGTGCGGCAGGGCTGAAAGTCCCGTCCCGGATGTCGATCAGCACCTCCACGGGGCCAGCGCAGAGCCACCGCGACGTATGAGGTCGACTCCCGTCTTGTCGGGCCCTTCGGCACTGGTCCCCTCCGGCCCTGGCCACGCAAGGTGACGCCATGGACGTTGTCAGGTGCGTATGACTGAGTTGCCCGGAGGTCCCGTGATCGGGCCGCTGCGCTGCAGTGACACCGAAATCGTCGCCGGTAGGTGGTCGGCGAGGGTCGTCGTCGCGATCAGCGTTGCCTACGCCACCGCCATGGTCGCCGGTTTCGTCTCGCTCGGAAATGTTCGCGACCCGTTGCCCGATCCCTATTTCGCCGTCGCGGAAGTACTCATCCTGCTGATGGCGCCGGTCATGGTCGTGCTCATGGCGGTGATCTGCGTCAACGCTCCGGTGCGCGTCCGGCTGTTCGGCTTGATGGCGTTCGGGTGGATGCTGGTCGCGGCGTGCCTGACGATGACCGTGCACGTGGTCGAGCTGACGGTCGCTCGTCGCGTCGATCCAAGCGCGATACCCGGCTTTCCCCGCTTGTTCGACTTCGCGTGGCCGTCGATGCTCTACGCCGTCGACGTCGTCGCCTGGGACCTCCTGCTGGGCCTCTCCCTCCTGTGCGCCGCGGTCGTGTTCGCCGGCCGTCGCTATCGGGCGGTGCGCGCGGGTCTGCTGGTCAGCGGCGTGCTCTGTCTCGTCGGGCTGATCGGCCCGGCAACCGGCGTGCTGGCGTGGCGCGCGATCGGGATCTTCGGCTATATCGTGGTCTTCCCTCTGACCTGCGTCGCCCTGAGCCAAGTGTTCGCGTCCGCGTCGTCGTCGGGCACCGATGCTCCGGTGTCGAGGGTCCGGGCTCGCGACGAGCTCGTGACGGACCGGCCGTGATAGTTACCGAGCGGATGCGGGATCAGCGGCTGGTACGTCCGGCCGCGTCGTCGTCGTGGTGGCGGAGGGATCGACGATGACGCCGTCTACCTGGCATGCCCGCGCGGTGCTGCCCGAGTGGCACCGCCTGGTCGGCGGGCCGGGGACGCCGGCGCTGTTCGAAGTGGCGATGGTCGAGGACCTGCCGGAGCCGGCACGGCGATGGCTGCTCCACGCGATCGCGCCCGGCACCCCGTTGTGGCCGTCGACGGAGTTGACGATGCACGGCACCATCCGGCTCGGCGCGTGGCGCCGCTTCACCGCCACCCAGGTGCTGGCCCCGCCCGACGGCTTCATCTGGGTGGCCACGGCCCACGTCCTCGGGCTGCCGGTGGTGGGCTACGACCGGCTGAGCTCGGGGAACGCGACGATGCGCTGGCGGTTGCTCGGTGTGGTCCCGGTCGTGAGTGCCGAGGGGCCCGACATCGCACGAAGCGCAGCCGGTCGTCTGGCCTCGGAGATCGTTCTCGCCCCGACGGCCTATCGCGGCGCGACATGGGTCGCCGGTGACCGGCCGGACACCGTCGTCGGTATCTGGCACATCGGTGGGAAGGAGCAACGAGTCGAGCTGCACGTCGGCCCCCGCGGCGAGGTGCGCGATGTCGTGATCCAGCGTTGGGGGAAGCCGCCTGGTGCGCCCTACGGCTGCTATCCGTTCGGTGTCACGGTCGAGGCCGAGCGGACGTTCGACGGGATCACGCTTCCCTCGGTGCTGCGGGCCGGCTGGTGGTGGGGTACCGACCGTCAGGACGAGGGTGAGTTCTTCCGTGCCGAGATCACCGATGCGGGCCGGGGCTGCTGCCCGTCCGAGCCGACCTCGACCGCCGGCCACGAGACATGACCATGACTCCCGCGGGACGGTTGCTCCGCGCCGCGCACGTGCTGGTCGCGGGCGTCGAGCTGGCCAGCCTCGGTTACGTCTGGACGTGTGCGCTCACCGGGCGTCGTGGCAGGGCGATGTGGGTCGCGGTCACCGCCCTGGTCGCGGAAGGTGCCGCTCTCGGGATCGGGCGGGGTGACTGCCCGCTCGGCCCGTTGCAGCAACGTCTCGGTGATCCGGTGCCGCTGTTCGAGCTCGTGCTGCCCCGCCGTGCCGCGCGGGCGGCTGTCCCGGCCCTCACCGGCGTCGCCTGCCTCGGGCTGGCGGTCATCGCAGCGAGGTCGGCGCGGGTCGCGACGCGGCGGGAACTCCCGCGATCGGGACCTTCGGACCCTGCCGGGCGGGTAGTGAGCCGGTATCGCATCCGGCGTCACCTCGGCGACGGTGGGGACAACAGATCGGGAGGCTCCATGAACACGCAGAGCGTCGCGCGGCCGGTGGTCGTCGGGGTCGACGGGTCCGAGTCAGCGCTGAACGCGGTCCGGTGGGCAGCAGGTGAGGCGCAACGCCGAGGAGCGATCCTCCGGCTGGTCAACGCGGTCGGATGGACGTCGACACCGCACGTCGCGAACATCGGCCTCGGCCAGGCCGCCTACCACAAGGGTCTGATGCTGCTGGCGAACAGCCAGCTCGATGCTGCGGCCGAGTCGGCCCGCACCGCCGTACCCGGGCTCGAGATCGAGAAGGAGGCGCGAGACGGCTACCCGCCGCCGATCCTCACCGACGAGTCGAAGCACGCCGAGCTGCTCGTGGTCGGTAACCGCGGGCGGGGTGGCTTCCTGGGCCTGATGGCCGGATCCGTCGCAGTCACGATGGCCGCCTGCGCGGCGTGCCCGGTCGTCGTGGTCCGCGAGTCCCTGTCCGAGTCCCCCGGCTCCCACGGTGACTCCGCCACCGCGTCGGTGATCGTCGGAGTCGACGGCTCGCCGAGCAGCCAGGCTGCACTGGCCTTCGCCTTCGACGAGGCCCTGCTGCGGCGGGCGCCTCTGGTGGCGGTACACACCTGGCTCGACCAGATGCTCGAGCCCACGACGGCGGCGCTGATCGACTGGGTCGCGATCGAGGCCGACCAGCACGCGCTGCTGGCCGAGCAGCTCGAGGGATGGGCCGAGAAGTTCCCCGACGTCAAGGTGACCCGAGTGGTCGCCCGCGACCTGCCGGCCCGGACCCTGGTGGAGCAGTCGAAGCGGGCGCAGCTCGTCGTGGTCGGCTCCCGGGGCCGCGGGGGCATCGCCGGGCTGCTTCTCGGCTCGGTCAGCCAGGCGCTCGTACACCACGCCGACTGCGCGGTCGCAGTCATTCACAAGGGAGAAGCATCATGAGCACCACCGTCACCGTGGTCGCCGTCATCGTCGTCGTTCTGATCGTTCTCGGGCTGGCGGTGCGGATCGTCAAGCAGTACGAGAAGGGTGTGCTGTTCCGGTTCGGCCGGGTGCAGGGTGCCCGCGAACCCGGACTGCGGCTGATCATTCCGATCGTCGATGTGCTGCACCGGGTATCGCTGCGCATCGTCACGATGCCCATCCAGTCCCAGGGCATCATCACCCGGGACAACGTCAGCGTGGACGTCTCCGCGGTGGCCTACTTCCGCGTCGTCGACGCCGTGAAGTCCGTGGTCGCGATCGAGAGCGTTCGCGTCGCGATCGACCAGATCGCCCAGACCACCCTGCGCAAGGTCGTCGGCCAGCACACCCTGGACGAGACGTTGTCCGAGACCGACCGCATCAACAAGGACATCCGCGAGATCCTCGACGTGGCCACGCTGGACTGGGGCGTCGAGGTCACCCTCGTGGAGCTCAAGGACATCCAGCTGCCCGAGAGCATGAAGCGGGCGATGGCCCGGCAGGCCGAGGCCGAGCGGGAGAAGCGCGCCAAGATCATCAATGCGCAAGGTGAGTCCCTCGCCGCGACCGCGCTCGGTGAGGCGTCGGACATCATGATGGAACACCCGCTGGCGCTGCAGCTACGGAACCTGCAGAGCTTGGTGGAGATCGGCGTGGACAAGAACACCACCGTCGTCTTCCCCGCTCCGCTGATGAGCACGATCGGCGAGCTCGGGTCCTTCCTCGCCCGAGAGACCGCCGCCGCGACCGGGGCCGCGAATCCCGTGCCCGTCGGCGCTGGCACACCAAATTTGGTGCCCCCGACCAACGGCGCCGCACCCGTCGGGTCCTGACCGGCCCAGCCCCCGACAACCCGGAACACCGACATGCGCGTTCCGTGTGGGGATCAACGGGACCTCTCCAGGTCCTGGTCCGGCATGGGGAGTCAGCGGCGGTACCGGCGTCGTCATGTTCCGGTTGCAGGCGGCTGCAGGACGTGGTCGATGGCGCGGCGGCGGGCGGGCGGCAGGGGCGGGCTGTGGGGGTCTGCCCACCCGACGCGGATCAGGAGCTGGGGGAACACCTGCGGGCCGACGATGTGCTCGCTGACCCAGTCACGGGTGCGGCGTACCTCGAGCGGCTGGCTCAGCGGTGTGGTGGCGAGCCCGAGGCCGGTGGCGGCGAGCAGGACCGCGCCGGCGGCCTCGCCGGCCCGGAGGCTACCGAGGCGGTCGTCGCTGCGGGCCGAGAGGACCATCAGGGTCGAGGCGTCGACATGGGTGAGGCTGTGAGTTGACTGGGGTAGTGCTCCTCGGGTGAACCGCCGCATCGGGACGTCGCCGGGCAGGTCGATGCCGGCCGCGACGGTCGTGGATTCGATTCCGTCGCCCGCGGCGGCGTAGCGCCCGGTCCACCGGGCCAGCTCTGCGCTGTAGCCGGCCTGCTGCCGCTGCAGGCTCGCGGACCGGGTGATCGTCTCGATCAACCGGGTGCGGGCGGCGGCGCCAGCGACGAGGTGCATCTCCGCCCCCCAGTCGCGCGCTTGGGCGACGAGGGCGTCGAGCATGTCCCGGTCGACCGGGTCTGAGCTGAATCGCCGACGGTCGGTGCGCCGCAACGGGATGGCCGGGGCCAACCGGGCCACATCTGCCGCCGGGCTCTCGTGCACCGGCTCCACGCGGGCGAGATGGCCGGAGTTCTCCGGGTCGGGGAACCGGTCGACCTGTGCGGACCAGCCGAGCCCGGCCAGCGCGACCACCAGGTGCTGCAGGGCCGCGCCGCAGCTCAGCCGAAGGTCGCGCCCGTCGGGGTCGATCGTGATCAGATGCCGGTCCCGGTCCGCGAACAGGTCGATCCCCGCGATGCTATCGGCGCGCCATCGCCAGGGCTGGGAGTTGTACACCGACGGTGCCCGCACCGCCGACTCCAGGACCCGGCGAAGCATCGCCTGGTCCGGACGGGCCGCGGAAGCGCCGGTGGATGGCGCGACGGAAGGCATGACAGGCAGTCTTCCGCTGTTGCAGGCACGGAAACAGGGGCATTTCGTCCCGCGGAGCGCGGACCTTCGCCCGCTGTCCGCATACCTCAGTCTCCTTAACCTCAGCAGGGAGACGGAGGCCGGATGACCGACGCGTGGAAACTCGAATTCGACGGCTGGGACCCGGACGCGATCCGAGTCGGCTGCGGCGAGGAGCTGCGCGAACTCCGCCCAGGCGACACAGTGCGATTCCGCGCTGCGGGAGTACTGGCGGAGACGACCGGGGGATGACGACCAGCGCGAAAGAGGCCGATGCCGGCCAAGGCCAGCGCGTCGGCGCTGTATGCCGGGCGCATCGAGGTGAGGCATCCGGCGCGGTCCGGGACGGATCGCTGGTGGCAGTCCGAAACTGGACGGACCTGTCGACCACGCCACAGGCGTCGGTCGACGCACCGGACGGAGGCTCCCGTGCCACGTGATCGGTCGAGCCGGCCAGGAACTGTGCGTCCCCGTCCACGAGTCACCGACCGGGTCGAGGACATCGTCGCCTGGCTCCTGATGTCCGCGTGGCTCGTGCTCCTGGTCGGAGCTTGGATGTCCGGTTACTCCATGCATGCACGGATGAGGGAGCAGGCCGAGGTCGCGAGGGCGTCCCAGAGCCAGATCAGCGCTGTGCTGGTCGAGGCCGTCCCGACCAGGACCGGTGGGCCCGCGAGTGTGGGGCTCCCCGTGGCAGCCGCGGTGCGGTGGACCAGCATGGACGGCTCTCCGCACACCGGTCGCGTCCACGTTATGTCGGCCGCGGCGGCCGGGAGTGTGGTGTCGGTCTGGGTCAATCGCGACGGGACGATCACCGGGTCGCCGTCGAGCGCCTCCGATGCGTGGGTCGCCGGGGTGCTGGTCGGGTTCAACGTGCTGCTGCTGGGCTCGGCAGTGCTCGTCGGAACATGGATCGGAGTGCGCCGAACGACGGCGTCGGTCAATGCCGATCAGTGGGAGCGGGAATGGGCCGAGGTCGGACCAACCTGGAGCAGACGCGGGCGCGAACCGATCTAACCCACCGAGCTGCGCGTACGGCTCAGGCCAAGGTCGGCGGCGACTGTCCCACAAATCATGCCGGGTGATCGGGCGTGAGTAGATCCCCGACGTCCCTGCGTGGGGGCGCGGTCACCGGCCATCCGTGCCCGATGCGCAGCACCGCCTGCGGTGGCCGGGTTCCACCGATGAGGCGACGCAGTTCTTCCCTCGTGCTCGGCACCTCGACCACGTGGGACAGGAACGACGTCGCGAGACCGGCGACGGTGGCGGCCAGCAGCACACGTTGCAGTGCCTGCCCCACCTGTATCTCAGCGTATGGGCCGCTCAGGTGCGCGCTGAGCACCGCGATCGTCGGGTCCTTCTCGAAGTCTTTGCCGGGCAGTCGATCCCCGCCCGCTCCGGCAGTGAAGTCGCGCAGGACCCAGTCATCCTGCGGCTCCGGAAGGGGGCCACTCGCCTGCACGGGAACACCGTCCAGGCGCTCGGGGGCGGTGACGCACCACGCGGCGAGTTCGGCGCGGAAGGCCGGGTCGGCAGCCTGCTCGCGGTTGGCGCGTGCTGCGATTTCGCACAGGGCCGTCCGCTGAGCGGGGTCCTCCACGACGTGCAGCCATGCCCCTTCGTCGAGTGCCGCGCGCCTGAGAACGTGCAGGTCCGGTGTGGCGACGGGCGTAGCAGCGAATGGACGGCGGTTCGTCCGGCGGAGGCCGACCGCCCGCAACAGATCCTTCTGTACCCGCGTCGGTTCCCTCCTACCGCCGGCCCGGACCACCGCGAGCAGATTCGGCCTCTCATGGTCCGGGAGGATCGTCACGATCGGTCGGATGCCGTGGCCGAGTAGCGCCAGCTGGAGGTTGAACAGCGCCGCGCCGCACCCTACTCGCAGCTCGCGGCCGTCGGGATCAGCGATCCTGGGGCTCCGACTCGGCTCGGCATACAGCTCGATCGCTTGGGGCTCGATCGAGAACGTCCACGGCTGGCTGTTGTGCAGTGATGGTGCCCGGCCGGCCGTCATCAGCAGGTCCGCGATCTGCTCCGGTGCGAGACCGAACGCGCCGGGGAACCGTGCAGTCCGTTGTGTCGCCGGTCCGTGTGTCATCGCCTGCTCCGCCTGCCGGTACCCGACGCCGGACGCGTCGGGGTCAGACAACAGTGCGCCTCACCTACAGGCCCAAGCTACGGCCGAAGGGCCCGTCCTCCGCCGCAGGCGACCTCCTCACCCTGGGGGAGTAATGCTTGAAATCTAATAGCTCTGCACGGCACCGGATGACCCCTACTTGAAACCCGGGGCTCGACCCTTCTCCACAGGCTGGGGGCTCCGGTGCCGTGCACCTCGCCCGGCGGCCCGCTGATGGCCGCGGGGCGAGGGTCGTGATCATGGTTCGAGCCGCCGCGGTGTCCTCTCCTTGCAGCCCGAGCCCCGAGCTCTGTCCGCAGACGGAGGTCCGTGCGGTCAGCTGGGGACATGAACTGCTCATCGGATGTCGGGCCACCGAGCCCTCCTATTAGGGCGCTGCATGGCCCCGCAGGCCCATGAACTGGGCAAACGCTGCGAACTCGGAGGTTCGATTGACGATCACGTGCGGCATCGACTGGGCCGGGAGCCACCACGACGTGGCGTTGGTGGACGGGACCGGGAAGCTGGTGGCCAAGCGGCGCATCAGCGACGACGCCGAGGGCTTGCGGCGTCTGCTCGACCTGCTGACCGAGGCCGGGGACACCGCGGGGGACCCGATCCCGGTCCCGGTGGAGGCCGCCCGCGGCCTGCTGATCTCCTGCCTGCGCGCGACCGGGCGTGCGGTGTACTCGATCAACTCGATGGCCGTGGCCCGCTACCGCGAGCGCCACCGGGTCGCCCGGGCGAAGTCGGATCACGCCGACGCGATGGCGCTGGCCAACATCCTGCGCACCGACGCCGACGTGCACCGCCCGTTGCCGGCGGACTCGGGACTCCCGAAGCTGACCCGAAGTGCAAAGTGCCGGGTCAGACCGCCGCGCGGGCTCGGCCGCGGGCGAGCGCTCGGTACACCGTTGACCGCGCGATGGAGAACAGCTCCTCGAGATCGCTGATGGTGTGCCCGCCGACGGCGTGCAGTGCCACCAGGTGGGCTTCCTGCCGGGCGGAGAGCTTGGGTTGCTTGCAACGTAGCCGACCCTTGGCACCGGCGACTTTCATGCCCTCCAGGGTCCTCATCTTGATCAGGTCTGATTCGAACTCGGCGACCATGGCTAGGACGTTGAACAGCAGCCGTCCGACCGGGTCGGTGGGGTCGTGCACCGACCCGGCGAGCTGAGCGTCACCTCGCGGGCGGTGAGTTCGGCGACGATGTCGCGGGCATCCGGGAGCGAGCGGGCGAGCCGGTCGAGTTTGGTCACGACCAGGACGTCGGCGGCGCGGCAGTGGGAATGAGCGTGGCGCGGGGCGATCTGGCGCGGCCTGCCCGTCAGCAGGTTGGCGGCGTTGGCCTTCGCTGCCGGGCGGGCATTTCCCGAACGAGCAGGCCGCGCTCAAGGTGCTACCTGGTCATCCGCAGCCCGATCGCGAACCGGCTCTGCGCCGGTCCTTTCATCCCGGAGTAGTGCCGGGGTGACGAGGCTCGCCCGCGGCCCAGCCCGGGGCGGTGAGCTAGGCCGTGCCCCGGGGACGCCGAGGCGGCCCGGCCGGAGCCCCCGGCTGGGGCCCTCAGTCGACCGGCCGTGATCGCTAGCCTGCTGTGCGCGGCATTGGTTCGGCGGCTGAGTTGAATCGCCCAGCAGCCGTAGGTGGGGCGCTGGTATTGCCCATCGCGTGGCTGTCAGGCCGAGTTCAAGGACGCGAAGGACGTCGTGCAGTGCCCAGCACTGGTCTTCAGGGGGGCAGGTCGAGTCCAGGTAGAGCACCCAGTTGGGTCCGCAGGTGTCCAATCGCGCTACTGCATCGATCATCGGGGTCTTGACGATACGGAGCGTCTGGCCCAACGTCGTGACGAGTTCGTCGGCCAGGGCGGACGAGCTGGCGGGCGTCACATCGGGAACCGATACCTGGGCGTTGAGCCGCACTCGAGCCTCCTTCGTCAGAGTGCAGCGCCGGCTATCGCGGGGTCAGGGCGGTTCGTCAGCACTGTGCGGGACACCCGGCGGAGAGAGCAAGGTGCCCTAGCACTACATGACTATGTCGCCACCCCGGCGGGGACTGTTCCACTCACACAGGAACAACACCTGAACAGGGCAGACCTCGTGTTTCTGCTCCGTCTTCTGTTACAGCGCGTCAGGGGAAGCCTGCTCGGTAGGGCCATCAGGGTGTTGACGTGACGGCGCGGCGGCTTTGGACCACTCCAGCCTTAGGCCGTTCGGTTGCCGACTGTTTGACCCCGGATGCGCCGCGGCGTCGGCGACCGCCGCACGGATCATTGCCAGAATCGCGTCCCGCATGGGAGCGGACAGCCGTTCCGTTCCGGCCGGCAGGAGTCGTGCGAACTCGCTGCCCTGGATACGGGTGTCCAAGCCGAGGCCTCCCGCCGCCGCGAGGACCACGGTCGTGACGTCGACCTCCAGCACCTGCGCGATGACGACGAGCGACGCGGGATCCGGGAACTTCTTCTGCTGGACCCCGGAGCCCAGCTGTTGCCATCGTCCGCGACTGAGCGCCCGGTCCGAGCGTCGCTCCAGATCGCTGTAGGACCATCCACGATCATCCATGCGTGAGCGGACGAGCTGGTGAAGGGTCAGCGACGGATTGCCGGTCGTGGTCGGGTCTGTCACCGATCAGCCTCGCTCGTCCTGTCGCGATAAGTGCCGGCCACTCTCGCCGGCGTACGGCTGCCACACCGCGTGCCGTAGGTGTCATGCCCTTCGTGCGTCCTGCCGGGGTGCAACTGCGGCTTGCCATATCGTACCGCTGCACTTGACAGTCACTTCGACAAGGGGGAGCCTGCTACTTGTCAAGCCGCAGATGACAGACGCACCACTGAACGTATAGAGCAGTTCCGGACGCTACAGGCCAGAGCGTCCTGTTACTGACCACCAAACAGCCTATCCGTACTTCGCCTTGGTCGTCTGAACGTCTGCGCCGTCAAGCCGGACGCGGGGGACTCCGTCGCTCGTCCGTTCCCTCCCGGCCCGGGCCCGGACCTCGTGTCGCCACGCGCACGGCACCGCCATTGCTGGTTCGAGCGTGCCGTCAGTCCGCTCCGGTCGTCCGGCCAGCGCCCGTTGGCGTCGTCCTGAACCAACGCATTCATCGAAAGCGGCGCCACGCCTGGGTCGTCACCATCGCTCAGGCTAGGGGTAACTGAAAATGGCTCGTCCCATCGTCACGCACGATTCGAAACGTCGGCGTATCGGCGCCGCGCTCGCGGGCGCCGTCGCTTTGTTGTCGGCGACGCTCATGGTGGTGTTCGCGGGTACTGCGCAGGCGGCGACAACGGCGGTGCCGCTGGGCACGGCGGACAGCTTCGCCGTGCTGGCCGGCTCGGAGGTGACCAACACCGGTCCGTCGAATGTCACCGGTGATCTCGGAGTCCACCCGGGCACCGCGATCACCGGCTTCCCCCCGGGCACGGTCAACGGCACCCAGCACTCCGCCGATGCCGTCGCGGAGCAGGCGAAGTCCGATCTGGTCGCGGCCTACAACAATGCGGCCAGCAGGCCGGCGACCGAACTGGCCGCGGTAGAGCTCGGCGGCAGGACCCTGACCGACGGGGTCTACCAGAACGCCACTCTCGGCCTGACCGGAACACTCACCCTGGACGGACAGGGCATCCCCGGCGCCGTATGGATCTTCCAGGCCGACTCGACGCTGATCACCGCCTCCAACAGCAGGGTTTCGCTGACCAACGGCGCCAACGCCTGCAACGTGTTCTGGCAGGTCGGCAGCTCCGCAACCCTGGGCACCGGCACCGACTTCGTCGGAACCGTCATGGCACTGGCCTCGATCACCGTGCAGACCGATGCGTCGGTACAGGGGCGCGTGCTGGCCCGCAACGGCGCAGTCACCCTGGACAACAACGTCATCGGGTCAGCCGGCTGCCCGGGAGCAGGAACCCCGCCGACCACCACCACGACACCGACCACGACGACGACGACGACGACGACGACGACCGAGCCGACCACGACGACCACCGAGCCGACCACCACGACCACCGAACCGACCGAGCCGACCACCACGACCACCGAACCGACCACCACGACCACCGAACCGACCGAGCCCACCACCACGACCACCGAACCGACCACCACGACCACCGAACCGACCGAGCCCACCACCACGACCACCGAGCCCACCACCACGACCACCGAGCCCACCACCACGACCACCGAACCGACCGAGCCCACCACCACGACCACCGAGCCGACCACAACGACGACCAAGCAGCCGCCGGTCACGACGACGGCGACCAGGCGGCCAGGTGGACCGGGTGGACCGGGTGGACCGGGTGGACCGGGTAACGGGCACGGTCATGGCCACCCCGGTCACAGCACCACCACGACCACGACTGCAGCGCCCGCCCCTGGCGGCGCGGGCGGAGCCGGCGGGAACGGCGGCGCGGGTGGCACCGGTGGTTCGGCCAGCGGCGGCAACGGTGGCTCAGCCAGCGGTGGTGACGGTGGCTCGAGCACCGGCGGGTCCGGTGCGGGCTCCGGTAACGGCTCTGGCAATGGCACTGTGATCATCCCTCGTGGCCATCCCGAGACAGGAGCCGGCGGAGCGTCCGGCGACGGTGACCAGGCTGTTCCGGCAGCCGCACAGTTCATCGCGGCTGGTGTCGCCTTGACCGGCGCTGTAGTGGCGGCCGGTGTAGCGGTCCGCCGACGACGGGTGGGCGACCTGGACTCCCGTCCCGATGGTCGCGGCGAGACTGCATGAAGCAGATGACATCGCCTGTGCTGAGCCCGCGCGGGGGAGCGGGGAAGCGGGCGGGGCGATGGTGGATCGCGAGTGCTGTCCTGCTGCTCCTCGCGGGCGGGCTGCTCGTCACGGGCCTGCAGGACAGGACCGGGCTCCCCATCCCGGTCGCGTCGACCGCGGAACCAGCGCCGGCGGGGGTCGGCCGCGCGCTACCGCCGCTGGGGGAGACCGGAGCCGACCCGGCCGCGGTGTTCCCCCTGGCTCAGCGCTCGGCCCCCGTCGAGCTTCGGATTCCGGCCATCGACGTCTCGGTGCCGGTGTCCGAGCTCGGGCTCAATCCGGACGAGACGGTCGAGGTGCCGACCGATTTCCAGAAGCCGGGGTGGTACCGGCTCGGGACGGCACCCGGTCAGCTCGGTTCGGCGGTGATCCTCGGCCACGTCGACTCCTTCCGGGGCCCCGCGGTGTTCTTCCGGCTGCGGACCCTGCAGGCCGGCGACGCGGTCGAGGTGACCCTGACCGACGGCGCCGTCGCTCGTTTCACGGTCACCGAGGTGGCGACGTATCCGAAGGACCAGTTCCCGGCCGAGCAGGTCTACGGGTCACGCGGCAACAGTGCGCTGGTCCTCGTCACCTGCGGAGGCGAGTTCGACCACGAGGCCCGGAGCTACCGCTCGAACGTCGTCGCCTACACCACGCTGGTCGGCACCGTCGCGCCACCGGCAGTTCAGAACTGAGCCCGTTCTCGGCACCACCGGAAGTCGACGAAGGGCCGTGCCTCATGTCCAGAACCACCGCCTCCCGTAAGGGTGACGCTCTACGGGTCTGCGTCGTGGTCGCTGTAGCGGTGCTCGCCGAACCGCTGTCGAGCGCCGACACGGCCGGCTCTCAGCACAGCAGCGCGGCGTTCCACCGTGTCGCCGACGTCGGCGAGCTCCACTCCGCCGCCCAGCAGGAGTCCGCCGCGCCGCCCTTCGCGCACCGCTCACAGAACATCCCGGATGTGATCCTGACCGCCTACCAGCGCGCCGAGGCTGTCCTCGCCGCGGCTGAGCCCGGATGCGGCGTCACGTGGTGGATGCTGGCCGCGATCGGGAAGATGGAGTCCGACCACGCGAACGGTGGACTCGTCGACTCCGCTGGGACGACCCTGGAACCGATCCTCGGGCCGAGCCTGGACGGTTCACACGGCTGGGCGGCGATCCCCTCCAGCACGGCCGGTGCGGAATGGGAGCGGGCGCGAGGTCCGATGCAGTTTCTCCCGGCCACGTGGAGGGCCTACGGCCGCGGCGATCCGCACAACATCAACGACGCCGCCCTGGCCGCCGGCCGCTATCTCTGCGCGGGCGCAGGCACGCTGTCGGATCCGGCGCAGCTGGCTGCCGCACTTCACCGCTACAACCCCTCGTCGACCTATGTCGCGGCCGTGCTGGCGTGGGCCCGTGCCTACGCCGGCGGTGTGGTGCCTTCTCTCACCGGCCCCGATGCCACCGCTCTCGACCACATGAGCGCCGCCAGCGCTGCGGCCGCCACGGCAGCGGTCGACTTCGCCACCGCGCAGCTCGGGCTGCCCTATGTCTGGGGTGGGAACGGGCCGGGCCGCGGCGACTCCGGCTTCGACTGCTCGGGCCTGACACACGCGGCCTACGTCGCTGCCGGTGTCTTCACCCCACGGACCGCCCAGACCCAGTACGAGGCCGGGCCACGGCTGCCGGCCGGAACACCACTGCAGGCGGGCGACCTGGTCTTCTACGGAACGCCCGACCGGGTCCACCACGTGGGCCTCTACATCGGCGACGACGAGATGATCAACGCGCCGACTTTCGGTGAGCTGGTGAAGACCGCCCGCTACCGGTGGCCCGGGGACGACTACCTCGGCGCAACCCGTCTGTCCGGCCGGCCCGGCTTGCTGCCGTTCGTTCCCGAACCCGTACATCAACTGATCCGAGCCGTGTCACCCCGGGCCGTGCCGGCTCCGACCAGGACAGCACTTCCGGCGGCCATCGCCCGCCCGCCATCGCCTGCGGCGTCCACGACCTTGGCCACGCGCCCGGCAGAGCCCGCGGCGACCACCTCGACGCCGGCGGAACCAGCACCAACACCGTCGGTGCCCCTCCCGACAACTCCCCAACCGGCAACTCCCCAACCGGCAACTCCCCAACCGGCAACTCCGCAGCCGACGACCTCCCGGCCGACGGAGACGCCGCCGACCACTCGACCGGCGCCGACCTCCCCGCCGACGACGACGCCGCGACCGCCGGCCCCGACGACGACGCCGGCGGTACCGCTACCGATCCCGACCCCATCGCGTTCGAGCGTTGTGGCGCCGGCACCGTTAGCACCCGTCCCGGTGCTGGGGCGTCCAGCATCTCCGGCCCGACCCGTACTTCTCCGCGATCCCCGGACCGGCCAGCTCGTTGCGCTCCTGCTCGGTTCGGACGGGCAGCATCTGTCATGAAGCCGGCTTCGGAGTCCCCGCAGACGACCGCCGGGACCGCACCAGTGGTCCGCCTCGACGCCGTGGTGGAGGACGACCGCCTGATCGACGCGATGGCCGCGTCGGCGCTGCATGAGGATCCACTTGTCGATGACGGCGTCGGGGGCGGCCTGGTCCGGCTGCTCATCGAAGTGCGCAGGCAGAGGCACGTCGTGGCGGACGCAGATGCGAAGCCACCGCGCCTACTGCGCCGCGATCAGGAGCGATGATTCAGTTCCGCGGTGAGGTTGATCGTTCACGGTCCGAGCACGCCTCGACGGCCCCGCGATACGCAATTGGAACGAGATCCCTCTAAGGTTCGCGGGTGCGAGACCACCGGGACCCGCGGGCCGACCTTCGCGCATTGCTGGAAAAGGCGGAGGCCGCCTCGCCGGTTCAGGCGGTCCCGGAAGGTCAGCTTCCTGATCGCCGACTTCACCGGGCACGCGGTGTTCCGTATGGGCAGAGCCGTCGTCGGCGCGGCGACCACACAGTTCCCGGGGCGCGGAACAGGTCCAGCTCCGCGGCACCGTCTACGAGCGGGTGCTGACGACCCAGCAGGTCGACGTGTGCTCGACGGATCAGGGGGCGCACCTGGTGGTACCCGTCACCGATCGTGGTGACGTCATCGGGTTGATCGAGCTACTCCTGCCCTACGCTCCCGATGAGCAGACCGTCTCGGACATCGCGGCGGCCGGTCACATCCTGGCCTATATCGTGGTCGCGAACCGTCGTCACACAGACCTGTTCGAATGGGGTCAACGGTCCACGCCGTTCACCCTGGCCGCAGAAATCCAACGGCGACTGTTGCCTGCCGCATTCACCTGTGAGGCAGGACAGTTCACGGTTGCCGGCTGGCTGGAACCTGCCAGCTCCGTGGGTGGCGACACTTTCGACTACTCCCTCGACCAGCACTCGCTACAGGTCTCGATCACCGACGCCGCCGGTCACGACGTGCAGGCCGCGCTCCTGGCCACCCTGCTGGTCGGCAGCCTGCGCAAC
>NZ_JAODNI010000253.1 GCF_025465255.1 Pseudonocardia sp.
GGAGTCCCGCCCTGCGAGGGCCACCGCACCCAACGTCATCCGGCCCGGACACACCGCCGGATCTCCAGGCAGGACGCCGATTCCGGTCCGACTGCCTCGAGCTGGGCAGCGCCCGACTCACCCCGCGCAAGGCGCCCGGTGTGTGTGCTGGCCTCACAGTCAGAAGAGGCGGTGTCGATGTCGGTCGGGTTCACGGCCGACCGGGCCTGGGTCGCGCGGTGACCACTCCGCTCCCGTGGCCTCCCGGAGGCCGGTTCGGTGGTGGAGGACTCGCCGGGGAAGGAGCTTGCGAACGCCTTCGGCGAGGTGATCGTCTCTTTCCCGCGGCCGCGGATGCCACCGGATGACCGATTCGGTCAGGCGGCCGGCCATGCCAAGGTGACAGGAGGCCGGGGCCTCTCGTCACCCCCCGACCTTCGCACCGAGCAGGGACGACACAGCGTGAACTCGCGGACGGACCACGCCGGGCTCGGGGTCCTCCCCGAGCCGTCACCCGTGTCGGGCGGAACGGGTCGGCGTAGCTCCCCGCGCCCGGGCCAGCGGCCCGGCGGGCGGTTCGGGGACCGCGGACGACGAGCGCGTTCCGTGCGCGCCGGGGTGCGGAGTGGCTGAGCCCGCTTCGGCCCGGCTGCAGGTGGCGGTCGAGGTGGCCGGGATCGCGGCAACGCCGGCCGCTATCGAGGAGCGGGCGGCCGCGCTGCTGGAGTCGCTGCGCCGGGTGGTGCCGTTCCAGGCCGGCTGGATCGCCCTGCTCGACCCGGAGCGCCGCCGGCTGGTACCCCTGGTGAGCCCGGGCTACGACGACACGGTGCGCGCCTACCTCACCAGCCCGGCGAGCGTCGCAGAGATCGAACTGCTCGGCCTGGACCGGGCGCGCCCGCCGATGCGCCTGCGCGATTTCCCCATCCCGCCCGACGAGGTGCGCGGCTGGGCGGAGTACCTGCGCCCGGCGGGGTTCCGGGAGGGCCTCGCGGTCGGCCTGTTCGCCCCGGACGGCCGTCACCTGGGGCATCTGAGCCTGAACACCGAGAGCGCGGCGCATCCCACCGACGCCGCCCGGGACCTGATCGGCGTGCTCGCCCCGCTGGTCGCACAGGCGTTCGACCCGCTGCGCTCGGTCGCGACCGCTGCGCAGCTCGTCCACGGCGCGCTGGCCGGGATCGTGCTGACCCGCGCCGGGCACCCGCTGCCGCTGCCCGGGCTGGGCGCCCACCCACTGCTGGGCGAGGACTCCGCGCTGCTCGCGGTGGCCGCCCAACTGGCCGACGCACGCGCGCACACGGTGTTCCTGTGCCCGCAGGCCGGGCCCGACGCGGCCGTCGGGTACCTCCGGGTGACCGTGCTGGCCTGCGCGTCGCAGCCCCCGCACCACCTCGTGGCGGCGGTGCTGGTGGCCCTGCCCGGGGACCTGCACGGTCTGACCCGCCGGGAGCTGGAGGTCCTGGGGCTGCTCATCGAGGGCTGGACCAACGCGCGCATCGCCGCGGCGCTGGTCATCGCGCCGCGGACGGTCGCCACCCACATGGAGAACATCCTGGCCAAGCTCGGCGCCGAGACCCGGGCCCTGGCCGCGGTCCGGGCCCTGGGCCAGGGCCTGTACGTGCCGCGGCCCCTGACCGGCGTGCAGGGGTGAGAGACCGGCACCTCCCCGCCCGCCCCGACCGGGCGGATCGGTAGGTCTGCCGATGGACGCCGCCCGCCGGGCCGAGCAACCTCGACAGGTTCGGAGCCGACGGCTACCCGCGCCTGCAGCGCGGGTAGCGAGCAGCTTCCGCCGTCGACGCCGTCGCAACTGCCGGAGGTTCGCCGATGAAGTCCCATGGCACACCCGGCGGGTCGGCGCAGCCCACGACCACCCCGGCGGACGAGCGCATGGCGCTGCTGGTGCGCACCCTCTGGGCGTATCGCGAACTCGGCTGCGACCTGGCCCGGACCGCGGCCGCCCTCGGTATCCACCGCAGCACGATGCGGTATCGCCTCTACCGCATCCGCGAACTCACCGGGCACCACCCGGAAGACCCCGGAGCCGAAGAGACACTGCACGCCATCGCGGGCCTGCACCCGCAGTCGTGCTCACGGCCGCCGGCTCATCGCGCGGAGCGCGCTGTCGACGCTGCGGTGGATCTCGAACAGCCGGTGCACGCCGCCGGCAGCGAGGGCCCGGGCCACCGGCCGGTCGACGGCGACCAGGTACAGGCCGATGTCGGCCTCGCCGGCATGGCGGGCCAGCTCGACCAGCGCCGCCACGGCGCCGGGGGCCAGGCCGGTCAGCGCCCGCAGATCCAGCACGACCGCCCACGGGGCCGCGTCCAGCAATCCGCGGACGAGGTGCTGGAACCCGGGCACCGCGGCGTCGTCGAGGCAGCCCTGGACGTGCACGCACGGCACCCCGGGCCGTAGATGGCTGAGGCGGACGGGCGAGCTGCTCCCCTCAGGCGCTGTAGACCCGCCACCGCCGACGCCGTATCCCATCCTGAGCCACCTCCTCGAAGCTCCCACAGCCGTCCTGTACCCCGGCGAAGCCGGGGTCACCAGCGATCGATGCGGGTCGGGCAGGAGCAGGTTCGGTGCGCGCAGGACCGGACCGTGCAGCCCGTACAGGCCCGCCCGGCCGCGTGATCCAGGTCCGAACCCCTGATCCAACGGCCGCGGCAGGAGCGGTCACGGCCCCCTCAGACGTCGAGTTGGTCGAGCGCGCGCTGCGCCGCGTCGAGCTCGGCGCGCAACCGCTCGACACGTTCGCGCTGCCGTTGACGCGCGCCCTCCAACGACGACGTGATCACCTCGGCGACTGCGGGCGGCAGCGACCGGGAGGCGGCGGCCACGTCGGCCGCCTGCACCGGCACGGAGGGCACGACCCGCTTTGTGCCGACGAGCACCTCGACGCTCCACTCGCCGTCCACCTTCGCGGTGAGACTGACGGTCATCTCGGCCGGGCGGTCGGCCCGTCGGCGTGTGCTGACGGGCCGACGCGGGGCTGCGCCCGCGGACGCGGCAGGCCCTTCGGCCGGCACCGCGGCCTTCTCCTTCGGTTTCCTCGGCGCCTCGATCACCGCCCCGGCCACGAGGGATCACCGAACCCGCACCGACTCGACCCCGTAGCCAAGCTGCTCAGCCACCCGCTTCACCGTGCCGTGCTCGCTGCCCAACTCCGCGCGCAGGGTGCGGACCATCCGCACCGCGGCGGCCTTCTCCTCCTCGGAGTACCGGCGCGTAGTTGGCTTACCCGGCGACTGCTCTCTCGGCATGACTCCATCCTCGTTTCCAAGTCAGGAGCCTCCACCGGACCCAGGGCGACTCATTCTCCTCGGTGGGTCTGGCGTTGTTTGGGTCCGGACGGGGAGGAGGGGCCGCGCCGAGGTCAGGGCGGCGCGGCACCTCAGCTGGGGCAGGTGCGAGCGCGGCCGATCAGGGTCGGCCGCAGGTGGCGGGCGACGATCCCGCCGATGTAGGGCGGGCCCGCGCGGGCCCGCCCGGGGGGCTCAGAAGCCCGGCTCCGCGAGCGCCCCGGCCAGGCCGGCGCCGATCTGGTCCTCGCGCTCGGCGTGGTCGTCGAAGTCGCGCCACTCGGCGGTGTTGAAGCTGGTCGGGGTGATCGCGGTGCGGAACATCAGGGCCTCCCGGTGGTCGGTG
>NZ_JAODNI010000179.1 GCF_025465255.1 Pseudonocardia sp.
CTGATCGTCACCCGGACGTTCCTGCCGCTTGTACAGGCCCAGGCGAAGGCCCGCAAGGCCGAGCCGAGGCTGATCGTCGTCGACCATCCGGTGGGCGGGCTCACCGAGGCCGAGCTCACCGGACGGATCGACGTCGCCTACCAGGGCGTGGTCCGCGAGCTGGAGGGGCTGGAGGACACCCCATGACCGAGGTTCTCGACATCCCCGACCTCGGGCCAGCCGAGTGGTTCACCTGGGCCGAGGACCGCGGCTGGGGTGACGGCCTGCCCACCATCGCGCCGACGGAGGAGCTCGTCGACGCCATGCTCGCGGGCCTGCCGCCGGACACCGCGCCGCTCGGGGCGCTGCCGCCGCGCCGGGTGGTGCCGACGTTGCGCTCCGTCGCGGCCAACGCGGTGATGGCCGGCTGCCGCCCCGTCGACCTGCCGGTCGTGGTCGCGGCCCTGCGCGCCGTCGGAACCGAGGCGTACAACCTGCACGGCAGCCTGGCCACCACGCACTCGTGTGCGCCGATGGTGCTGGTCAACGGCCCGGCGCGGCAGCACCTCGGCCTCAACGCGCGCGGCAACTGCTTCGGTCAGGGCACCCGCGCCAACGCCGTGATCGGCCGGGCGCTGTCGCTGGTGCTGATGAACGTCGGCGGTGCCCGTCCGGGCACGATGGACCGCTCCACCCATGGCTCACCCGCCAAGTACACGTTCTGCTTCGCCGAGAACGAGGAGGAGAGCCCCTGGCCGCCCTACCACGTCCGGCGCGGTTTCGACGCCGCCGACAGCGTCGTCACGGTGATGGCGGCCGAGCCACCGCACAACGTCAACGACCACGGCAGCACCAGCGGCGAGGAGATCCTCACGACGGTGGCGGGGACGATGGCGCAGTCCGGCTCGAACAACGTCTACGTCCGCGGTCCGCACCTGCTCGTCCTCGGTCCGGAGCACGCGGCCACGCTGCACCGCGACCGCTGGACCATCGAGGCCATCCGGGGATGGCTGTGGGAGCACGCCCGCATCCCGGTCGAGCGGATCTCACCGAACAACCGTCGCCAGTTCACCCACTGGGGAGTGGAACCCGACGGCGACCACTACACCGTCAGCACCGGACCGGAGCAGCTGCACGTGGTGGTCGCCGGCGGGGCGGGCAAGCACTCGGCGTGGATCCCGTCGTTCGGGTCGACGGAGGCGTGCTCCCAGCGGGTTGCGGGACCCGTGCCGGGTGGCTGACCTGCGGCTCGTCCCGGACGGCGCCCCCGTCGACGACGTCACCGACGCGTTGCTGGCCGACGGCATCGGCGACGGTCTTCCGGTGGTGCCGCCCACGGCGACCCGACTCGAGCGGATGCTCACCGGCGTCGCGGACCCGGACGAGGTGCTCGGCGCGGTGCCGCCCCTGTTCGGGGAGCTCACCGCCGCAGCGGCCGCGTACCACGCCGTGCTCGCCGGGTGCCGTCCCGTCGAGCTGCCGATCGTCCTCGCCGCGCTGCAGGCCTGCCTGGAACCGGAGCTCAACCTGCTCGGCGTGCAGACCACCACCGGAACGGCGGCCGTGGCCGTCGTGGTGCACGGTCCGCCGGTCACGGCACTGGGGTTCAACACGGGCGCCAACGCGCTCGGCCCGGGTAACCGGGCCAACGCGACCGTGGGCCGGGCCGTCGCGCTGGCACTGGCCGGGATCGGCGGAGCGCAGCCCGGCATCACCGACATGGCGACGACGGGCCAGCCCGGCCGCTACACGTTCTGTCTCCCCGAACCGCCCGGCGGACCGTTCCCCGGCCTGGCCGAGCGCCGCGGGATCGGGCCCGACCGAGGAGCGGTCACCGTGCTGGCCGTCGGCGGCACGGCAGAGGCGCTTCCCCGCGGAGGTGGTGGCACGACGGCCGATGTACTCGACCCGGTGGCCGAGCTGATCGCCGGAGCCGCGCTCGCGGCGGGTGATCCGTCGCGGATGACGTCCTGCGAGCAGTTCGTCGTGCTGCCACCGGAGGTCGCGGACCGCCTGGCCCGGTTCGGCGCGAGCCTCGACACGGTGCAACGCCACTTGTTCGACCGGGGAGGTACGGCGCTGACCGCTCGTGCCGGGTTGGGCCCGCTGCAGGCCGCCGGGGGACCGGGCGACCTGCATCCGATCGTCAGCGGCGGGGCCGGCATCAAGATGTTGCACCTGCCGGGGTGGATCGGCGGGAGCCGATCGGTCACCAGGCCGCTCTGACGGAAGCAGGGCCCCCGCGCCAGGCTGTCCTGGCGGTCACGCGGTTCGCGGCGTCCCCGCTTCAGGGTCGATTCCCGCGTCCTGCAGCAGGGCACGCAGCCTGTCGACCTCCTGGCGCAGCCGCGCGGTCTCGCCGCCGGGGTCGGGTGCCGGCAGTTCCCGTTCCTGCGCGCGCAGGATGGCGGCCTGCCGGAAGTCGCCCGCATCGATCGCGGCGTCCTCGGCGCGCTGCAGCTCGCCCAGATGCGCGATGGGGAACGGTTCGGTCTCGGTGAGAGGCAGGAGTCCGGCACCGGCGCGGTGCAGCCGCTGGCGCATCCAGGTGGCCAGCACCGCCGGGCTGTCGGCGGCGAGCAGGACACGCGCCAGGTCCTGCGGCGGTTCGATGTCGAGCTGCCAGCCGTTGAGGGCGAGGAACTGGGTCGTGGCGATCAGCGCGACGCGGCGGTTCCCCCGTCGCAGCGGGCGATGGTGCAGGAGGCCGTACAACATACGACGAGATCGACGACGCCGAACCGGATCATGACTCGTCGTCCTGCAACAGGCGCAGGGCGCGTTCGTGTCGCGCGAGGTTGTCCTCGAGGAGCCGCCGGAACCGCTCGTCGCCGCGCCGTTGCTCGACGAGCGTGGTGATCGCTTCGCGGACGACGTCGGCGATCGATCGGTTCTCGGCCTCTGCGACCGTCTGCAGCCGCTCGGCCAGCTCCGGGTCGAGCCGGAGCATCATGTTCTTCGTCGGGGCCTTGCGATTCGCGGGCACGGTATCACGGTATCACGGTATCGACGAGTGCGGAGGCAGCCGGAGGGACATCGGCTCGGGCGCGTCGGCCAGCGCGATCACCGGGCGTGCGGTGATGCGGTGACCGAGGAGGACCGGCCGATTGGCCTGGCCGAGCAGCAACGGGAGCAGCTCGTGGGCGCGGACCTGCCCCCACCAGCCGCGATGCGCGGGCAGCTCGCCGAACCCGGTCACCTCGTCGGCGCGCACGGTCGGGCCCGCGACGACCAGCGGGGTCGGTTCCCCGGCGTGCATCACCCCGTGCGTGGACGGGGTGGCGTGGTCGCCGGTGACCGCGACGATCGCCCGCCCGGCGAGGTCGGCCAGGCCGGCCAGGCCGCGGTCGACCTCCTCCAGGACGTCGCGCTTGGCGTACGGCTGTTTGGTGTGCCCGGCCTCGTCGGTGGCCTTGGTGTGCACGTGCACGAACCGCGCCCCGCCGGCGACGAGGTCCACGGCCGCGTCGAGCCGTGCGGCGAGGTCCTTCTCCAGGTCGTCGACGGGCGGAAGGTGGATCGAGCCCATGCCGAGTACCGCGGCGAGCCCGCGGTAGAGGCGCGTGCTCGTGACCGCGGCTCCCGCGACGCCGATCTGCTCGACGAAGGTCGGGATGTCCCCGCGCACGCCCGACCACTTGGTGGTCAGGACGTCGAGCGCAGGTAGCCCGCGGCGGCGCCGGCCGGCGTTGACCTCGCTGCCGGTGAGGTGCGCCCGGGCGGCGTGCAGGGCTCCGGACAGGGTCTCCGCGAACGCCGCCCCGTCCGGGCTGGTCGGAACCGGCCGCAACCAGGGGTGGAAGGTCTCGAAGAACGGATCGGTGTCGGTCACGTCCGCGTGGGGGTGGCCGGGTGCGGTGAGCAGGGCCTCGCCGCGTCCGCCGAGGGCCTGCAGGCCTACCCCGAGGCGGGCCAGCACCGGGTCGAGCTCGGCCAGCAGCGCGGCCGCGTCGCCGTCGTCGGATCGTCCGGCGCGGCCGGTGATCCACAGCCGGTCGCCCTCGCGGGACGAGGTGCGCAGGGCGGCGTGGGTGACCGCGGTGTCCGCGTCCACCTGAAGGCCCGCGCCGAAGGCTTCGAGCACGGCGCGCCCGGGGAACGGGACGTCGGCGAACCCGAACATGGCCCAGTGCGCGAGCTCGGAGGTCGGGGCGCGGCCCCAGCCGAACGGCAGATGCCAGCCGCTCGCACCGCGGCGGGCGAGCGCGTCGAGGTTCGGCGTGTGCGCGGCCTCGGCGGGTGTGCGGTCGCCGAGCTCGGGGATCGGCCGGTCCCCGAGCCCGTCGAGGACGACGAGCACGATGGGGAGGCGGTCGTCGTCGAGGCGGGGCTGGGTCTCGCCGTGTCCGGCCGGGATCATCGCTCGCCTCCCGCCCACGAACCGGTGACCTTCGGGAGGAGCGACTGCAGCACCGGGATCACCGAGGCGGGCACCAGGTCCTCCCACTGCTCGCCGTGCTCGATCCGGCTCCGGATCTCCGTGGCGGAGAGGCGCTGGACGGGGTCGCCGTCGAGCACCGTGACGGGGTATCCGGCGTCGGCCAGCAGCTCGGCCTTGTGCCGTTCCCAGTCGCTGTAGGCCCGGACGAGGTGCCGGGCGTGCAGGGGCACGTACTCGGGCCAGTGCTGCGGGCGGGTGAGGTCGAACGGCACGATCGTCGTCTCTGCGGCGATCCCCCGATCGGTCAGGGCCGCGGTCAACAGCCGGACCCGCTCGAAGTAGTTGAAGGGATTGGCCGAGTCGCGGTGCCGGTGGGCGGAGGTCGGCTCCTCGTGCCGGGCTCCGTGATCCGGGTTGGTGATCGCGACGATCAGCTGGTCGGCGTCGCGCAGCGCGATCTCGAACAGCTCCAGGTGCTGCTCATGGACCGGCTGGAAACGCCCGGTCACACAGGCGAGTGCGGTCCGCGTGGTCATGGGCTCTCCTCGGCGGTCACGGTCCCCGGGTCTCCGTCGACGAGCCGGCCCACCACGCCGGCGGCCTCGTCGCCGCGTTCGTGCAGCTGCGCGACCAGGTCGTCGGCCTCGTCGGCGGGGACCGCGAGCAGCAACCCGCCGGAGGTCTGGGCGTCGGCCAGGAGCAGTTGCCGGTCCGCGTCGAGGCCGCCGGGGTCGAACCAGCCGCGGTCCAGCGCGTTCGCGAGCGTGCGGCGGCTGCCGTCCGGGCCGCAGCCGGCGGCGACCAGCTCGGCCACGCCGGGCAGCACCGGCACCGACCCGGCGTCCAGCTGAGCGGCGACCCCACCCGCCCGGCCCATCTCGTGCAGGTGCCCGATCAGGCCGAAGCCGGTGACGTCCGTGCCGCCGCGCAGCCCGAAGGTTCGCGCGACGGCAGCGGCGTCGGCGTTGAGCCGGGTCATGACCTCCACGGCGGCCTTCACCAGTCCCGGGTCGGCTTGACCGCGCTTGACCGCGGTACCCACGACGCCGAGCCCGATCGGCTTGGTCAGCACCAGCAGGTCGCCGGCCCGGCCGCCGCCCTTGCGCAGGATCGCGTCGCGGTCGACCGCGCCCACGACGGCGAGCCCGTACTTCGGGGCGGGGTCGACGATGCTGTGCCCGCCGGCG
>NZ_JAODNI010000167.1 GCF_025465255.1 Pseudonocardia sp.
AGCGCCGCATTGGCGGCGGCCAGTGCGCGCCCGGCCGTCGGGACGGCGAGCGCCGCGGCCCGGGCCAGCTCCGCGGCCTCGGCCAGCTCCGGTGAGCCGAGGACGTCCGCTCCCAGGGACCGGCGCAGCACCGCGTCGACCGCCCGCACCCGCAGGGCGCAGAACTCCTCGGGCGTGGCGAGGGACCACACCTCGGGGATCGCCCGGCGGACCAGGCCGGGGGCGAAGTTGTAGAACAGCGCCGTCACGACCTCGGCCGCGACCGCGCCGAGGGGTGCGGCGCGCTGGGCGAAGTAGCCCCGCCAGAAACCGCGGGCGCCGAGCTCCTCGCACGCGGCCTTGGGCTCCGGCGCGAAGTAGGTCACCGCGTGCAACGGCTCCAGGGCCCGCCACAACCGGCGTGCCCGGTGCTCCCCGTCCTGTTCCCGTGCCACGCCCGGCCCCCTCCCACCAGGCCCGGCCGCCGGGCCCCGGTCCCTGCACGGTAGGCCGGACGGATGTCCCGGACCAGTGATCGCATTGGGCCGATCCGGTCACGGCAGCCACCCCGCGTCTCCGGGTGGTCCTCCATTGATCACCAGTCTGGTGGAGCACCGGACATGCCGCACCGTCGTTGAACACAGTGAAGTGACCAACTGTCACCGTGGGTAGCTTTTTTCCGGGCCGCCGCCCCGCGGCCCGTCGCCTGACCGGAGGATCTGCATGAGCCAGGAGAACACCGTCGCCGACCGTCTCGTCACCGATGCGCGGAAGAAGACGGCGCGCCAGGAGGGCCCGGCGCTCGGCAAGGCGTCGCTGATCGTCGGCATCATCGCCCTGGTCGCCAGCCCGATCTCGATCGCGGGATGGGTCCTCGGACTCGTCGCGATCGGCCTGGGTGTCGCCGCCGTCCGCAAGCCCGACACGGCCAAGCAGGCCAAGATCGCGATGGTGCTCGGCTTCGCGGCGCTGGTGGTCGGCACGTTCTTCTTCACGCTGAACATCGCCTGACACCCCGGGCGCGGGACACCGCGCCCAACCGGCGCACGACGCGTCGAAATCGGCCGGTGGTTCCCGGATGCACGATCCGGGAGTCGCCGGCCGTCGTCGTTCCCGGAGCGGGCCCGGGCGCCGGCGTGGGTTCAGACTCCCGCGCCCGAGGCGATGCGCGCCAGGATCTCGGCCAGCTCGGCGGGGCGGGTGAGCATCGGGAAGTGTCCACCGGCCAGGTCCACCACGTCCGCACCGAGGGCCACGCCGCTCGCCGTGACCACGCCGGCGAGACCACGCGATCCTCCGCACAGACCATCGAGACCGCCCATGTCCCCGTCCTGGGTTTGTCCGTGTGGGGTCCGTCCGCCCTGGGCGGCCCCGGCCATCGCGTCCACGACCGCCCGGACGTACTCCCCCGCGCCGAGACCGGTCCCAGCACGCCGAGTCGTGCCAGGCCCCGCGCACGAGCACGACCGTCATCGGCTCCGCGCCTGCCCCGGCACCTAGGGTCTGTCCTGCGGATCTCCGTCGGCTGGAGATCCGCAGGACAGACCCTAGGACCCCGTCGGGTCGTCCCCGTCCGGCGCGTCGCCGCCGAGGGCTGCCTCGATCCGCTCGACCTTCGCCCCGAGCTGGCCGGACCAGCCCGGACGGATGTCCGCCTTGAGCACGAGACTCACCCGCGGGGCGCGGGCCTGCACCGCCTCGACCGCGCGTCTCACCACGTCCATGGCCTCGTCCCAGCTCTCGGCCTCGATGGTGGTGAACATCGAGGTGGTCTCGTTGGGCAGCCCGGACTCCCGGACGACCCGCACCGCCTCCGCCACCACGTCGCCGACACTGTCCGACCCGCCCCCGGAGGGCGCCACGCTGAACGCTACGAGCATGGTGGACAGCGTGCCCCAGCCGGGCCCGACCCGCCACGCACCATGATCGGAACCGTTCCGGCGCGGCACTGCTAGCGTCGTCCACCATGAGCTCGCGCGACCGGCTGCCCTTCGACCCGATCCAGCGGGCGGCCGAGCTGTGGGCCGAACGCGTGGGGCCCTCGGGGACGATGGCCGCCGTCACCAGCATCATGCGGGTGCAGCAGATCCTGCTCTCGGCCGTGGACGGGGCGCTGCGCCCGCACGGGCTGACCTTCGCCCGTTACGAGGCCCTGGTCCTGCTGAACTTCTCCCGGCGCAAGAAGCTGCCGATGCGGGTGATGGGCGAGCGCCTCCAGCTGCACCCGACCTCCGTCACCAACATCGTCGACCGGCTGCAGGCGGACGGCCTGGTGCGCCGCATCCCGCACCCCACCGACCGGCGCGCGACGCTCGTCGAGATCACCGAGGACGGCGTGCACCGGGTCGAGGACGCCACCAAGTCCGTGACGGACGTGGACTTCGGCCTCACCGGGCTCGATGCCGACGAGCAGGCCCGGCTCACGGACCTCCTCGGCCGGGTCCGCCGGGCGTCCGGGGACTTCGACTGACGACCGGGGCCGGTCCCGGCCCTGCCGGCGCTCCGCGCCGCGCTCATCGTCTTCGCTCCTCGCGGCCCGTGCCGCCGGCGCCGGGACCGCCCGAGCCTGCCCCGCCGGAACCCGGGCCCGCCGAGCCCGGGCCACCGGCGTCGGAGCCGCTCGGGCCCGCGCCGCCCGGACCTCGGCCGACCGCGCCGGGACCGCCACCGGGCCACCGCGCCCGTCCGGATATCGCGTTCTCCGCCTGCGCCCCGGAGCGCCGCGGCTGGGTCCGGGCCAGCTGCGCATGACGCCCCCGGCTCCGCCCCGCCGCCTACGCCCCACGACGTAGCCCGCCAGGCTCGCGCCGCCCGCGGCCGCCGCTACACAGACCGAGCACGTCAACACGTCCATGGTCGTCCTCCACCATCCGGTTGACGCCCTGTTGCGGCAACAGCGTTGACAGTAGATCGGGCCACCGACAGAATCGGCGGCGTGACCGCTCCCGCCACCCCCGAGGCCTCCCCGGAGACGGGCCGCCCCGGCCTGCGCGCCGCCCGGGCGGCGCGGGGGTGGTCCCAGACCGTGGCGGCCCGCGAGCTCGCGGCGCTCGGCCGGGAGCGCGCAGCTCCGACGGCCTCCGCCGTGAGCCTGAAGACCCAGCTCTCCCGCTGGGAGAACGGGCACGCCACGCCGGATCCGCCGTACCGCGCGCTGCTCGCGGAGCTCTACGGCACGGACGAGGCCGCACTCGGGCTGGCCGTACCCGAGGCCGGGCCGGGCCCGGTGGCGAGTCCGCTCCCCGCCGCGCTGGCCGAGGCTCGCGCGATCGACGACGCCGCCCTCGAACTCCTCGCCGAGCAGCTTCGGCTCGTCGCCAGGCTGGACCACCGGCTCGGCCCGGCGGGCGCGGCGGACGTGCTGACGGCGCTCGTCGAACGGCTCGCCGCGGTCCTGGACCACACGCTGGTGACGAGCCGCCGACGGGCGATCGCGACGCTGCTCGCCGAGGCCGCCGCCCTGGCCGGGGAGCTGGCGCTGGACCGCGGGAGGCCGGACGAGGCGTGGGGGCTGCACGGACGATCCCGCGCCGCCGCGCTGGAGGCGGGACACGAGGAGCTGGCCGAGCGCGCGGTCGTCGGCCGCGCGGCGGTGCTGTGGGAGACCGGACTGGTCGAGGAGGCACTCGAGCTGCTCGAGGGCCGCACGAGCAGGTGGGCGACCCTGGCCCGGGGCGAGGCCCACGCGGCGGCAGGGAGGACGGGTCCCGCGAGGAGCGCCTTCGACGAGGCGGTCGCACCTCCCGCCGGGAGCCGGCCGGAGATCGACGTCGCCGCGGTGTCCCTGCCGATCGACATGGACCTCGTGCACCGCCGACGCAGCCGGGCCCTCGCTCCACTGGGGGACCTCGACGCCATGGACGCCCTCCGCTGCACGGCCGAGGACCCGGCCGCCCCGGTCCGGGAACGGCTCGCCGCGACGACCGGTCTCGCCCTGGGGCTCGCCCACGCCGGCCACCAGCGGGAAGCCGGCGAGCGCACGCGGCAGGCGCTGCTGCTCGGTCTCCGGATCGGCGCGGACGCGGTTCGCGACCGGCTCAGGAGTGCCCGGCCCCCGGAGGAGGCGCGGTGACGGGCAGCTCCGCCCCGAGGGTGCCCAGCAGCTCGTCCGCCGCCCGGTACGGGTCCAGGTCCCCGTCCACCACGCGCGCGGCGAGGGCGGGCAGGGCGGCCGACCCCCGGACGTCCTCGAAGCGGGTGCGCACCTGCTCCATGCCGATGGCCTCGATCTCGGACTCCGCGCGCCGACGACGCCGGCGGCCCCGCTCGCCGGACCGGTCCAACCAGTCCCGGTGCTGCTCGATCGCGGAGACGACGTCTTCGACGCCCTCGAGCCGGGCCGCCACGGTCCGCACCACGGGCGGCACCCACGGCCCGGATCCCGCATCGGCACCGCCGTCCGGACCCGCCTCGACCTCTCCCGAGCGGCCGGACCGGTCCCCCAGGGACAGCATGTACGTCAGGTCGCGGACGGTCTGGGCGGCGCCGTCCCGGTCCGCCTTGTTCACCACCAGGATGTCCGCCACCTCGAGGATGCCGGCCTTGGCGGCCTGGACCCCATCGCCCATCCCGGGCGCGAGCAGCACGATCGTGGTGTCCGCGAGTGCCACCACGTCGACCTCGGACTGGCCGACACCCACGGTCTCGACCAGCACGACGTCGCAGCCGGCGGCGTCGAGCACGCGCAGGGCCTGCGGGGTGGACCAGGCGAGGCCGCCGAGGTGGCCCCGGGTCGCCATGGACCGGATGAACACGCCGTCGTCCGTCGCGTGCTCCCCCATCCGCACCCGGTCCCCGAGCAGCGCCCCGCCGGAGAAGGGCGAGGACGGGTCCACCGCGAGCACCCCGACCCGGCGCCCCTCGGCGCGCAGCGCGCCGACCAGCGCGGAGGTCGTCGTCGACTTGCCGACACCGGGCGAACCGGTGATGCCGACGACCTGCGCCCGTCCGGTGTACGGGGCGAGCGCCGCAGCCACCTCGCGCAGCTGCGGGCTCGCCCCCTCGACCAGCGAGATCAGCCGGGCGACGGCCCGGTGCTCACCCCGGCGGGCCCGTTCGACCAGATCGCCGGTGTCCTCGGTCCGTCGCCCGCCCACCGAAGGACCCTCAGCTCGCCGCGGGCACCCGGATGATCAGGGCGTCGCCCTGGCCACCACCGCCGCAGAGCGCGGCGGCACCGACGCCACCGCCCCGGCGCTTCAGCTCCAGGGCGAGGTGCAGCGCGATGCGCGCACCGGACATGCCGATCGGGTGGCCGATCGCGATCGCGCCACCGTTGACGTTCACCTTGTCCTCGTCGAGGCCGAGCTTGCGCGAGGAGACGACGCCGACGGCGGCGAACGCCTCGTTGATCTCCACCAGGTCGAGGTCGGCGGGCGTGATGCCCTCCTTCTCGCAGGCCTTCGCGATGGCGTTCGCGGGCTGCTCCTGCAGGCTCGCGTCCGGCCCGGCGACCACACCGTGCGCTCCGATCTCCGCCAGCCAGGTCAGGCCGAGCTCCTCGGCCTTGGCCTTGCTCATCACGACCACCGCGGCGGCACCGTCGGAGATCTGCGACGAGGACGCGGCCGTGATGGTGCCGTCGGCGGAGAACGCCGGGCGGAGCTTGCCGAGCCCCTCCGCGGTGGTGTCGCCGCGGACGCCCTCGTCGGTGCTGAACACCACCGGGTCGCCCTTGCGCTGCGGGACCTCGACGGGGGTGATCTCTTCGTCGAAGACGCCGTTCTTGATCGCGGCGGCGGCGCGCTGGTGCGAGCGCGCGGCGAACTCGTCCTGGTCCTGCCGGGTGATCTCGTACCGGCCGTTGTACTTCTCGGTGGCCGCACCCATCGCGACCTGGTCGAACGCACAGAACAGGCCGTCGAGGGACATGTGGTCCGCCATGGTGACGTCCCCGAACTTGAAGCCCTCGCGGGACTTCGGCAGCAGGTGCGGGGCCTGGGTCATGGACTCCTGGCCGCCGGCCACCACGATGTCGAACTCGCCCGCGCGGATGAGCTGGTCCGCCAGGGCGATCGCGTCGATGCCGGAGAGGCAGACCTTGTTGATCGTGAGCGCGGGGACGTCCATCGGGATGCCCGCGGCGACGGCGGCCTGCCGGGCCGGGATCTGCCCGGCGCCCGCGGTGAGCACCTGACCCATGATCACGTAGTCGACATTCTCGGGCGCGACGCCGGCGCGCTCGAGGGCGGCCTTGATCGCGACGCCGCCGAGCTGCGCGCCCGAGAAGCCCTTGAGGGACCCGAGCAGGCGGCCGACGGGGGTACGGGCTCCAGCGACGATGACGGACTCGGCCATGACGACCTCCAGCGACTACGGCGAAACATGATTGTCACCGAGGACCCTACCTTCCGAACCGGGCTGCTCGACGGGCCGAACGGACGGGTGACCAGCCACACAAGGAGAGGATGTGGTGGTCCGGCGTTAGATTCCGCTCCATGACGGCTCATTCGACGACATCCTCGACGACGCAGGAAGCCGGGACCGGCGGAACCCTGGGCGCACTGGTCACGGCGGTCGACCACGTCGGCATCGCGGTGCCGGACCTCGACGCGGCGATCGCCTGGTACGCGGACACCTTCGGCCTGGTCGCGACACACACCGAGATCAACGAGGAGCAGGGCGTCCACGAGGCGATGCTCTCCGCGCCCGGCGAGGCGGACACCCGCGTCCAGCTGCTCGCGCCGCTGCGGCCGGACTCCGCGATCGGCAAGTTCCTGGACAGGAACGGGCCAGGCATCCAGCAGGTCGCGTATCGCGTCGAGGACATCGAGGCCGCGAGCGCGACGCTGCGGGAGAAGGGGCTGCGCCTGCTCTACGACGCCCCGAAGCGCGGTACCGCCGGATCGCGGATCAACTTCGTGCACCCGAAGGACGCGGGCGGCGTCCTCGTCGAGCTCGTCGAACCGCCGGCGCCCGGCGCCCACTGACACCTCCCCGGCGTTTCCCGCTGGGTGGAATCACCCGTTCCGGCTGGATCGATTCGCGACCCCTCCGATCAGGCAGTTCGCCCTGACCGGAGGGGTCGAGTCGTCTGTGGCCTGCGCCACTATCGCTACCACGGCTCCGGCGAGCCGTCACAATCCCTGGATACCATACTGAGCAGTAGGGTTTGAGATACCACGCAAGCTCAGCCGAGAACCGTTTACACGACTCACGCCAGCGGAGGCCCAGCCGTGCAGAAGATCCTCGATGCCATCCTCGCGGAACAGTTCGACGCCGTCGCCGAGCTCCCCGTGCCCGAGAGCTACCGGGCGATCACGGTCCACGAGGACGAGGCCGGCATGTTCGACGGCATCGCGACGCGCGACAAGGACCCGCGCAAGAGCCTGCACCTCGACGAGGTCGCGACCCCCGAGCTCGGCCCGGGCGAGGCGCTCGTCGCCGTCATGGCCAGCGCGATCAACTACAACACCGTCTGGACGTCGATCTTCGAGCCGCTCTCGACGTTCGGCTTCCTCAAGCGCTACGGCAAGGAGTCCCCGCTGGCCAAGCGGCACGACCTGCCGTACCACGTGGTCGGGTCGGACCTGGCCGGCGTCGTCGTCCGGACCGGGGCAGGGGTGAACGCCTGGAAGCCGGGCGACCGCGTCGTCGCGCACTGCCTGTCCGTCGAGCTGGAGAGCCCGGACGGGCACAACGACACGATGATGGACCCGCAGCAGCGGATCTGGGGCTTCGAGACGAACTTCGGCGGCCTCGCCCACCTGGCGCTGGTGAAGTCGAACCAGCTGATGCCGAAGCCGGAGCACCTGACCTGGGAGGAGGCGGCCAGCCCCGGGCTGGTCAACTCCACCGCGTACCGCCAGCTCGTCTCGCGCAACGGCGCGGACATGAAGCAGGGCGACGTCGTCCTGATCTGGGGCGCGAGCGGTGGCCTCGGCTCCTACGCCACCCAGTTCGCGCTGAACGGCGGCGCCATCCCGGTCTGCGTCGTCTCTTCCCCGGAGAAGGCCGAGATCTGCCGGAAGATGGGCGCGGACCTCGTCATCGACCGCACCGCCGAGGCCTTCAAGTTCTGGAAGGACGAGAAGACCCAGGACCCGAAGGAGTGGAAGCGGCTCGGCGCCAAGATCCGCGAGCTCACCGGCGGTGACGACCCGGACATCGTGTTCGAGCACCCGGGCCGCGAGACGTTCGGGGCCAGCGTCTACGTCGCGCGCAAGGGCGGCACGATCGTCACCTGCGCGTCGACCTCGGGCTACATGCACGAGTTCGACAACCGGTACCTGTGGATGAACCTCAAGCGCATCGTCGGCTCGCACTTCGCGAACTACCGCGAGGCGTGGGAGGCGAACAAGCTGATCGACAAGGGACTCGTGCACCCGACGCTGTCGCGGGTCTACCCGCTGGCGGACACCGGCCAGGCCGCCTACGACGTCCACCAGAACCTGCACCAGGGCAAGGTCGGCGTGCTGGCCCTCGCCCCCGAGGAGGGTCTCGGCGTGACGAACCCGGAGCGCCGCGCCCAGCACCTGGACGCGATCAACCGCTTCCGCGGGGTCTGACCGTCCTTTCAGGGGTGACGGCCCTCACCGGGGCGCGTGCGTACGCGCGCCCCGGACGGGGTCGCCCGGTACGGTGACGCGCATGGTCGGTGCCTCGGAGAACCCCCAGCCAGACGCCGCTTTCCGGATCTCCCGGCGCGGGTACGACCAGGCTGAGGTCGACACGCATCTGCGCCGGGTGGATGCGGACGTCCGCCTGCTCGCGGCAGATCGGGATGCGGCGGTCGCCCAGGTGACCCAGCTGACCCACGAGCTCGACGACGCCCGTAGCCGCAGCGAGTCCCTGCGTCAGCAGGTCCGCAAGCTGGCCGGCTCGCCGCAGAGCGTGCAGGGCATGAGCGAGCGGATGCGCACGATGCTCCGGCTGGCCGAGGACGAGGTCGCGGAGATGCGCGCGCTGGCCGAGCGCGAGACCACGCAGCTGCGGGCAGAGGCCGAGCAGCACGCGACCCGGCTGCGCACCGATGCGGAGCAGCACGCCGCGTCGCTGCGGGACGAAATGGACCGCCGCGCGTCCGCCCAGCGCGAGGAGATCGACGCGGAGCGCGAGCGCATCCTCGGCCGGGCCCGCGCCGAGGCCGAGCGCACCGCGGAGCGGAGCCGCGCCGAGGCCGCGGAGCAGGCGAAGGCCCGGGCGGCGGCGGACGCGGCCCTGGCCCAGCGGATGGCCGTGGCGGAGGCCGAGCGGCGGGCCGCGGACGAGGCCGCCGCGGCGGAACGGGAGCGGCTGCGGGCCGAGGCGGAGGCGGAGCGCATCCGCGTCCAGGAGGACTTCGCGCTCGCCATGGACCAGCGCCGCGCCGAGGCGCTCGCCGCGATGGCGGCCCAGCGGACCAGCGCCCGACAGGACGCGGCCGGGGCCCGCTCGGACGCCGCCGAGGAGGCGCGCGTCGCCGTCGCCGCGGCCCGTCGCGAGGCGGAACGCCTGGTGGCGGAGGCCGAACGGCGCGTCGCCGAGCTGACGGATCTGCGGAGCCGGATCGCCGAGCAGCTCGTCGGCACCCGTTCCCGGCTGGACCGTTCCCTCGAGGCACTGGCCCCGTTCGCGGCCGAGCCGACCGGCCCGGCCGAGGACACCACGGTGACCACGGACGCGTCCCGCAACGGCATCGCCTCGCCCCGCCCGAGCCCCGAGCGGCGCGCGGCCGCGGCGGGCCGCTGACCGGATCCGACGCCCGGCGGGGTCATCGCAGCCGCCGCACCCCCGGCCGTCGTCTCCCCCGCGCGTTCCAGCAGGGCAGGTGCCAGTGGCGCCGCTCCTCGACGGACCCGTACTCGCCCGACGGCCACGTCACGACGTGCCCGACGCCCGGTGGGATGAGCTGGTCACAGCCCGGGCACCGGTAGTCCTTGATCGACGAGCCGCCGGGGACGTGCCGGACCTGCCACTCGCCGTCGGGCCCGTACTCCGTGCGCGTGATGATCCCGGAGCTCAGCGGAGCGGACACGGCGCGGCCCCGCCCTCGTTCCGAGGGGCGGGGCCGGCGTGCACGTCCCATGCGTCGAGGCTACCGAGACGTGTAGTCCCGGAATCCGTGCCCGGTCTTGCGGCCGAGCCGCCCGGCCGTCACCAGGTGCTCCAGCAGCGGCGCCGGCGCGAACCCGGCCTGCCGGAACTCCTTGTACAGCGAGCGCTCGATCGCCAGCGACACGTCCAGCCCGACGACGTCCAGCAGCTCGAACGGGCCCATCGGCAGCGCACAACC
Organism: Pseudonocardia sp.; assembly: GCF_025465255.1. Taxonomy (GTDB): domain Bacteria; phylum Actinomycetota; class Actinomycetes; order Mycobacteriales; family Pseudonocardiaceae; genus Pseudonocardia. The sequence continues at coordinate 10,193 of NZ_JAODNI010000167.1, forward strand.
CGTCTTCATGGCCGCGTCGATGTCGTCCGCCGTGGCGTAGTGCGCCTCGAGCATCTTGACCGCATCGTTGAGGTACGGGAACAGCAGCGCGTTGACGATGAAGCCGGCGCGGTCGCCGCAGCTGACCGGCACCTTGCCCAGCTTCTCGCACAGCCCGAGCGCGGTCGCCGTGACGTCCGGCGCGGTGCCGACCGTCGAGACGACCTCGACCAGCTTCATCACCGGCGCGGGGTTGAAGAAGTGCAGGCCGACGACGTCCGCGGGCCGCGACGTGGCCGCCGCGCACTCGATGACGGGCAGCGACGACGTCGTGGTCGCCAGGATCGCGCCCGGCTTGCAGATCTCGTCGAGCGCGCCGAACACCGCCCGCTTGACCTCGAGCTCCTCGGCGATGGCCTCGACGACCAGGTCGACGTCCGCGAAGTCCTCGAGCCGCGTGGTGCCGGTGATCCGGCCCAGCGTGGCGTCGCGCTCCTCCTCGGTGAGCTTGCCGCGGACGACCGCCTTCTCCAGGGACTTCTTGATCCCCGCGATCGACGCCTCGACCTTGGAGTCGCTGCGGCCGCGGACCACGACGTCGAACCCGGACGATGCGAAGACCTGCACGATCCCGCTGGCCATCGTGCCCGTGCCGACGACGCCGACCCGCTGCACCTCGCGCACGGGGGCGTCGTCCGGCACCAGGGCCCCGGGGGTCAGGGCGTCCGGCACGACCTTCGAGCTGTGCGGCTTCTCGTAGGTGTAGAAGCCGCGGCCGCTCTTCCGGCCGAGCAGCCCGGCGGTGATCATCTGCTTGAACACCGGCGTCGGGGCGTGCATCAGGTTGCGCGACTGCGCGTACATCGTCTCGAGGATCTCGTAGGCCGTGTCCAGGCCGATGAGGTCCAGCAGGGCGAGCGGGCCCATCGGGTAGCCGCAGCCGTAGCGCATGCCGGCGTCGAGGTCCTCGCGGCTCGCGTAGCGCTCCTCGTACATCCGCGCCGCGTGGTTCAGGTAGCCGAAGAGCAGGGCGTTCGCGATGAAGCCCGCCCGGTCCCCGATCACCACCGGCACCTTGTCCAGCGTCGCGGCGAAGGCCTGCAGGTCCTCGACGACGTCCGGCTCGGTGACGACGGTGCGCACCAGCTCGACGAGCTTCTGCACCGGCGCCGGGTTGAAGAAGTGCATGCCGACGACCTTGCCGGGCCGCTGCGTGCGCACGGCCAGCTCGGTCACCGACAGGGACGAGGTGTTGGACGCCAGGATCGTGTCCGGCCCGACGTGCTTGTCCAGCTCGGCGAAGACGGACGCCTTGAGGTCGAGGCTCTCCGGCACCGCCTCGACCACGAGGTCCACGTCCGCCATGTCGGCCATCGTCGTCGTCGTCGTGATCCGGTCGAGCAGCTCGGCGGCCTGCTCCTCGGTCATCTTGCCGCGGTCGATCGCGCGCCGGGTGGAGGTCTCGAGGTGCGTCCGGCCGCGCGCGACGGCCTCCTCGGTCACCTCGGCCGCGATGACCTGCAGACCGTTGCGCGCGAACACCTCCACGATGCCCGCACCCATGGTGCCCAGGCCGACCACGCCGACCGTCCGGAACTCCCGTGCCACGCCGATACCTCCCGCTGCTTCGAGGGCAGAAACTTCCCGGTGATCCTGCCATCCCCCGCCCGCCGGAGCCCCGCGCATGAGGTCGGGAACACCTGTCCCGTCGAACGGGTCAGCGCCCGCGCAGCACCTTCACCAGCCCCAGCAGGGCCTTCATCCCGCCGGAGGTCCGCCGGAAGCTCGTCACGGCGATCGGCAACGGGAAGCGCTGGCGGGCCACGGCCTGCGGCCGGGTGAACTCGCGCAGCCCGTCCTCGCCGTGGATGCGGCCGAAACCGGAGTCGCCGACCCCGCCGAAGGGGAGCGCGGGGATGCCGGCGAACGAGATCACGCCGTTGACCGCGACCATGCCGCAGCGCAGCCGGGCCGCGATCGCGTCACCGTCCTTCGCGGAGAAGACGGTGGCACCCAGCCCGTAGCCGGTCCCGTTGGCCCGGCGAACCGCTTCGTCGACGTCCGGGACGCGGTTGACCACGATCAGCGGCCCGAAGGTCTCCTCGGTGACGGCGCTGGAGTCCTCCGGCACGTCGACGATCACGACCGGCTCGACGAACGGCGGCTTCACCGACTCGGCGCCGCCGACGACGGCCCGGCCGCCTCTGGCCAGCGCGTCCGCGACGTGCCGGCGGACGACCTCGGTCTGCGACGACATGGTCATCGGCCCGATCTCGGTGCCGGTCCGCACGGCCCGGGCCTTCTCCACGACCTTCGCCGTGAACTCCTCCGCCACCGACTCGACGGCGTAGACCCGCTCGACGCCGACGCACGTCTGGCCGGCGTTGGACATCCCGCCCCAGACCGTGGCGTCCGCGGCGGCCTCGAGGTCCGCGTCCGCGGCGACGATCAGCGCGTCCTTGCCGCCGCACTCGATCAGCACCGGCGTCAGCGTCTCGGCACAGGCCGCCATGACCCGCTTGCCCGTGGCCGTCGAGCCGGTGAAGGCGATCTTGCCGACGCCCGGGGTGCGGCACAGCGCGGCGCCCGTCTCCCCCAGGCCGGTCACGACCTCGATCAGCGTGTGTTCCGGGACCGCCTCGGCCAGCATCGTCGCGAGCGCGTGGCCGACGCCCGGCGTCAGCTCGCTGGGCTTGAACACGACGGTGTTGCCGGCGGCGAGCGCGTAGGCGATCGAGCCCATCGGCGTGAACACCGGGTAGTTCCACGGCCCGATGACGCCGACGACGCCGAGCGGCGGGTACGCGAGCGTCGCGGCCTGGTTGGCCATGAGCATCCCGGACGAGACGCGACGGCGGCCGAGCACCTTCTCGGCGTGCTTGGCGGCCCAGTCCACGTGGTCGATGGCGAGGACGATCTCGAGCCGGGCGTCGTCGAAGGGCTTGCCGGTCTCCGTCGAGACGATGCCGGCGAGCTCGTCGAGCCGCCCGACCAGCACCTTCCGCCAGGCCAGCAGCCGCTCACGGCGCCCGGCGAAGCCCAGCTCGTCCCACCAGACCGCGGTGGCGGTGGCGCGGTCGACGGCCGCGCGCACGTCCACCTCGGTGTGGACCGGGTAGCTCGCGACGACCTCCCCCGTCCGCGGGTCGAGCGAGTCGAAGGATGCTGCGGGCGCGACGTCGACGCTGGTGGTCACCCCGCCACCCTAGGGCTGCGCCGTGATCTCGGCGGCGGTCCGGAGGTGCCTGCTCCGGCCCGCCCGGACCACCTGTGCGCGGGGAACCTCGTTCTAGCGAGGTTCCCCGCGCACAGCCCCCCGTGAGCTGCGACTACGTAGGAGCACGGATTCCCCGCGACCCCGCGCTCCGGCATGCTTTCCCGCCATGAGGACCGGCTGGAACGTCGCCCTGCAGTGCCTCGCGGTCCTGCTGTTCGTGGGGCTGCGCCTCGCCGCGCCGGGCTGGCTCGTCGTCGCGGTGGCCCGGACCCGGGGCCGGACGCGTCAGAACAGCCGCAGGTCCTTCGACTCCGTGCCCCGCAAGGCGTCGTAGTCCACCGTCACGCAGCGGATCCCGCGGTCCTCGGCGAGCGTCCTCGCCTGCGGCTTGATCTGCTGCGCGGCGTAGACGCCGGCAACCGGCGCGAGCAGCGGGTCCCGGTTCATCAGCTCGAGGTAGCGGGTCAGCTGCTCGACGCCGTCGATCTCCCCGCGGCGCTTGATCTCGACGGCGACATGGCCGCCCTGGCCGTCCCGGCACAGCAGGTCGACGGGACCGACGGCCGTCATGTACTCGCGGCGGACCAGCGTCCAGCCGTCGCCGAAGGTCTCCGGATGGGCGGCGAGCAGCTCCTGCAGATGCGCCTCGACGCCGTCCTTGACCAGGCCGGGATCGACGCCGAGCTCGTGGCGCGAGTCGTGCAGCACCTCGTCGATCGTGATGACGAGGGACTCGGCCGCCTTGTTCTTCACCGTCCAGACCCCGGGCTGCTCCTCGAGCCAGCACGGTGGGCTCATCCAGTTCAGCGGCTTGTAGGCGCGGTCGTCCGCGTGGATGCTCACCGACCCGTCCGCCTTGACCAGCAACAACCGGGGCGCCATGGGCAGGTGGGCCGTCAACCGGCCGACGTAGTCCACCTGGCAACGAGCGATGACGAGGCGCACCCGCGCCACCTTAGGGGTGCGCCCGCCACGGCTCGTCACCCGGAGGTGGCGGCGCCTCGACATCCTGGGCACCGCGGTCAGCGGGGCGCGTTCCGTTCCGCGAGGGCCCGGCCCGCGGTCGCGAGGGCCGTCCGCAGCTCCGGCGGATCGAGCGCCTCGACCTCCCCGCCCAGCCCGGTGAGCTGCCCGGCGGCGACGGCCACGGACTCCACGTCCACGGTCAGCTCGCACCACCCGTCGACGTCCGGTGGTCCGGCCTGGGCGATCGCCGCGGTCGCCGCGTCCGGGTCGACCGCGTGCGGGAGGGCGCGCATGCCGCGCGGGGAGAGCCGCACGGTCACCTTCTCCCGCAGCATGGACGCGGCGAACCGGGCCGCCGAGCCGGCCCACCAGGCCCCGAGGTCGAAGTCGCCGGGGCGGTCGAAGGTGTCCTGCTCGAGCTCGGCGTGCCGGATCCGGGAGGCGCGGTAGGTGCGGATGTCGCCGTCCCGGCCGGAAAGCTCGACGCCGGCGACGACGTACCAGACGCCGGCCTTGAGGACGAGCCCCAGCGGCGCGACGAGCCGCTCCACCGTCGTCGGGTCCCGATAGCCGCGGGCGTACCGGATCCGGGCCCTCCGCTGCTCCCAGACGCCCTGGGCGAGCGTCGCGAGCTGTGTGACCTCGGCGGGCGCGTGGAACCAGCCGGGGGCGTCGAGCAGCACCCGTTCGGAGACGACGCGGGCGTGCTCGCGCAGCCCCTCCGGCAGCGTGGCCAGCACCTTCGCCTGCGCCGCGACCAGCGCCGAGCTCATGCCGAGCTCCGCGAGCACCTGCGGCGCGCCCATCGCCAGCATCGCCGCCGCCTCGGAACCGGTGAGGCCGTCGAGCCGGGTGCGCCAGCCGTCGACGAGCCGGATGCCGCCGCCCGGCCCGGGCTCGGTCCAGACCGGCACCCCGACCTCGATCAGCGCGGCGACGTCCCGGTAGATCGTCCGCTCCGAGACCTCCAGCTCGGCCGCGAGCTGTCCGGCCGTGGCCGCCCGTCGTCGCTGCAGGACGAAGAGCAGGGCCATCAGGCGGGAGGCGCGCACGCAGGCATGATCCCGCAGATCGACCGGAAGTCGCGGGCCGCCGCTCTCAGGCCTGGGCCAGGACGTAGGTGCCCGGGGCGTCCCCGAGGGAGGGGTGCTCCTTGCTCCCCGGTCGGGCGGGGGCGCGCTTGAGGGGGCCCGAGCGCTCCCCGATCCAGCCCGCCCAGTGCTCCCACCAGGTGCCCTCGTGCTCGGTCGCCTGGTCCCGCCAGGTGGTGGCGTCGATGCCGTGCGGGTCCGGGCCCGTCCAGTACCGGGACTTCGGGTTGCCCGGCGGGCACACGAGCGTCTGGATGTGGCCGGTGTTGGTGAGCACGAACGTCGACTGCCCGCCCAGCAGGGTCGCCGAGGCGTAGCAACCGTTCCACGGGGTCAGGTGGTCCGTGGTGCCGCCGGTGATGAACGCGTCGACCTTCACCTGCTTCAGGTCGACCGGCGAGCCCAGCACAGTGAGCTCACCGGGCCTGGTCATCGAGTTCCGCACGAACACGTCGAGGAACTGGTGGTGCAGGGCCGCCGGCAGGTTCGTCCCGTCCGCGTTCCAGGCGAGGATGTCGAACGAGGGCGGTTCCTTGCCGAGCAGGTAGTTGTTGACCCAGTAGTTCCACACGAGGTCGTCCGGCCGCATCCAGGTGAAGATCGAGGCGAGCGAGCGGGCGTCGAGGATCCCGACCTGCCGGGAGCGGAAGTCCGCGAGCCCCACGATCGGTCCCGCCGCGAGCATGCCGATCGGCGCCTCCGCGCCCCAGTCCAGCAGCGTGACGCCGAAGCTGACGCTGCGCACGCGGTCGTCGCCGACGTCCGCGAGGTGGTTGAGGACGCTCGCGGTGGTGATGCCGCCCGCGCAGAGCCCGAACAGGTTGACCTGCTCGGAATGGGTGATCTCGGAGACGGCGTCGAGCGCGGAGAGGATCGCCCGTCCGTAGGTGTCCAGGTCCCAGTCCCGCTGGGCCTTGGTGGGGTTGCGCCACGAGATCGCGAACGCCTGCTGCCCCTGGTCGACGGCGTACTCGATCAGCGAGCGGCCCGGGGCGAGATCCATGAAGTAGTACTTGTTGATCTGCGGCGGCACCACGACCAGCGGGATCTGCCGGACCTGCGTCGTCGAGGGCTGGTACTGGATCAGCTCCAGCACCTCGTCGCGGTAGACGACGGCGCCCGGGGTCACGGCCAGGTCCTCGCCGACCCGGAACTTCGACCGGTCGACCTGCGTGGGCAGGCCGCCGTTGCGTCGGACGTCCGAGACGAGGTTGCGCAGCCCGCGGCGCAGGCTGCCGCCCCCGGTCTCCAGGGCCCGCTTCAGGGCGACCGGGTTCGCGAGGGTGTTGGTGGGCGACAGCGTGGACGTGATCACCGTGGCCAGGAACTTCGCCCGCTCGCGGTCCCGCCAGTCCGGCAGGTCCGCGGCCGACACGACGTCCCCGACGGCCTGGCACGTGGCCAGGTAGGCCTGCATCAGCCGGTGGTACGCCGGGTTCTCGGTCCAGGTGGGGTCGGCGAAGCGGCGGTCCCGGCGGCCGGGCTCGATCTCGGACCGCCCGACGGCGACCCGGCCGAGCTCACCGGCGAGACGGCCCGCGGCGCCGGCCACGGACGGCACGTTGCCGACCACCTTGCCCGCCGTGCCGAGAAGGCTGCGCACTCCCTCGAGTGCCTGGGGCTGAGCCGCCGGCTCCGGGGGCGGCTCCTGTCCGGGTCGCAGCGGTCGTACCCGGGCCGAGCTGGTTCCCGAACGCTGCGTGTCCATGTGATTCACCTCACTCCACCCGATGGGGTGAGTCAAGTCGGAACGGCCTCGTCGCCGTACCCCTGGCAGGGTGACCGGCGTGGAGCACCTCGAAACCATGTCGACCCGCGAGGTCTACGCCAACAACTGGATGACGGTCCGCGAGGACGCCATCCGCCGCCCTGACGGCAGCGACGGCGTGTACGGCGTCGTCGACAAGCCGACCTACGCCCTGGTCATCCCCCGCGACGGGGACCGCCTGCACCTGGTCGAGCAGTTCCGGTACCCGGTGGGCGAGCGCCGCTGGGAGTTCCCCGCCGGCACCGCACCCGACCGCGCCGCGCAGGACCCGGCCGACCTGGCGGTCCGCGAACTCGTCGAGGAGACGGGGATGCAGGCCGGCCGGATGCAGCTGCTGGGCACCCTGGACGTCGCGCCGGGGATGTCGAGCCAGCGGGGGCACGTCTATCTCGCGACCGAGCTGACCCAGGGCGAGGCGCAGCGCGAGCACACCGAGCAGGACATGCGGACGGCGTGGTTCACGATCGCCGAGTTCGAGGCGATGGTCCGCGACGGCGAGCTGACGGACGCCCAGACCCTCGCGGCCTACACGCTCCTACGGCTGCACGACCAGGGGTAGGCCGAGGACCCGCCGCATCCCCGGCACCTTCGCCCACTCCAGCTCGTCGGGCTCGATCGCGAGCCTCAGGTCCGGGAAGCGCTCGAACAGCGCCTTCAGGGCCACCTCGCCCTCCTGCCGGGCCAGCGCCGCGCCGAGGCAGTAGTGCGGCCCGTGCCCGAACCCGACGTGCCCCTCCCCGCGCTCCGACCTGCGGGTGACGTCCAGCCGATCCGGGTCCGGGTACTCGCGCGGGTCCGAGTTCGCGGAGACCAGCACCGGCTGGATCCCGGAGCCGGCCGGGATCGGCACGCCCCCGACCTCGACGTCCCGGGTCGCGTACCGCACGGACGCCGACTGCACCGGCCCGATGCGGCGCATCAGCTCGGTGACCGCGCCCGGCCAGAGCGCGGGATCCGCCCGGAGGAGCTCGAGCTGGTCCGGGCGGGTGAGCAGCGCGATGACGGCCCGGGAGATCAGGTGTGCGGTCGTCTCGTGCCCGGCGATCACCAGCGAGAGGACCATGGTGACCAGCTCGTCGTCGGACAGGCGATCCCCCTCGGCCTCCTGGACCCGGACGAGCTCGCTCAGCAGGTCGTCCGCGGGCTGCGCGCGACGCCGCGCGATCACGTCCAGGACGTGCTCGACCATCTCCCGCAGCGCCGTCGGGATCCGGGTGGGGTCCATCGAGACCAGCACCCGTCCCCACTCGTGCCAGCCCGCCCGGTCCGCCTCGGGGATGCCGACCAGCTCGCAGATGACGGTGATCGGCAGCGGGTAGGCGAACGCCTCGACGAGGTCGACCGGCTGCTCGGCGGCCGCGAGCGCATCCAGCAGGTCCGCAGTGATCTCCTCGACCCGAGGTCGCAGGTTCGCCACCCGCCGGACGGTGAAGGCCCGCGAGACCAGCTTGCGCAGCCGGGTGTGGTCCGCGCCGTCGGCGCTGATGATGCTGTCGGTCAGGTAGTGCACGAGGTCCGCCGGCACCCCCATGGCCTCCATGCCCTGCTGCCGGACGTCCACCGCGGAGTTCCCCGGCACCGACGCCGGATCGTTGGCGAACGCCTCGGGGTCACCCAGGACGGCGCGGACGTCCGCGTAGCGGGTCACCACCCACACCGGCGTCCGGCCGAGGAACGTCCCCTGCAGGACGGGCGCCTGCTCGCGCAGCCTTCCGTAGCCCGTGTACGGGTTCGCGAGCATCTCCGGCGACATCAGGTCCGTGGCGGTCATCGGCATCTCCCCTCGTCTGCACGTCCGGGATCACCGGACGCGGCGTTGCCATTCCTCGTCGATGTGGTCGAGCAGCGAGCGGTAGAGCGCGGCGCACTCCCGGGACACCTCGGCGTCCGGCGCGGCGCCCGGGACGTGCAGCGCGGAGGCCAGCGCGTGTTCCAGTAGGTCCGCGCGCCGGTGCGAATCGTCCGGGCCCGGCGCCGTCGGCATGCCGTCGAGGAAGAAGAAGCCGGTCGTGACGGCGCTGAAGACGTGCATCTGCTCGTCGACCGTCAGGTCCGTGCGCATCAGCCCGGCGTCGCGCAGCCGGGCGAACCAGCGCCGGCCGACCTCGACCCGCCGGCTGCCGATCTCGCCGAGCGTGTCCGCCGCCTCGTGCGCGAGCCGGCCGAGGACCTCCGGATCCCCGAGGTAGAGCGGCCGCACCACCGGGTCCTCGACGAGCTCGCGGTAGAGCGACCGGACGGCCCGGCCCGGCAGCGCCTCCGCGGGGTCCCGTTCCATCCGCTCCGCCATCCGCGCGACGACGGCGTGGTGGCTGCGCAGCAGGACGGTCAGGAACAGTGCGTCCTTGGTACGGAAGTGCAGGTAGACGGTGCCCTTGCCGATCCCGGCGTGCTTGGCGACGTCCTCGATGGTCACCCGCTGGTACCCCCAGCGGACGAGCAGCTCGGTGGCGGAGTCGAGCACGCGCTCGACCCGCGCGGCGGGCTGGTCGGGAGCGGCCACCGAGACCCCCTGTGACGTTGTGACCGGAAATCCTCATTCGGTCATGGCGTCACGGTAGACGCGGATCGCGAGGCTGTCGAGCTACCGTGACCGCATGGCGGACTACGAACACCTGCTGGTGAAGCAGGACGGAGACACGATCCGGATCACCATGAACCGGCCCGAACGGCGCAACGCCCTGTCCGAGCCGCACCTGCGCGAGCTGCTGGCCGCGTTCGAGGACGCGGGCCGCAGCGACGCGACGGGCATCGTCCTGGGCGCCGAGGGCAGGGCCTTCTCCGCGGGGCACGACTTCGCGGACGTCGCCTCGCGGGACCTCGCGGGGGTGCGTGACCTGCTGAAGCTCTGTACGAAGGTCATGGCGACCATCCAGGAGGTGCCGCAGGTCGTCATCGCCCGCGTCCAGGCGATCGCGACGGCGGCCGGGTGCCAGCTCGTCGCCACCTGCGACCTCGCCGTCGCGGCCGAGTCCGCGGCGTTCGCGCTGCCCGGCGGCAAGGGCGGCTGGTTCTGCCACACCCCCGCGGTCCCGGTGGCGCGCAACGTCGGCCGCAAGCGGCTGATGGAGCTCGCGCTCACCGGCGACCCGGTCGACGCGCGCACCGCGGCCGAGTGGGGCCTGGTCAACTACGCCGTCCCGGACGACGAGCTGGACGCGAGGACGGATGCGCTGCTGGCCCGGGCGACCCGCGGCAGCCGGTTCGGCAAGGGCGTGGGGAAACAGACGCTGTACTCCCAGCTCGACCGGCCGGAGGCGGACGCGTACGCCGTCGCCGTCGAGGTGATGGCGTCGCTGTCGCAGTCGCCCGGGGCCCGGGAGGGCATGGCGTCCTTCCTCGAGAAGCGCCCCGCCGTGTGGCCCGACTAGGGCCCCCCTAGGGTCGAGCGCGTCATGATCATGCTCAACCGGAGACACCTGTTCGCGCTCGCCGGCGCGGGCCTCGCCGGTGCGGCGACGGCCGGCTGCGGCTCCCGGTCCGCGTCCGCGCTGCAACGGGGCCGGGAGGACGGCGTGCTCCGCGTCGGGCTCGCCGGTGAGCGGCCCTACGGCTACTCCGCGCCGGACGGCACGGTCACCGGCGAGCAGCCCGAGGTCGCCCGCGCCGTGCTGGCGAAGCTGGGCATCGGCGGGATCGAGGCCGTGCAGGTCGGCTTCGACGGGCTCATCGCCGGCCTGCAGCAGGGCCAGTTCGACCTCATCGCCGCGGGCATGACGATCACCCCCGGCCGGTGTGGACGGGTCGCGTTCTCCCGCCCGGACTTCCTCGCGCCGCCGGCGTTCCTCGTGCCGGACGGGAACCCGCTCGGCATCCGGACGTTCGAGGGCGTCGGCCGGGCGCGGCTGCGGCTCGGCGTGCTGCACGGCTCGGCCGAGGAGGAGTACGCGTCCGCCGCGGGTGTCGCCGCGGAGAACGTCACCGCCTTCGGCGAGCAGAGCGAGCTGTTCCGCGCGGTCGCCGCGGGCAAGGTGGACGCCGCCGCGCTGACCCGCATCTCCCTGCTCGACGAGCTCTCCCGCAACCCGGGGTCAGGTCTGGTGGTCACCCAGGGCGTCGCCGCGCTGGTGAACGGCGCCCGCGTCGTCCCGGCCGGGGCGTTCGCGTTCGCCCGGACCGACACGGACCTGCGCGACGCGTTCGACGCCGCCCTGGCGGAGCTGCACTCGTCCGGCGAGTGGGAGAAGCTCACCGCGCGCTTCGGCTTCACCTCGGACAATCTGCCGTCGGCGGACCTCACCACCCAGGCCGTCTGCTCCGGCACCGCCACCCTGTGAGCCCTGTGCGCGGGGGCTAGTGGTTCAGCACGGCCTGCAGGAAGTCCTGGGTGCGCCGGTGGTCCGGGTCGCTGAAGATCTTCTCCGGTGGGGCGTCCTCGATCACCCGGCCGCCGTCGAACATCATCACCCGGTCCGAGAAGTCCCGGGCGAAGCCCATCTCGTGCGTCACGCACAGGATGGTGATGTCCGTGCTCTCCCCGATGTCCCGCAACAGCTTCAGCACCCCCGCGACGAGCTCGGGGTCCAGTGCGGATGTCACCTCGTCGAGCAGCAGGACGTCCGGCCGCATGGCCAGAGCGCGGGCGATCGCGACCCGCTGCTGCTGGCCGCCGGAGAGCTGGGTGGGGTGGGCGTCGATCTTCTCCCCGAGCCCGACGAGGTCCAGCAGGTCCTGGGCGCGCGCGTTCGCCTCGTCCTTGGAGAGCCCGAGCACGCGGGTCGGTGCCTCGATCAGATTGCCCCGCACGGTCATGTTCGGGAACAGGTTGAACTGCTGGAACACCATCCCGATCCGCATGCGCACCTCCCGGCAGTACTTCTCGTCCGACGGGACGAGCTTGTCCCCCTTCACCATGTGCGAGAGGTACCGGCCGGCGACGGAGATCGTCCCGGAGTTCACCTTCTCCAGGGTCATGAGCAGCCGCAGGATCGTCGTCTTGCCGGAGCCGGACGGCCCGATCAGCGTGACGTGCTCGCCGGGGGCCACGTCGAAGCTCAGCTCGCGGAGGACGACGTTGTCCCCGAACCGCTTCTCGACGGCGTCGAACGTGATCATGGGGTCAGCGGACGGCGGCACGGCGCTCCAATCTCCGAACCAGCATCGAGGCCGGATAGCTCAGGACGAGGAACAGCACGCCGGCGATCGTGTACGGCTCGGTGAACCGGAAGGTCTCCGAGCCCAGCTCGCGGCCCGCGTTGACCACCTCCACGACGCCGATCGCCAGCAGCAGCGGGACCTCCTTGAACATCGAGATCGCGTAGTTGCCCAGCGCCGGCAGCACCCGCGGGATCGCCTGCGGCAGGATCACCCCGGTCCACACCCGGGAGCGGGGCAGGCTCAGCGCGGTCGCGGCCTCCCACTGTCCCTTCGGGACCGCGTCGATCCCGGCCCGGTAGACCTCCGAGGTGTAGGTCGCGTAGTGCACGCCCAGCGCGGTGACCCCGACGACGAACGCGCTGAGCGTCAGCCCGAACCGCGGCAGCACGAAGAACAGGAAGAAGATCTGGACCAGCAGCGGGGTCGAGCGGATGACCTCCACCAGCGCCCACAGCACCTGGTCGACGACCGGGATCCGGGCCCGCCGGACGACCGCGATCACCAGCCCCAGCACGAAGGCGACCGCCGAGCCGAGCACGGTGATCTCGATCGTCGTGAGCAGCGCCTTCAGCAGGTCGGGGATGATCGAGAAGGCGTAGTCCCAGTCCCAGAGCGACGTCGACCCGGCCGCCATCAGATCCCCGCCATCCGGTCCGAGACCCCCGGGCCGGCCGCCCGGGCCGCGACCCGAGCCGCCCGCGACGGGCGCCGCCCCACCCTCCGCGACGCGATCCGCTCGGCGAGCCGCATCAGCGCGGTGAGGATCGCCGCCAGCACGAGGTAGACGAGGAAGACCAGGCCGAAGATCAGGATCGTGTCGTCGCCGTAGTTGGGGATCAGCACGTCACGGGCCTGCCGGGTCACCTCCGGCACCGTGATCAGGGCGAGGATCGCGGTGGACTTCAGGAGCTGGATGAACAGGTTGTTCATCGGCGGGAGCATCTCCACGAGGGCCTGCGGGAAGATCACCCGCCGCATCCGCTGCGCCGGGGAGAGGCTGAGCGCGATCGCCCCCTCGTACTGTGCCCGCGGCACGGACTGCACGGCGCCGCGGACGATCTCCGCCCCGTACGCGCCGTGGTTGAGCCCCAGGACCAGCACGCCGGCCCAGAGCGGCACCAGCTGGAACCCGATCAGCACCGGCAGTACGAAGTAGATCCAGAACAGCTGGACCACCTCGGACGTGCCGCGGAAGCCCTCGACGTAGATCCGGACCAGGACGCGGACCCACCGCCGCGACGAGAGCAGCAGCAGACCGGCCGGGACGGACAGCAGGATCGTGAGCACGATCCCGCCCACCGTCGCGATCACCGTCGGCGGCAGGCCCTGCAGCAGTACCGGGACGATCCGCGACAGGTTGTCGGACACTTGGGGTCAGGCCGCGGCGCACAGCGACGCTGTGGTCACGTCCGGGCCGGGGATGTTGTCCTCGGTGAAGCCGAAGGGCTGCGCGATCGTGAGCCACTGCCCGTTGTCGTGCAGCTTCCTGAGCTCGGCGTTGAAGGCGTCCACGAAGTCGGTGTCCGCCTTGCGGAAGACGAACGCGCCCGCGGAGACGGTCGGCTTGCCGTCGACGGTCGGGAAGAAGCCGTCGGTGACCTCGACGGCCGATCCGGGGTTCTTCTTCACCACGTCGTTGAGGGAGATGTTGGTGAGGGCGGCGGCGTCGGCCCGGTCCGTGGCGACCGCCTGCAGCAGCGTGTTCTGCGTGTCGAACACCTGGATCTGCGAGTCCGGCACCCCGGCCTTCTGCGCGTAGCCCTGCTCGACGGCCCCGCTCAGCACGGCCAGCCGCAGGTTCTTGTTCTTGACGTCGTCGAAGGTCGCGACGCCCTTCGGGTTGCCGGTCGGGACCAGGAACGCCGTCGGCGCGGTGTAGTCCGGCTCGGAGAACGCGGCGCCGGCGCACCGGCTCGGGTTGATGAACATGCCCGCGGTGACCATGTCGAACTGGTTGGCGTTGAGGCCGGGGATCAGCGAGTCGAAGCTGACCTGGGTGGCCTGCACGTCGCTGATCCCCAGGGCCTTCAGCACGGCCCGGCCGACCTCGACGGACTCGCCGGTGACTTTGCCCGTGTTGTCGGTGAAACCGTAGGGGGCCTCCCCCGCGATCCCGACCTTGAGCGTGCCGCTCTGCCTGGCCGTGGCGAGGGTGCCGCTCGCGCCGCTCCCCCCGGAGTTCGTCGCGGTGCACGCGGACAGCAGCACCGGCCCACCCACGGCCACCGCCCCCGCCACCGCGGCTCGTCTGAAGAAGTCTCTGCGGCTCCACCGGTACTCCGACATGGGCTCACCCTCCGGATGTCTTCGTCGACACGGCCGTACCGGGCAATTGCGCCGGCAACCGGCAACGTCGATCGAACGTAGGTGGTCGATCAGGGGGCGTCAAAGGATCTCGGCGGTACTCGGCGGTCGTTACGCGACCGCAACACGCTGACCCCATCACCGTGACCGCGCCGCGGGGGCACCGATAGGAGAGGATCGGCCCATGCTGCGCATCGCGGGACTGCCCGTACCCGGCCCCGGGGACCTCGTCGCCGGAGCCGTCGACGGCGCGAAGGCGCTCGCGGGCTGGACGGAGGACGCGGTCGGCGTGGCCGCCTCGCTGCCGGACCGCGCCACCGCCCTGCTCGACGACGTGTCGGGGCTGGTCGGGCGGATCGGCGGGATCGCCGAGCGGGTCGAGACCCTGCTGGACCGGGTCGAGGGGGTCGCGGAACGGGCCGAGGAACTGGTCGGACGGGTCGACGTCGTCGCCGGGGAGGCCGAGACGATGGTGACCCGCATCGCCGTCGTTGCCGGCGACGCGGAGGTCGTCGTCGGCGGGGCCCGGACCGTGGCCGACGGCGCCGCCACGCTCGTCGCGCGGGCGTCGCTCGTCGCGGACGAGGCGGCGGGGCTGGTCGGACGGGCCGGTCAGGTCGCGGACGGCGCGGCCGGGGTGGTCGCGGGCGCGGCCGAGGTGGCCGCCGAGGCGAAGACCCTGGTCGGCAGCGCGGGAGGGGTAGCGGGCGAGGCGTCGGGCGTCATCGAGAAGGCGACCGCCGTCGCGGACCTCGCGCGCGGCGTCGTCGAGGAGGCCTCCGGGACGAGCTCCGCGGCGAGCGAGCTGCTCGACACCTACGCCCCGCTGGCGAAGCGCGCGGCGCCGCTGGCCACGCGGTTCGTCGACGAGTTCTCCGAGCAGGAGCTGCAGGCCGCGATCCGGATGGTCGACCAGCTGCCGGCGCTCACGAACCAGCTCGAGACCAGCGTCATGCCGATCCTCGTGACGCTGGACCGGGTCGGCCCGGACGTCCACGAGCTCCTCGACGAGCTGCGCGGCGTCCGGATGGCGATCAACGGCATTCCGGGCTTCACGTTCTTCCGCCGCCGGGGTGAGGAGAGGGACGAGGAGAACGGCGGCCGCCAGCCGGACAGGCGGTGAGAACGGCGCTGAACGACTCCGGTCAGCTCCCTCCTACAGGTCGTTCGCCTCCCGGACCAGGGTCACGATCGCGTCCATCATCTCCGTGAGCCGGTAGTCCTTCGGTGTGAAGACCGCCGCGATCCCCTTGGCCTTCAGCGTCGCCGCGTCGTCGGCCGGGATGATCCCGCCGACCACGACCGGAATGTCCTCGGCGCCGGCGGCGCGAAGGCCGTCGACGACCGCCGGCACGACCTCGAGGTGCGAGCCGCTGAGCACGGACAGCCCGACGACGTGCACGCCCTCCTGCACCGCCGCGGACACGATCTGCGCGGGCGTGAGCCGGATGCCCTGGTAGACGACCTCGAACCCGACGTCCCGGGCCCGCACGGCGACCTGCTCGGCGCCGTTGGAGTGCCCGTCCAGACCCGGCTTCCCGACGAGCATGCGGAGCCGGGTGCCCAGCTCGTCGCCGGTCGCGCGGACCCGCTCCCGGACCGTCGCGATCTCGGTGGCCGCCTCCCCGGACGCGACCGCCGCGGAGACGCCCGTGGGCGCCCGGAACTCGCCGAAGACCTCGCGCAGCGCGCCGGCCCACTCCCCCGTCGTCACGCCGGCCTTGGCGCAGTCCACGGAGACCTGCATCAGGTTCTCGTCCGTCTTGGCGGCGTCACGCAGGGCGGTCAGCGCGGTCTCGACGGCCGCGTTGTCCCGGGAGGAGCGCCACTCCTTGATGGCCGCGATCGCGGCGGCCTCGGTCTCCGGGTCCACCGTCTCGATCGACGCGGCCCCCTCGGCCTGCAGGGGGCTCGGCTCGGTGGTGTCGAACTTGTTGACGCCCACGACGATCGCCTCGCCGGTCTCCATCCGGCGGCGCCGCTCGGCCAGCGACGAGACGAGCTCGCCCTTCATGTAGCCGTTCTCGACGGCCGCGACCGCGCCGCCCATCTCCTGCACCCGGTCGATCTCCGCCTGGGCACCCTCGACGAGCTCGGCGACCTTCGCCTCGACGACCTTCGAGCCCTCGAACAGGTCCTCGTACTCCAGCAGGTCCGTCTCGTAGGCCAGCACCTGCTGCATCCGCAGCGCCCACTGCTGGTCCCACGGGCGGGGCAGGCCGAGGGCCTCGTTCCATGCCGGCAGCTGGATCGCGCGGGCCCGGGCGTCCTTGGAGAGCGTCACGGCGAGCATCTCCAGCACGATGCGCTGGACGTTGTTCTCCGGCTGGGCCTCGGTCAGCCCGAGCGAGTTGACCTGGACGCCGTAGCGCAGGCGTCGCTGCTTGGGGTTCTCCACGCCGTAGCGCTCGAGCGTGATCCGGTCCCACATCCGCCCGAGCGCCCGGAGCTTGCACATCTCCTCGACGAACCGCAGCCCCGCGTTGACGAAGAACGAGATGCGCCCGACGACGTCGCCGAACTTCTCCGGCGGCACCTGCCCGGAGTCCCGCACGGAGTCCAGCACCGCGATCGCCGTGGACAGGGCGTAGGCGAGCTCCTGCTCGGGCGTCGCGCCGGCCTCCTGCAGGTGGTAGCTGCAGATGTTGATCGGATTCCACTTCGGGATCTCGGTGACCGACCAGGCCACCATGTCCGTGATCAGCCGCAGGCTCGGGGCCGGCGGGAACACGTAGGTCCCGCGGGAGAGGTACTCCTTGACGATGTCGTTCTGCGTCGTCCCGGCGAGCTTGGACCGCATCTCCTCGATGTCGATCCCGGCGGCCTCGGCCTGCTCCTCCGCGACGGCGGTGTAGAGCGCGAGCAGCCACATCGCGGGCGCGTTGATGGTCATCGAGGTGTTGGCCTCGGCCATCGGGATGCCCTCGAAGAGCGTCCGCATGTCCCCGATGTGGCTGACCGGCACGCCGACCTTGCCGACCTCGCCCTTGGCCAGCTCGTCGTCCGGGTCGTAGCCGGTCTGGGTGGGCAGGTCGAACGCGACCGAGAGCCCGGTCTGGCCCTTGGCCAGGTTGCGCCGGTAGAGCGCGTTGGACTTCTCCGCCGACGAGTGGCCGGCATAGGTCCGGATCACCCACGGACGGTCGCGCTCACGATCGGTCGGGTACGGCACCGGACACCTCCACGTCGAAGAACGGCCTGATCGTACTGGCCGGTAGCGACTCGCACCCCCGGTGAACGGCCGTCGTCACACCTTCTGGGTGGAAAAGTACGCGAAGTGCGCGAGAAAGTACGCGCCTGATCGATCCAGCGGCCGGCGCGAGCGGGATGAACGGGCCGGTCGGGCAGGTGGGGGCGCACACTTCACGGATGGGGATTCCGTCCGGGCTCATCGAACTCGGGGGCTCGCTGCTCGCCATCGGCCTGGTGATCGCGTTGCTGCGCTGGACCTTCGGCACGAACGCGACCCAGCCCTCCCCGCCCAGCGACGATCCCGACGACCCGATGGGCGTCGGCCTGCTGGAGCAGGTCTCGGAGGTGCCGACGGAGTCCGCGGCCCAGGTCCTGGCGGGCCGGCTGCGCTCCGAAGGGGTCCGGGCGACGATCGCGAAGCCCGCGCCGGACTCCCCCGGCTACCGCGTCCTCGTCTTCCCCCAGGACGTCCCGACCGCCCGCCTGATCCTGCGCTGACCCATTACGCGTCGTGGAGCCACAATGCGCTTTCCCGGCCGCAAGGAACGCGTTGTGGAGCCACGACGCGGTCAGACCCTGTGGTACTTGGCGTCGAGGAAGCAGAAGATCCCGTAAGCCGCGATCCCGATCGCCACAGCGATCAGCAGGAACATCCCGAACGGCTGCTGCCCGAGCGTCCTGAGCGCGGAGTCCAGGCCGTTGGCCTGCTGCGGGTCGAACCTGACCGCGGCGGTGACGATCAGGATGCCCAGGACCCCGATCGCGATCCCCTTGGCGATGTAGCCGATCTGCCCGGTCCGCTCGTCGACGCGGCGGGCGTGCTGGTCGGCTCCCGTCAGGTCCTGGTCCTCCATGAACTTCTTCTTCCAGCCGTTGTAGATCATCACCCCACCGCCGATCACCACGCCGATCCCCACCACAGCCACGAGCACCTGGCCGCCCGGCAGCCCGAGCAGGCCCGCGGTCGCCTTGCTGCCGCCGGTGCCCGACGAGGCGCCGCGGACCGCCGTGGTCGCGGTGAGCGCGGCCAGCGCCGCGTAGATGACGGCCTGCCCTGCATTGACCAGCCTCTTCATGAGGCGCTTCTTCTCGTCGGTGATGTAGGTGAAGCCCCAGACGGCCGAAGTCGCGCGCCACAGCACCACGCAGACGAACCCGAGGAACAGCACCCACAGGAGGACCTTCCCGAAGGGCTCCGCGGCGATGGCCGTGAGTGCCCCGCTCTGGTTCGCCTTCCCTCCTCCTCCGCCGAGCGCGACCTGGATCGCGAGCCATGCGATCAGCAGGTGCAGCACGCCGTTCGCGGCGATGCCGACCCGCGCGCCCTTCTTGATCGGTTCACTGCGCGCGATCTGTCTGGGGCTCCGGTCGGCGGGTGCGGCGTCGTGCACGGGGACCTCCTGGGGCCGTCTCCGGGGTCGCCCCGGCAGTGACCCGGACGTTCCCACGCCCGTTATGCCCCGGCATCCGCTGCTACTCCGTCCGGCCCAACGACACCGCGGGAGAAGCCCAATCCCCTGCCGTCGTCGACGTCCCGGCCTCGAGCGTCAGTGCTCCCGTCGACGCGCCTCAGCGCTCGGGGTCGCAGTTCACCCGCGACACGTCCGCGCCCAGGGAGGCCAGGTTCTCCACGAACCGCGGGTAGCCGCGGTCGATGTGGTCGACGTCCCAGACCTCGGTCTCGCCGTCCGCGCACAACCCGGCGAGCACGAGCCCCGCGCCGGCCCGGATGTCGCTCGCCCACACCGGGGCGCTGGAGAGCCGGTCGACCCCGCGGACGACGGCGTGGTGCCCGTCCGTCCGGGTGTCCGCGCCGAGGCGCACCATCTCGTCGACGAACCGGAAGCGCGCCTCGAACACGTTCTCGGTGATCATCGAGGTGCCGTCCGCGACCGCGGAGAGCGCGATCGCCATCGGCTGCAGGTCCGTGGCGAAGCCGGGGTACGGCAGCGTCACGAAGTCCACCGCCCGCGGACGGCCGGGCATGGCGACGGTGAACGCGTCCGGCTCGATGCTCGTCTCCGCGCCCGCGGTGCGCAGCTTGTCCAGCACGAGGTCGATGTGGTGCGGGTCGACGCCGCGGACCGTCACCTCACCCCGGGTCATCACGGCGGCGAACGCCCAGGTCGCCCCCACGATCCGGTCCCCGATCACCCGGTGGGTGGTCGGCTGGAGCCCGGTGACGCCGTGCACGGTGAGCGTGGAGGAGCCGACGCCCTCCAGCTTCGCGCCCATCTGCTGCAGCATCAGGCAGAGATCGACGATCTCGGGCTCGCGCGCCGCGTTGTCGATGATCGTGGTGCCCTCCGCGAGCACCGCGGCCATCAGGATGTTCTCGGTGGCGCCGACGCTGGGGAAGTCCAGCCAGATCTGCGCGCCGTGCAGGCCCTCCGCCGTCGCGACGACGCGGCCGTGCTCGATCTCGGTGGTCGCGCCCAGCTTGCGCAGGCCCGCCTGGTGCATGTCCAACGGCCGGGAGCCGATCGCGTCCCCACCGGGCAGCGGGACGACGGCGCGCCGGCATCGGGCCACCAGCGGCCCCAGCACGCACACCGACGCCCGCAGCTTCGACACCGAGCGGTAGTCCGCCTGGTCGCCGGGCTCGGCCGGGACGTCGATGGTGACGGTGTCCCCGTCGACCTCGACGGTGCAGCCGAGGCTCCGCAGCACGTCCGCCATCAGCGGGACGTCCAGGATCTCCGGACAGTTCGTGAGCGTCGTCGTGCCCTCGGCCAGCAGCGCCGCGGCCATCAGCTTCAGCACGCTGTTCTTGGCGCCGACGACGTCGACGGTCCCGGTCAGCCGGGCCCCGCCACGCACCGCGAAATGTTCCACCACGACGCGCGACGGTAGCGGTCCCCGTCTCCCGGCCCCACCGTCGCCCCCGCCTGTTCCACTCCCCGCGAGTCGCGGTATCCCCGTCATCGGGGCGCGGGATTTCCGGATGCCGTCACGTAGTCCCGGCCTGCGGACCACCCGGCTGCCACAGCACGTCGCCGTCCGGGTTCGCGGCCCGCCCGAGGATGAACAGCAGGTCCGAGAGCCGGTTGAGGTACTTGGCCGTGAGCGGGTTGGTCCGCTCGGCGTCCACCTCGAGCAACGCCCACACCGTCCGCTCGGCCCGCCGGGCGACCGTCCGGGCCACGTGCAGGTACGCCGCGCCAGGGGTCCCGCCGGGCAGGATGAAGGACGCGAGCTTGGGCAGGTCCTCGTTGAACTCGTCGCACCAGGCCTCGAGCCGGGTGACGTAGTCCTCGGTGATCCGCAGCGGCGGGTACTCCGGCTGTTTCGGATCATCTGGGGCGACGATCGGGGCGCACAGGTCGGCACCGACGTCGAAGAGGTCGTTCTGCACCTGCGCGAGGGGCACGAGCAGCCGCTCGGAGAGCCCGCCCACGGTGACCGCGACCCCGACGGCGGCGTTGCACTCGTCGGTGTCCGCGTAGGCCGCGAGCCGGGTGTCGGTCTTCGGGACCCGGCTGAAGTCCCCCAGCGCGGTGGTCCCGGCGTCGCCGGTCTTCGTGTAGATCCTGGTCAGGTGCACGGCCATGCCCAGACCCTAACCCCCGCGAGCCGGCACTCCCATGCGCGCGAGTCGGCACTTCCGGTCGTCCGAGTCCGCGATCTCGGTAGACCGGGATGGCACATTCGGACGACCGAATACGCCGACTCGCGGGGTCTAGGAGGCCTGGCGGTAGCCGGTGGAGCGGCCGGGCGGGGCGGCCTCGAGCCAGGAGAGGAAGCCCGTGAGCACGTCCCGGGACATCGCGAACTCGATGTCCTCGCCGTGGCTGCGGCAGCGTAGGACCGCGGCCGCGTACGGGATCGCGAAGGACTCGGACGCCAGCGGTTCGCGCCGGTCCACGATCTCGACCTCGGTGCGGTCGATCGTGACCGACGCGCCCACCCGGAAGCTCGTCAGCCGGTACCAGGCGAACTGGTCACCCCGGTAGCGGCCGACGCCGAAGTGCCAGTCCGTGACAGCGAAACGGCGGCGCAGACACAGGTCCACGCCGCCGCCCCGCATGAGTCGTACCCGCCGGATCGCGAGCCAGCCCAGCAGGAGACACGCGCACAGCAGCAGGACGCCGACGACGAGTGCCACGGTCCCCACTGCTGTCCGGTGCCCGCTACTCGCTGCGCGCCGACTCGGCGGCTCTGAGGCGGGCCTCGGCCCGGCGCCGGGCCGCGATCCCCTCGGGCTCGGACGAGTCCGCACGGTCCAGCGCGGCCTGCGCCCGCCGGACGTCGATCTCGTCCGCCAGCTCGGCGAACTCGGCCAGGATCGTCACGCCCTCGGGCGTGATCGACAGGAACCCGCCGTGCACGGCGACCGTGATCGAGGTGCCGTCGGTCGGGTCGATGCGGACGACGCCCGCGTCCTCGAGCTGCGCCAGCGTGGGCTCGTGGCCCGGCAGCACGCCGAGCTCGCCCTCGGTGGTCTTCGCCAGGACGAAGTTCGCCTCACCCGACCAGAGTCGCCGCTCGACGGCGACGAGCTGAACCGTCATCTCAGCCAAGGATCAGCCCTCGAGCTTCTTGCGGTTCTTCTCGAGGTCCTCGAGTCCGCCACAGAGGAAGAAGGCCTGCTCGGGCACGTCGTCGAACTCGCCCTTGGCGATCTTGTCGAACGCCTCGATGGTCTCCTTCAGCGGGACCGTCGAGCCCGGCTGGCCGGTGAACTGCTCGGCCACCAGGAGGTTCTGCGAGAGGAACCGCTCGATCCGGCGCGCGCGGCCGACGAGCTGCTTGTCCTCCTCGGACAGCTCGTCGATGCCGAGGATCGCGATGATGTCCTGCAGGTCGTTGTACTTCTGCAGGATCCGCTTCACCTCGTTGGCGACCCGGAAGTGCTCGTCGCCGATGTACTGCGGGTCCAGGATCCGGGACGTCGACGTCAGCGGGTCGAC
>NZ_JAODNI010000231.1 GCF_025465255.1 Pseudonocardia sp.
GGCGCGCTGGCCCGGCTGGCCGAGCTGCGGCACCGGCTGACCGAGGAGCTCGGAGTGGACCCGTCGCCCGCCGTCGACGCCCTGCTGCTCGCGCTGCTGCGGAGCGAGCGGTCCGCTGTCGTGGGGACACCGCCGCCCGCGGCTCGGCGCCCGTTCGATGCCGGGGACCTCGCCGACCCGGACTTCGTCGGACGCGACGACGAGCTGGCCCGGTTGTGCGCGGGCGTGGAAGCGCGGGAGGTCCTGACGTTGGCCGGGGTGGCGGGCGCCGGGAAGTCCCGGCTGCTGGCCGAGCTGACGCGGGCCACCTCGCTCCCCGTCCTCGCGACGCGGGCGTTCCTGCCCGAGCGGGCGGAGGCGTGGAGCCTTGCCAGATCGGTGCTACGCGAGGCCATCGCCCTCGACTCGGCCGTGGCCGACGGGCTCCCGCCTCGCGTCCGCGGGGCGCTCGCGGGGCTCCTCCCCGAGCTGGACGACGGCGACCCCGCGCGCGACGGCGTCCTCGACGGGGAGAGCCGGCGCGCCCTGCGGCTCACCGGCGGGCTGCGCGTACTCGACGCGGCGACCGGCGAGGTCGCACTGCTCGTCGTCGACGACCTGCAATGGGCGGATCCCAGCAGCCTGCTCCTGCTCGGCTCGGTGCTGGCCCGGCTCCCGCGCCTCGCCGCGGTCCTCGCGTTCCGCCCGGAGGAGCTCCCGTCCGGGGTGCCTGCGGAGCTGCGCGGCACCCGGCGTGGCGACGACGTCCGGCTCGGACCGCTGCCCGCCCGAGCCGTCGAGCGGTGGCTGGGCGACCCGGACCTGGCCGCCGCCGTCGTCACCGCCACCGACGGCACGCCGTTCGCGGTCACCGAGCTCGTGCGCGAGCTCGTGGCGCGCGACGCCGTGACGGCGGTACCGGGCGGGGGGTGGACTCCGCGGTCGGCCGACGCGCCGGCGCTGGCGGCCCAGCTGGGCCGGGCCGGTCAGGCCCGGGCCGTACGGCGCCGCGCCGACCGACAGACCGGAGACCGAGCCGAGGTGCTGGCCCTGCTCGCGCTCCTGGCCAGGGAAGCCCCGGCGTCGACGATCGCGGGAGCGTCCGGGCTGCCGACGCGCCCGGTCCTCGAGGCGCTGTCGGGGCTGGCAGCCGCCGGGCTGGTGCGCCTCGGCGAACGCGGTTGGAGCACCGCGCACGATCTCGTCGCCGAGACCGTCACGACCGGTCTGGACGCCGGCGAGCGCGGCCGCCTGCAAGGGCTGTTGGCCCGCGCCCTCGCCGCCGAGCACGCCGACCCGTCGGAGATCGCCCGCCACCACCGCGACGCGGGCGACGCCGCCGCGGCGGCGGCGTCGTTCGCCGAGGCCGCGGACGCAGCGCTCGCCGCGCACGCCACCCGGGAGGCGGTGGCGCTCGCCGACGCGGGCCTGGCGCTCGACCCGCGGCCGCCGGCCCGGGCCGACCTGCTCGCGGTCCGGGCCGACGCCGGCGCCGCGCACGGCTCCCCCACGGCCGTCGACGACCTGCAGGCCGCACTCGCGTCGACGGACGCGGGTCCGCTCCGGTCGAGGCGGCTGTCCCGGCTGGCCATGCTGGTGTTCGGGGCGAAGGACCCGCACCGGGCGTCGGAGCTGGCCGAGCTGGCGCTCGTCGCGGCCGCCGGAGACGACGGCGCCCGTGCCGTGGCGCTGGAGACCGCCGCCATCCTCGACATGAACCTCGACCGCGCCGACCGGGCCCGCGAGCGGGCCGAGGCCGCGCTGGACCTGCACCGCCGCCTCGGCGACGCGGCCGGCGTCGCCCGCATCCTCGACGGCCGCGCCATGGCGACCTTCCTCGACGGCAGGATCGCCGAGGCCGTCGAGGTGTTCGGCCGGGTGGCGCACCTGTTCACCGACTCCGGTGAGCTGCTGCGGGTGGTGACCCCCCGCTCGACCCGCGGCCACGGCCTGGTGTTCCTTGCCCGGCCGGCCGACGGGCTCCGCGAGACGACGGCCGCGCTGCACCTCGCGCGCGACCTCGTCGCCCCCGAGGGTCAGGCCTACGCCCTCTGGCACCGGTCCGAGGCGCTGTCCGCCCTCGGCCGGCCGGACGAGGCCGAGGCCGAGGCGCTCGCGGCACTCACCATCGCGCACGGCATCGGCCACCGCGGATGGACGGCCACCGCCCATCGAGCCCGCGGGATCGCCCTCGCCGTGCGCGGCGAACCGGACGCGGCGGCCGCCGCGTTCACCGCGTCGGCCCAGGCGGCAGGCGACTCCCTGACCTTGTTCGCGTCCTGGGCCGCGGCCCAGGCCGCGCTCGGCGACATCGCGCGCGGAGCCCTACCCCGCGCCGAGGCCTCCGTCGCCCGCGCGCTGGCCCTCGGACCCCCGCTCGGCCACTACGAGGCCCGGCTCGCGGAAGCGGAACTGCTCGCCGCCCGCGGCGACCCGGCCACCCGCGAGCGCGCCGCGGCCGCCCTCGGACGCGCGCTCGCGGGCGGGCACCTCACCTCCGCCGCCCGCCTGGCCGAACTGGCCGCGCGCGACGGATAGCTCCCGTGGGGTGCGTCAGCCCCGGGAGAGCCGCCGGCGATTGGCCACGACCCGCCGGTGGACCGGGCCGAGGACGGCGCCGACCGCCTTGGCGGTGTCCTTCGGTGGAGTCGTCACCGCGGCCGTCGCGGCCTGGGTGAACGCCTCGACCTTCTCCTGCACCATGCGGGTGTACTCCCGCCGGTCCCGGGCGCTCGGCGGCCAGCCGCCCGACGCCATCCGGACCGTCCGATAGGCGATCACCACCCGCGCCGACCAGGCGATCTCCGCGGCCTGGACCCACGGCTTCACCCATCCCGGACCGGGCGACGAAACACCGGACGTGCGCCTTCTCGCGGTCATCGGCCCACGCTAAGCCCTGTCCCTGGGCGGTGGAGCCGCCACCGGGCGGTGCCGCGGTGGTCCTGCACGCGATGGCGCTGCCGGCTGCCGGCCCCTCCCGATCGGTGCCGTCTGCTCCCCGGAGCCGTCCGCAACACTGGATGTGCAGTCAGATTCGCGCCTTCGACCGCCTGGTCGCGGCGCACGGAATTCGAGGCGGCGGGCACGGTCGGTCGCGGCGACCCGTCACGGCACAGTCGGAGAACGCAGTCATCTTTGCAGCTCAGTGCGTTGCCCACGCGGCAGCATCGACTCTCATCGCGGCGCCGCTACCGTCTGGGCCTCGCGGAGCTGGGCAGGCTCGACGTCGTCGTGGCCAACGCCGGCATCCTGCCGATGGCCATGGGCGACCCGGACCCGATGGACTTCGTCGACGCCACCGACGTCGACCTCATCGGCGTGATGAACGCGGT
>NZ_JAODNI010000236.1 GCF_025465255.1 Pseudonocardia sp.
AGATCGGGTTCGCGTAGCGCCGCGCGGGCGACCGCGAGCGCGTCGATCGGATCGGACTTCCCGCGCGTGCGGGCACCACTGCGGGCAGCGGCCATCAGCTTCGGCGGTACCCGCACCACCTGCCCCCGGCTGCGAGCAGTGCTCGCTCGAGCCGGGTCGACACGTGCCGGCAATCCTCGACCGCCCAGACCCGCTCGTGCGGACACTCCCGCCGCGCCCACGCCACGAGCTGCTCGTGCCCAGCATCCATTGCCCGCACGGTGCGCAGCGCTTGCTGCGTGTGGGTGTCCTTGTGGACGTCCACGCCCAGCACCATCACCACGGATGGCGTCACCTCATCTCTCTCACATCGGAGGGACGGCTGGGCCGGCGGACACACCTCAGTGGGGGCGCTGCCACGCTCCTATCAACTCACGCCGGTCGGCCCTGGCCACCGGTGATCGGCACAACACAGGCATCGCCAGCCCGAAGGCAGCAGGCACTTGTAGAGCCAGATCACCAGCGGCCAGGATCCCAACCACCGCGTTGGCGGCAACCTCACCCTGACACTGAGGCACTTGTGCTTGCCCGAGTAGAAGGGCCGGTCCCGGCCTGATCCCATGCCGACCCGGTCGATCCGCAGCAGGGTGCCGTCGAGGATGACGAACGCCTTGCCCCGGGCGATCTCGACCGCCTGGGCCAGGGTGGGCGCCATCGCCGCGAGCAGGTCAGCGCCTCGCGCAGGTAGCGGTAGACCGTCGTCGTGCCGACCGCGACGCGGCCTGCCAGGTCCGCGTAGGTCTCACCCTTGCGTAGGTAGGCCACGACCAGCAGGGCCCGGCGGCCGGCGTCGAGCCGTCGCCACCGGGTCCCGAGTGTCGTGCGCCGCTGCCGGAGGCCCTCGGCGAGCATGATCAGCGCGCGGTTGCACACGGTCATCCCCGAGGGGTAGGAAAGCAGCCGAAGCTCCTGGTCGGACGAGTTGATCTCGGCAATCACCCGTCTACCAGGGGCTTCGCTCACCCCGCGAACCCGCTCAGGCAGGTTGGAAAGAGCTCATTGCCACCCGGCGGTGCCTCAGCTGCTGGCGTTCTCGGCGCCGACCATCCAGGCCTGCTTCTCGAGGCCCTCGATGATCCCGTGCAGTAGGTCCGCCGATGTCGGGTCCTCCGCGTCGACGCCGTCGTGGACGCCTCTCAAGGTGGCCACAGCGGCACGCAGGCGGTTGACCACCAGGTCCACCACCCGCGCGGTGTCCTGCTCACCGGTCGGGAATGCCGGGAGCGTCGTGCCGGCCGCGACGGTGTCCGAGCGCCCGTCGGCGGTGGCGTGCAACGCGCGGAGCCGCTCGGCGATGGTGTCGCTCGCGTCGCGGGCGACGTCGACGATCTCGTCAAGCTGCAGGTGCAGGTCGCGGAAGTTGCGGCCGACGACGTTCCAGTGGGCCTGCTTGGCCTGCAGATGCAGCTCGATCAGGTCGACGAGCACGGCCTGCAGGCTCGCCGCGAGCGCGGGAGAGGCGTTGAAGCCGGGAACGGCGGCGTCCGAGCGCTTGCCGGACGCCAGCGCGTGGGTGCTGGTCATGACGGTTCTCCTGGTTCAGCGCAGTGGATCACTCGGGCCATGCCGAGCCGGTGATGATGTCCACGAAGTCCGCACGCGTGAAGCCGGGCGCGAAGTGGGCGAGCACGTCGTCGTTCATCGTGCCGAAGGTGCTGTCGGGCCGATCCTTCATGCCCTCGTAGAAGGCCCGCAGGATGTTGTTCTTGAAATCCGGCCTCGGGTGCGCCGCCACGACCGCCGCGATCTCCTCGGCCGTGACCTGGTCGAGGTCCATCCCCAGCACGTCGGTCTCGACGCCGAGGCTGACCAGCGCGGTCTCCGGCTCCAGGTGGTCGGGAATGCCCGGGGTGGTGTGCAGCGCGATGCCCAGCCAGACCGCGCGGGCGTCGGCGGCGCTGCGCCCGTGGTCGAGCAGGAAGTCCCGCGCCAGGTCGGCGCCGTCGACCTCGAAGCGCTGGTCGGTGCGTCGGTAGTGCTCGGTCAGCCCGAGGTCGTGGAACATCGCGCCGACGTAGAGCAGCTCGGGGTCGGCCTCGATCCCGCGGTAGCGTCCCTTCAGGCTCGCGAAGAGGAAGACCCGGCGGGAGTGGTCGAACAACAGCGGGGTGCTGGCCTTGTGGACCAGCTCGGTGGCCTCGTGGGCCAGCTTGGTGTCCGGGATGTCGATCCCGGCGATCGTCTCGGTCATGTGCTGTGCCTTTCAGTAGGGTTTCGTTCTATGTCGAGCGTGTTCGCGCCGCCGGCGTCGGGCCCGCGTGCGCGGGGACACCTCACACGATTCCGGCAGACGACCGCCAGGGCGGTCCTGGACAGCGCGCTCAACCAGGCCAACGGCAAGTGGGGCCCCTCTCGGCTCGGAACCTCGACCTCGGTTGCCGACTCACGCGGCCGAAACGTCGGACGAATGGGCCGGGGCGGTGGGCGTGTTCCTCAGCAGGTACGTGAGACCTTCGGCTGCCGTCGGATGGGCGTAGATCGCCCCGCGCAGCGCGGTGTAGGAGACGTCGCCGATCATCGCCGTCTGGACGGCGGCCATCAGTTCGCTGGCCTCCGCCCCGAACACGGTGAACCCGAGGATCTCGTCGCTGTCCGCCGCGATCAGCATCTTCATGAACCCGCGCGGTTCGGAGAGCGTCCTGGTCCGGAGCACAGCGGCCATCGGGAGGGTGAGCAGGCGGTATCGGATGCCCCGGCGGGCGGCCTCGGACTCGTTGCAGCCGACGCGCGCCAGTTCGGGATCGGTGTACATGCAGTAGGGCACCAGACGATCCCGCGTGGTGCTGCTGCCTCCGTTGAGGTTGTCGTGCACCACCCGGAAGTCGTCGAAGGCCGCGTGGGTGAACTGCGGGCTGCCCGCGCAGTCGCCCATTGCCCACACGCCGGCCGCGCTGGTGGCCAGGCGCTCGTCCACCGCGATGTAGCCGGTCTCGGTCAGCTGCACCCCGGCCCGCTCGAGCCCGATACCGCGGGTGTTGGGTGTGCGGCCGACGCCGACGAGCAGGTCCGTCCCCTCGACGATGTCCTGTCCGTGCGGCCCGTCGGTGGTCAGGCGCACCTGCCTGCCGGATCGTCCGGCGACGCTGCGGACCCGGGTCCGGAGGTGAACGGTGATCCCCTCGTCGCGGAAGAGCTCGAGGATCGCCGCCGCGGCGTCGGGGTCCTCGCGGCCGGCCAACTGCGGTGCGGCCTCGATGACGGTCACCCTTGTGCCGAAGCGGCGCATGGCCTGCGCCAGCTCCAGGCCGACATAGCCGCCGCCGAGGACGATCAGATGCTCCGGCAGGCGGTCGAGGTCCAGCAGTTCGACGTGGGTCATCGGCCGGGCGGCGACAAGGCCGGGGAGATCGGGCACGGTCGCGTGCGTGCCCAGGTTCAGGAATACCCGCTCGCCGCTGATCCGGCGCTCGCCGCCGTCAGCCGACTCGACATCGACCGTTCTTTCGCCGACGAAGCGGGCCTGGCCCATGACGAGTTCAGCTCCGCTGGCCCGGTAACGGTCGAGATGAAGCCGGCGCAGGCTGTCGACCATCGCCCGCTTCCGGGCCTGTACGCCCTTCATGCTGGTCGCGGCCGACTCGAGTTCGATCCCGAATTCAGCGGCGCGCCCGGTGAACGAGCGGACCTTCGCCGAGTGGATGATGTTCTTGCTCGGCAGGCAGGCGATGTTCGGGCAGGACCCGCCGATCAGCTTCCGCTCGACGACCGCGGTGCGGTGGCCCTGGCCGGCCATCGTCCAGGCGAGGTATTTTCCCGCTTCGCCACTGCCGATGACAAGGACATCGTAATTCTCGGTAGACGGCATCAACTCGGCTCCTCCGAAGGCCGGGAGCGGCACCATTCCCAGAAACTCTCATCCCGGCGGTTATCACGCTAGCCCGGCCGAAATGCGACAGCTGCCCTGCTAGCAGGAGTGAGGGTCCGCCCGGTAGCGGTAACCGGTCAGGCGCCGCTCCGTGCGACTGTGGCGTCCCGCTCCGCGCCCCGGACCACCACCGACCAGGCAGGCCGCGTGCGCGGCCACCGCACCGTCACCGACCCCCGCCAGCAGGCCGCTGACGAACGGGTCTGCCTCGGTTATGGGCACGGCCATCGTGGCCAACGCCGCGGTGACCCTCCCGCACCAGATGATCGGGTTGCACACCGCCGCGACTGTTGTCTGGATTTTTGCGTCGATCAT
>NZ_JAODNI010000246.1 GCF_025465255.1 Pseudonocardia sp.
CGCTCGATCGCGATCGACCTGCTGCAGGCCACGGGCCTGACCCGGCAGGAGGCCCAGGCCGCCCTGCGCGCCCAGCTCTGAGCGGTGCGCGGGGGTGCACAGAGCGCTCTGCGCACACCCGCGCTACCGGGCCAGCCGTAGCTCGCGCCCGGCCCAGCGGTCTCGGAGCCAGCGGTCGTGGCTCGCGACGATCACGGCGCCCGGACCGGTGCCCAGCGCCTCCTCCAGCTCGTCCGACAGGCGCGGCGAGAGGTGGTTGGTGGGCTCGTCGAGCAGCAGCAGCTCCGGCGGGTCCGCGAGCAGCAGCGCGAGGGCGAGGCGCCGGTGCTGCCCGACGGACAGCTCGCCGACCGGGCGGCCGACGTCGCGGGGCGCCACCAGGCCCAGCGACGCCAGGGGCACCCGTTCGGCTCGCTCCGGCCCGAACGCCGCGCCGTAGACGTCCCGGACGGTGCGGTCCGGCCGCGGGAACACCGTGTCCTGGGCCAGCAGCCCGACCCGCAGTCCCCGGCGGCGGTGCAGCGTCCCGCCGGCGATCCCGAGGTGTCCGGCGAGCACCGCGAGCAGCGTCGACTTGCCCGCCCCGTTCGGCCCGGTGACCAGCAGCCGCTCGCTCGCGGAGACGTCCAGCCGGTCCAGGGTGAGCCGGCCGGGGACGCGCACGTCCCGCAGCGCCAGCAGCGGAGCGGTACCGCCGGACGCCGCCAGGTTCTCGACGCGGAACCGCAGCGGCTCCGGCGGCCTGCGCACCTGGTCCCGGGTCAGCTCGTCGAGGCGGCGGGTGGCGTTGCGGACCCGCCGGGAGATCTGATGCTGGACCCGCTCGCCCTTGTACCCGTACGCCATCTTCTCGTTGTCCCGCTTCGGCCGGTCCGGGGCGACCCGGTGCGCGGCGACGCCGACCGAGTGGCGGAGCTCACCGAGCTCCTCCTGCTCCTCGGCGAACCGTCGTTCCCAGCGCTCCCGCTCGGCGTGCTTCTCGGCGAGGTAGTCCGAGTAGCCGCCGCCGTAGCGGGCCGGGCCGCTCACGGCCGGGTCGAGATCGATCACGTCGGTGCAGACGGCGTCGAGGAACGCCCGGTCGTGGCTCGCCGCCACCACGACGCCGGGCAGTACCCGCAGCTGCTCCTCGAGGAAGGCCGCGGCGCCGTCGTCGAGGTGGTTGGTGGGTTCGTCGAGGAGCAACGCCGCGGGCTGGCGCAGCAGCAGGGCCGCGAGGCCGAGGCGGCTGCGCTGCCCGCCCGAGAGCGTCCCGAGGGCGCGGTGGAGCGCGATCCCGCCGAGCCCGAGCCCGGCCAGGACGAGCCCGGCGCGCCGGTCGGCGTCCCAGACGTCGTGGTCCTGGGGCCCACTCGAGGAGCTCGCCGTAGCGCTCCAGGACGTCGGGCCGGTCCAGGTGCGCGCCCAGCTCGTCGAGCTCCGCGACCGCGGCGCGGGCGTTCCGCAGCGCCTCGTCGACCACGTCCGAGACCGTCGACGCCGGGTCGTACGGCATCTCCTGGTGCAGGAACCCGAGTTCCGGCGGCCGGACGACGGAGCCGCCGTCCGGCTCGTCGACGCCCGCGAGCAGGCGCAGCAGCGTGGACTTGCCGACGCCGTTCTCCCCGATCAGGCCGATCCGCCGGCCGGGGGCCGCGGTGAGGGAGACGCCGTCGAGGACCCGGCGGCCGCCGAGGTTCCGGACGAGGTCGTGCGCGAGGAGGGCTGCTGCAGGCATGGGGACACCACCGGTGATCACAGGTGTGCGCCCGCCGGGCGTGGAGCCGCGGTCGCGGGCGGGGGTGGTGTCAGTGCCTCATGTCCCCCGCAGCATCGCGCGGACCGCGGGAGGCCCGCAACCGATTTGCGACCAGGGGATCTCCGCGAACAGCTCCCGCAGCCTCGCCCCGCGCGCCGGGCTCCCGCTCTCCACCCACGCGATCCGGCCCAGCAGGTGATCGCGGAACGCCGGGTGTCCGGCCCGGTTCTGCGCGTCCGGCCCGGTGCGGGCGCAGTTGTGCAACGGCGCGCGCAGGACGTCGTACTCGCGACGCGGCGCCGCGGGGAGGAGTTCACAACGAGTCCGGTGACCCGCTGGCGGTGGTGCGCCGGCATGATCCGGGTCTTGTCCGGGCGGACCGAGAAGCCCTCGTCCGCCGCGATGTCCCGGGCCCGGCGGAGCAGGCCGTGCACCGGCAGCCCGCGATCCCCGGAGAAGACCAGGCCGTCCGCGTAGCGGCCGTACCGGGCGCCGACGGCGGCGGCAGACCCGTGAGCCTCCGGTCCAGACCGTGGGCCAGCAGGTTCGCGACGGGGGGTGACGTCGGCGCACCCTGCGGGAGGTGTGGCCGGCGAGACGGTGCAGCATCCGGCGCCGGGGCTCGCCGGGCTCGCCGGGCTCGCCGGGAGCGTCGCGCGAGCCGCGGGCCGGGCGACTCGAGCAGCCGCGGGCTGCCGTTCGGGGAGACCCGCCACCGTCGCCGGTAGTGGTGCAGCGGCCCCGCGGGCGCCGTGCGGAGCCAGCCCCCGGGATCGGCGAACCACTCCGGCTCGCCCTCGCGCAAGCCCAGGCCCGCCGCCGGCGCGTGGACCTCGTTCCATTCCTGCACAGGCCAGCGCCACGTCGGGTCCGGGGGCTCCGGCACCATTCGGTGGCGCACGGTGAGGACGAGCCCCAGCTCCTCGACGAGTTCGGCGTAGGTCCCGCGGGGCGGCTCCGGCCAGCGTTCGACGAGCCTGTGGGTCAGCCCGTCCGCCGCGCGCGGATCGGCGAGCCCGCCCAGTGCCGCGGCGAGGGACGCCACCTGCCACGGCGCGCGCAGCACCGCGTGCAGGACCTCGTCCGGGGTCGATCACGAGCGACTCATGGTGATGCGACGGGGCCGGCGACCCGTGTTCCCGTCCGCCGCGCGCCGCGCCTGGCACGGAGTGCCGACCCGCGCGCGGGACGCCGTGCGGTGCAGAGAGGTGGTGCGCCCCGGGGTTGCCCCGGAGCCGCGACCCCGCGGCAGCACGGACACCCACCTGATCCTCTCGGTGGGGGCGCGCACTCCCGCGGCTCGCCGACTCGTCCGTGCCCCGGCCGCGTCACCGGCGACTGTAGCGGCCGGCTCCGACGAGAACGGTCGACTTCACGTCCCGGAGCCGTTCCGTCCCGGTGACCCAGCGGACACAATGGGGGCGCCACACTGGTGCGGGGCGCATCGGGCGCCCTCGGGTGCACGTCCAGGTCGGCCGGGGATTTCGGGAAGGTCTAGGGGACATGCAGTTCTTGATCAGGTGGGTGCTCGCTCCGCTCGTGCGGTTCGTGTGGCGGCCCCGGGTGCACGGCGCGCGGCGGGTCCCGCTCCGCGGCCCGGTGATCTTCGCGTCCAAC
Organism: Pseudonocardia sp.; assembly: GCF_025465255.1. Classification (GTDB taxonomy): domain Bacteria; phylum Actinomycetota; class Actinomycetes; order Mycobacteriales; family Pseudonocardiaceae; genus Pseudonocardia. Next base: position 3,356 of record NZ_JAODNI010000246.1, read on the forward strand.
CACCGCGCCGCCGTCGACACCGCGGTGATCCCCCTCGTCACCCCCCGCCCCGTCGCGTTCCTGGGCAAGGCCGAGTACTTCACCGGCTGCGGGATCAAGGGCAAGCTGCTCGCCCGGTTCCTCACCGCGCTCGGCTACGTCCCGGTGGACCGGGCCAACGCGAAGGCCGGGCTCGCCGCGCTCGACGCCGGCCGGAAGGTCCTCGAGCAGGGCGGCGCGTTCGGCATCTACCCCGAGGGCACTCGCTCGCTCGACGGCCGGCTGCACCGTGGGCACACCGGTGTCGCCTCCCTGGCGCTGTCCACCGGCGCGGTCGTCGTCCCGGTGGCGCTGCTCGGCACGGACAAGGTGCAACCCGTCGGCGCGAAGCTGCCGCGGCTCGCGCCGGTCGAGGTGCGGTTCGGCGAGCCGCTGGACTTCAGCCGCTACGAGGGCCTGGAGAACTCCGCCGCCATCCGCCGCGCCGTCACCGACGAGATCATGGACGCCATCGCGGAGCTCTCCGGAGCCGAGTACGTGGACAGCTACCACCGCCGCCCCGGCGACCAGGCCGCCGCCTGACCGCCTCTGATCGCCGCGGCGGCCGCACCACCAGCGCGGTCGCAGGCGCAGCCCCGTCACCAGAACGGACGACGGCCGGTGGCCATCCGGGAGGATCGGCGCATGACGGATCTCGCCGACGCGCTCGCGTCCGAGCTCGACCGTGAGCTGCACGACGTCGACGCGCGGCTGGCGGCGGCCTACCCCGGTGACGCCGGGTCGCGGCAGCCGGTGCACACCGTCTACGTCCCCGCGGACCGCTACACCAGGGACACCGCCACCCGCTGGGGCGCCGAGGCGCTGGCCGCGCTGGACGCCCACGCCCCGCACCTCGCCGACGTCTGGGGCGTGCCGGAGGAGCTGGCCGGCGAGCTCGCCGAGCGGGTCCGGCGCAAGCTCGGCATCGAGCCGATCGAGGACCTGCGCATCGACCTGGAGGACGGCTACGGCATCCGGTCCGACGCGGAGGAGGACGCCGAAGCCGAGCGCGCCGCCCTCGAGCTCGCCGCGTCCGTCGCGTCCGGCATCGCCCCGCCGTTCACCGGCATCCGGTTCCGCAGCTTCGAGGCCCCGACCCGGCGGCGCGGGATCCGGACGCTCGCCGGCTTCGTCGGCGCGCTGGTGAAGGCGGGCGGGGTCCCCGACGGGTTCGTGCTCACGCTGCCCAAGGTGACGGCCGTCGAGCAGGTCGGCGGGCTGGTGCGGGTGCTGGAGGCGCTGGAGGCCGAGCACGGGATCGCGCCGCTCCGGTTCGAGATCCAGGTCGAGACCCCGCAGTCCGTCCTCGGCCCCGACGGCGCGTCCCCCCTGCCCCGGATGATCGCCGCGGCGGCGGGCCGGTGCACCGGCCTGCACTACGGCACCTACGACTACTCGGCCTCGCTCGGGATCGCCGCGCAGTACCAGAGCATGGAGCACCCGGCGGCGGACCACGCGAAGGCGGTCATGCAGCTCGCGGCGGCGGGCACCGGCGTCCGGCTCTCCGACGGCTCGACGAACCGGATCCCGGTCGGGGACCGGACGGCGGTCCACGCGGCCTGGGCGCTGCACGGCCAACTCGTCCGGCGTTCCCTCGAGCGCGGCTTCCACCAGGGCTGGGACCTGCACCCGGCGCAGCTGCCGAGCCGCTTCGTCGCGGTGCACCTGTTCTACCGGGAGGGCACGGAGCCCGCGGCGGCCCGGCTCAGGGCGTACCTCGAGCGCGTGGACTCGGGTTTCATGGACGAGCCCGCGACCGCCGTCGCCCTCGCCGGGTTCCTGCTGCGGGGCGTGGACTGCGGAGCCCTGGACGTCGACGAGGTCGAGCGGGGCACGGGGACGGACCGTGAGCACCTGGCCGTCCTGGCCCGCCGCCGCCCCACCCCCTGACCGCAGGCTTTCCTGCCACGCGGGGTAGCTGCGGTCAGTGCGCGGCGGGCTCCGGCTCGTCGCTCCTGCTGAAGTGGTTGAACGCCAGGTTGAGCAGCACCGCGAAGATCGCGCAGGCGCTGATCCCGGACTCGAAGATGGTGGCCAGCCACTCCGGCAGGTGCAGGTAGACCTCCGGCACGGTGATCGGGATGAGCCCGACGCCGATCGAGGTGGCCACGATCAAGACGTTCGGGTTGGTGAACTCCACCCGGGAGAGCGTCCGGATCCCGGCCGCGGCCACCGAGCCGAAGAGCACGATCCCGGCGCCGCCGAGCACGGGCAGCGGGATGGCGTTCATGACCCGGCCGAGCACCGGCAGCAGGCCCAGGACGACCAGGATCCCGCCGCCCGCGGCCACGACGAACCGCGACCTGATCCCCGTGATCGCGACCATGCCGACGTTCTGCGCGAACACGCTGATCGGCATGCCGTTGAAGACCGGCGAGATCGCGGTGGCGCCCATGTCCGCCCGCAGGCCGGCGGCGATCCGCCTCCGGTCGACCTCGGTGCCCAGGATCTCCCCGACGGCGAGCAGGTCCGCCGTGGTCTCCGCCATGATCACCAAGATCACGATCGTCATCGAGACGATCACGCCGATCGCGAGCTGCGGCACCCCGAAGTGGAAGGGCTGCGGCAGCTCGAAGACCGCGCCCCTCCCGACCGCGCTCCAGGTGACCCGGCCCATCAGCGTGGCCACGATCGTGCCGATCACCAGGCCGAGCATGACGGCGAGCCGCGACCACAGGCCCCGGCCGAAGCGGGCGATGACCAGCGTGACGACGAGCGTGATGAAGCCGAGCAGCAGGCTCGTCCCCGAGCCGTAGCTCGGGTTGTCGACGGTCTGGCCGGCCGCGTTCCTGATCGTCGGGTTGCCCCGGATCCAGCGCAGCGCCACCGGGAACAGCGAGATCCCGATGATCGTGATCACGCAGCCCGTGACGATGGGCGGGAAGAACCGCACGAGGCTCGCGAACAGCGGCGCGATCACGAACCCGATCACCCCGGCGACGATGACGGCGCCGAAGATCGTCGCCAAGCGGGCGGCAGGGTCGGCGATGCTCTGGTCCGTCGCGACCGCGGTCATCGTGCCGACGGCGGCGAACGACACGCCCTGCACCCAGGGGCAGCTGGGCGCCGATGTACGGGACGCCCAGGGGCTGCAGCAGCGTGCCGAGCCCCGAGACGAAGAGGGCGGCGGTGACCAGCAGGGCCTGGTCCGTCGGCGAGAGCCCCGCGGCGCTCGCGATGATGATCGGCGGTGAGACGACGCCCGCGTACATCGCGAGGATGTGCTGCAGGCCGAAGAAGAACGCCTTGCCGACGGAGACGCGTTCGTCCTCCGGACGGACGGCGGCGGTGTCGGTGCTGGCTCCGGTCGTCCGGTCCGGGTCGGCGGCCATCAGATGAACCCCTTGACGCCGTCCCATGCACTGCCGGCGGCGGGCGCGTCGTCCCGGATGATCGAGGCTTCGATCAGGCCGTACGGGCGGTCGGCGACATGCCAGACCTCGTTGGGGTTGTCGAGATCCCACTTGGACAGGTCGACGAGGAAATGGTGCTTGTTGGGCATCGAGAACCGGATCTCGGCGAGCTCCGGATGGGCCTCCAGGGCGGCCTCCCCCATCGTGTAGAGCGTCTGCTGCAGCGAGAGGCTGTGCGTCTCGGCGAACCTGTCCAGCAGGATCTGCCGGATCGAGGAGAAGCTCTTGTCCCAGTCCACCTCGGTGCCGATGTAGCGCCAGCGGGCCGTGACGGCGGTGGCCAGGATCCGGTCGTCGGTCTCCACCAGTGAGGTGAACGGGACCGCGGGGAAGCCGTGGAACTCGCTGCCGGTGCTCTTCAGGACGGTGAGGTCGGTGAGCCCGGAGAGGACGACCTCGTCCGCCCCGTCCTTGGTGACGACGGTCGTGCGGGTCTCCGCGGAGCCCTTCGCGAAGGCGTGGTCGTGCGGGCCGCCGGTGGAGGTGACGATCCGCTCCCAGGAGTGCAGCAGCACCTCCTGCCGGGCCCCGGTGACCTGCTCGAACCCGTCGACGAAGTACCGCGCCGTACGGAGCGCGAACTCCTCGGGCGAGCCGACCCCGAACTGCCTGGCCAGCGCGTAGACAGTGTTCTTCTGCGTGTCGGTGGCGATGACCTTCGAGTTGTCCCCGGTGAGGTGGGTGTCCGCGAAGTCGCCGATCAGCTGGCTGGTGACCGTGACGTCGGTGATCGCGTGCACCGGTGTCGACCGGTCCACGTGCACCATGCGGCACTCGGCCTTGCCGTACTGGTTGTACCCGAGCGAGATGCCCATGTGTCCTCCGTACGGATGTGCGGGGCGAGCCGGATGAATCAGCGTTCCCGGCGGTGCGTTACATCACCGTCGCCCCCCGCGTCGGTTCTGTGAACACGACGTGAGGGGCGACGAGGGCCTGCGGTGACCGGCCGGCCTCAGCGCTGTGCGCTCGCGGCCGCCTGCTCCGGCAAGTCCGTCTCGATCTGCTTCCGGGACAGGACCCGATGCAGGACGGACGCGATGCCGGCGAACCAGCTGTACGCGGCGGCGTCGGACGAGCAGCACCACGGCCATGGCGGCGATCGCGCCGACCGCGGTCACCCCGATCGCGATCGGGGTGTAGCCCTTGGTGAAGTAGTGCCTGCCGTCCGGCTTCAGCGTGTACATCGAGTCGACGTCGATACATTCGTGTGAATCCATTGCCCGTACTCGTTCCCGTGGGTTCGATCCTTCCCCGCCGGTGCACGAGGTGCGCCGGGGGAAGGGATGGCGTGGGCGTCGGGCGTAGGCACTTCCCAGGAGGAATGGACCACGTGGCAGGAATCAGCACGCACGTCCTGGACGCCGCGCGCGGCCGTCCGGCCGCCGGTGTCCCCGTCTCCCTGGTCTGCCCGGACGGAACGGTGTGCACCGGCGTGACCGACGAGGACGGCCGGGTCGGCGACCTGTTCACCGGCGCGCTCGAGGCCGGGGTGCACCGTGCGACGTTCGACACCGGGGCCTACTTCGCGGCGAGCGGCCAGGAGGGGTTCTTCCCCGAGGTGACGCTGGCGTTCACCGTCGACCCGGCTCGCGGGCACCACCACGTGCCGCTGCTGCTCTCGCCGTACTCGTACACGACCTACAGGGGGAGCTGAGATGGACGCGGACTGGCTGACGCGGCTGCGCCGCCCGTGCGCTGCGCGCGCACAGGGTCAGGGGCGGCGGGGAGCGAAGGCGTCGAGGAGCTCCTGGGGCCAGCCCCGGCGGTCCGCCGCACGGAGGGCGCCGGCGACCAGCGCCCGGTCCAGGCCCGCACCCAGGAGGGCCTCCCGCAGGTGCATCGGGGGCAGGGCGTCCAGCCAGCGGTGGGCCGCGGTCTCGACCCCGCCGTCGCTGAGCTCGCCGTTCGCCCGGAGCCGGGCGAACCCGCCGTCGGGATAGATGTCGATCTTCAAGTGGGTGACGGTCGGGGCGCCGGGGCCGATCCCGAAGCGGTGCGGGGTATCCGGGCGGACGGTCCGCCGCGGCACGAGCGGCGTCCAGACCCGGGACGCGAGCGCATCCGGATCCGGGTTTGGCGAGTCCACCCGGGTGCCGCTGATCTGCACCTCACCCGGCGCGTTCCCCACGAAGTGGCTGGTGTCGAACTCGATGTCCCGGAGCCGGCTCGGCCCGGCCAGCTTGACGATCACCCAGTCGTTGCCGTCGTCGCGGCGCCGCGCGGTCTCCCAACCCTCGCCCATGGTGCGGGCCGGTCCGGGGAGCAGCAGGTTCGCCGGCGAGGAATAGAACATGTCCGAGCAGGACACGACCAGCCCGCCGCGGTCCTGTGCCGCGAGGTCGACGGTGCCGTGCAGGAGCCGCGGGTCCACGACCGCCTCGCCGTGCACGCGGAACCGCGCGACCCCGCCGTCCGGGTAGATCGTCAGTCGCGCGTGCGTCCAGCGGTGGGGGCTGCGGACGTCGTAGACGTTGGGCCGGTCGCCCTTGGCCGGTGACCTCTCGACGAGGGTCTCCCACTCGGCTGCCGCCAGCTCGGCGGGGCCGGGGTAGTCCTCCAGCGCGGTGGCCTCGACCGAGATCTCCGGGGGGTAGTTGCCGCGGAAGTACGCCGTGTCCACGACGACGCCGTGCACGATCCCCGGGATGCCGAGCCGGACGATCGCGTGGTCCGAACCGGGCTCGCGCCGCCGCCGGGTCTCCCAGCCGTCGTAGACCTTGCCGCGGTAGCCGAACTCGGTTCGCGGCTGCACCGGCCCGGGCATGACGAGCGCCGCCCGGTCCGCGAAGAAGTCGTCGTTCGCGGCGATCACGGCACCGCCCAGCCGGCGGGCGGCCAGGTCCGGGAGCTGCACGAAGTCCGCGTCCATGTCCGGCCCGTCGAGGCGGGTGGACTCGGTACGGGGGGCGGTTCGCGTGCTCGGCCGGGTCATCGGGCTCCTCGTCGCAGCAGTCGTCCGGCGGGTGGGCCGGACACGTCAATCCTGGCCCCGCGCAGCCACGTTCGTCGAACCACCCCGGAGAGGGCACGACCGTCGTACGGGCTGACCGGGTTGCGGTGAGCGGAGCCGGTGCACGTCGACGACGAACGCCGCGTCCGGCGCGAGGAGGCAGAAGCCCGCGTCCCCGCCGAGGGCGATCGACCCCTTGTGCGCCAGCCCCGCCAGCCTCGCGGGCCGCTCCGCCATCCACTCGACGACCTGGGCGAGCGAGTGCCCTCGCACGCGCGCCCCGGAACAGACCGCCGGCAACCCGACCTGCAGCGACGCGCTGCCGCCCCAGGCCGTGCCGAAGTCCCCGGTCTCGCGGAAGTTCGCGTAGAGCTCGCCGTGCGAGCCCGAATCGAGGTGACCGGCGGCGCGGTCGATGACGTCGGAGTCCTCGGCGTGCACGATCAGTCGGCTGCCCATCCCGGCGATCCGGGTCAGGACGCCCTCGAGGTCCTCGGCGGGAGCGGCGGGAACTCGTCGACCCCGGAGTGCAGCAGGAAGCACTTGAAGCCGTGCAGGCCGCGCAGCTCGTTCTCGTTGCCCGGCACCGCCCCGCCCCAGAACCCGACGTCGACGAACGCCTGGTGCTCGGCGGACTTGCGCTTGACCTCCAGGGCCGCGCCGTCGATCGTCGGCGGGATCGAGTTGAGCGGCATGTCGATGAGGGTGGTGATCCCGCCGAGCGCGGCCGCCTTCGTCGCGGAGGCGAACCCCTCCCACTCGGCCCGGCCCGGCTCGTTGACGTGCACGTGCGTGTCGACGAGGCCGGGGAGCAGCACCTGGTCGTCGGGCACGTCGACCAGCTCGCGGGTGTCCTCGGCGATCGGGAGTCGTAGGGCTCGATCGCGACGATCAGGCCGTCCTGCACGCCGACGCAGCGATCCACCTCGCCGAAGGCGGTGATCACCCGGCGGGCGCGGAACACCAGATCGAGCATCGAACATCCTTGTCTCGGGCTTTCTAGGGCCTCCGCGATACGGCGCTAGAGGTGTCTAGCGGAGGACGGGAGCGGCCGCGAGCACCGCGTTCGTCCAGCCGGGATGCGCCGCGACGGCTTCGGCGAGCCCGCGCTGCGCGACCACGGCGTTCGGCCCGACGGCCGTGGCGAGCGAGCCGCGTCGGGCGAGCGGGGTGAGCGACCACCAGTCCCCCGCGACACCGGACCCGGGGTCGTCGCCCCAGATCAGGACCTCGGTACCGAGCACCCGCCTCCCGGCAAGATGAGCGGCCGACCGTCCGAGCGGAAGGTCGCCGAGCTCCTGGGTCTGCATGAGCAGCACCCGCCCTTGTTCACGAACGGCCCTTCCCGCACGAACGGCACTTTCGTTCATACCTAGTGGGCGAGAGTGCCGTTCGTGAAGATCAGCAGGGGTCTCCTCGACGCGGACGGTGCCTCGGTAGCGGCCCGTCGGCTCTCCTGCCCTGCCCGCCACCAGGACCTCGCGGGCGCGCAGCCGGGCGGTGGGATGGAGCTCGGCGGACAACGCCGTGTGGTGGTGCGCCCTGGCGGTGATCACGGTCGGTTCGGGGAGGTATTGCAGACTCGCGTCCTCGCCGATCTCGAACCGGATCGCCAGGCTGCTCGGCTTCGCCAGCCCGGGGAGCGCGACGGCCGCCGCGACCCCCGTCAGGACCACGTCCGCCCCCGGCCCGACCCGGACGTCGAGCTCCACGTCGTCGCCGGCCAGCGGGGTGGACGCCGAGCCGACCATGTGCACCGTCACGGCGGACTCGGCCGCCGCGGCCGTTCCCCGCCGCGGGACCAGGGACAACGGGGACTGCGAGCGCAGCTCACGCACGAGGCCGCGCCCGTCGGGTCCCCGCTCGACGACGAGAACGGTCCGTGCGCGCATCTCAGCGCACGGGTTGCGCGACGGCGGCGACCTGCGCCAGGACCCACGCGCCGACGTCCGACGCCGCCGGGTCGTCCACCAGGGACTGTGCGATCACCGGCAGCTCGCCGCGCATCCGGTGCGCGTCCGAGCGCATGACGTCCAGGTCCGCCCCGACGAGCGGCGCGAGGTCCGTCTTGTTGATCACCAGCAGGTCCGCGGTGGTGACGCCCGGGCCGCCCTTGCGCGGCACCTTGTCGCCCCCCGCCACGTCGACGACGAAGATCTGCCGGTCCACCAGGCCGCGGCTGAAGACGGCCGTCAGGTTGTCCCCGCCGCTCTCGACGAGGACGAGCTCGAGGTCCCCGAAACGCTCCTCCAGGGTCTCGATGGCGTCGAGGTTGGCGGTGATGTCGTCCCGGATGGCGGTGTGCGGGCAGCAGCCGGTCTGCACCGCCTCGACCCGGTCCGCGTCGAGGACCGCATTGCGGCGCAGGAAGTCCGCGTCCTCCGTCGTGTAGATGTCGTTGGTGACGACGGCGAGCCGCACCCGCCCGGCGAGGCTGCGGGCGAGCGCCGCGACCAGCGCGGTCTTCCCGCTGCCGACGGGCCCGCCGATGCCGATCCGCACCGCGCGGTTGCTCGCCGGCGTGGCGTGGTGATGGTCCGGCTCCGTCTCGGTGGGGTCGAAGCTGATCAGATGGTTGTGGCCGTGGCCGGTCTCAGCGCTCATGTTCACTCCGCGAGCTCCGTTCAGGAGACAAAGAGACGCACCTGCTCCCGATGGTGGTGGACGTGGGCCTGCGCCATGAGGTCGAGCACCGGGGCGCTCGGCGCGGGCAGGTCCGCCGGCGGACCGGAGGCGGCCCGCGCGGCGGTGGCGACGACGTCGTCGAGGTCGGGGCCGAGCCGCACGAGCGCGGCGTTGACGGCGAACGGGTCGAGTCCGAGGAGCCGTACCGCCGCGGACGCGGGCCCGCTGACGGCGAGGTACCCGACGCACTCGGCCGCCTCGGCGGCGGAACCGCCGGACAGCCCGATCACGGCGCCGACCAGCAGCGGATGGTGGGGCCGGGGGTGGACGGCCACGAGCTCGTCGATCATGGGTGAGGGCCAGGCGGCCCGTACCGCCCGCAGCGTGCCACGCCCTTGGGCCCGCGACGCGTCCCGCTGCGCGACCGACGGCGTCCGCGCGTCGAGCTCCGCGTCGAGCTCGGCCCAGGTCGCCGCTCGAGTGGCGCGAGCGGCGCTGGTCGACGCTTGAGCGGCTCCGGCGTCAGCCCGCCCACCGCCCACCGCCGCCTGAGTGGCGCAGGCAGCGCTGACTGGCGCTCGAGCCACTCGAGCGTCGGCCGTCCGGACCGCCGAAGCCGCCGCGAAGGCCGCCGAGACCAGGCCCGCGGTCCGGAGGCGGCCCCGCAGGAACGGCTCCAGGTCGTCGAGGCCCGTCAGGAGCCCCCGCGCCACCGCCTCCTCCAGGCCGCCCGAGTGCACGTGCCCACCACCCGGGAACCGGGCGTCCGCGAGCACGAGCGACGCGAGAGAACCCATCAGAACAGGAAGTAGCGTTGCGTCATCGGGAGCTCGCTCACCGGGGCGGGCACGACGACGTCGCCGTCGATCCGCACCTCGAACGAGTCCGGGTCCACCTTCACCTCGGGCGTCGCGGAGTTCGCGACCATGCTCGCCTTCGTGACCGACCGGGTGTCCGCGACAGGCGCCAGCCCCTTGGCTAGGCGGAGGTGGCCGAGCCCGGCGTCGAGGGCCGCGAACGCGACGAAGTTGAGCGACGTCGCGGAGGCGGCCGCCGGTGCGTACCCGAACATCGGCCGGCCCAGGATCGGCTGCGGGGTCGGGATCGACGCGTTGGCGTCCCCCATGCCCGCCCACGCGATGAACCCGCCCTTGAGGACCGCCTCGGGCCGGATGCCGAAGAACTTCGGGTCCCACAGCACCAGGTCCGCGAGCTTCCCGACCTCGACGGACCCGATCTCCTCGGCCATCCCGTGCGCGATCGCCGGGTTGATCGTGTACTTCGCGACGTACCGCCGCGCCCGCGTGTTGTCCGCGGCGCCGTCACCCGGCAGGGACCCGCGTGCGGCCTTCATGGCGTGCGCGGTCTGCCAGGTCCGGATGATGACCTCGCCGATCCGGCCCATGGCCTGGCTGTCCGAGCTCATCATCGAGATCGCGCCCATGTCGTGCAGCACGTCCTCGGCGGCGATCGTCGTCGGCCGGATCCGGCTCTCGGCGAAGGCCAGGTCCTCGGTCACCGACGGGTTCAGGTGATGGCAGACCATGAGCATGTCGAGGTGCTCGTCGAGGGTGTTGATCGTGTGCGGCCGGGTCGGGTTCGTGGACGACGGCAGGATGTTCGCCGTCCCGACGACCTCGATGATGTCCGGCGCGTGCCCGCCGCCCGCGCCCTCGGTGTGGAACGCGTTGATGGAGCGCCCGGCGATCGCCTCCACCGTCGACTCGAGGAAGCCCGCCTCGTTCAGCGTGTCCGTGTGGATCGCGACCTGGACGCCGGACGCGTCCGCGACCCGCAGGCACGCGTCGATGACGGCGGGGGTCGTCCCCCAGTCCTCGTGCAGCTTGAAACCGCCGGCCCCCGCCCGCAGTTGCTCCCACAGCGCGTCGGCGCTGGTGGTGTTGCCCTTGCCCATCAGCAGGATGTTGACGGGCAGGTGGTCCAGGGCCTGCAGCATCCGGCCGAGGTTGCGGGGCCCGGGCGTCACGGTGGTCGCCTTGGTGCCGTCGGCCGGCCCGGTGCCGCCGCCCGCGAGGGTGGTGAGGCCCGCGGCGAGCGCGGTGTCGATCAGCCCGGGGGTGATGAAGTGGACGTGCGCGTCGATCCCGCCCGCGGTGAGGATCTTGCCGTTCCCGGCCATCACCTCGGTCGACGGGCCGATGACCAGCGCCGGGTCGACGCCGTCCATCGTGTCCGGGTTGCCGGCCTTGCCGATGCCGACGATCCGGCCGTCCGTGATCCCGACGTCCGCCTTGACGACGCCCCAGTGGTCGAGCACGACCGCACCGGTGATCACCAGGTCCGGGGCGCCCTCGGCGGAGGTGACCGCGGACTGGCCCATGGACTCGCGGATGACCTTGCCGCCGCCGAAGAGCACCTCGTCCCCGGAGCCGGCGCCGCGGCTGCGGTCCTCGGTGACCTCGATCAGCAGGTTCGTGTCGGCCAGCCGGATCCGGTCGCCGGTGGTGGGGCCGAAGAGGTCCGCGTACCGGCCGCGCTCGACGGAGGTCATGCCCCGTAGTTCCTCTCGCCGGGCTCGGCGGTGCGCGAGTCGAGCGCACCGGAGAACTCGGCCCGCAGGCCGGGGACCACGCGCGCGCCGGCCAGCGGCACGAGCGTGACCTCCTTCTCGACGCCCGGCTCGAACCGCACCGAGGTGCCCGCCGGGATGTCGAGGTGCGTGCCCCAGGCGGCCTCGCGGTCGAACGCGAGGCCCGGGTTGACCGCGGCGAAGTGGAAGTGCGAGCCGACCTGGACGGGCCGGTCCGCGGTGTTGGAGACGACGAGCGTGGTCCGCTCGCGTCCCGGGTTGAGCTCGACGGGCTCGCCGCCCGGGATGATCTGTCCGGGAACGAAGCGACCGGGGTCGGTACCGCCGCCGGTCTGGCTGCCGCCCGCCATCAGACGATCGGCGAGTGGACGGTGACGAGCTTCGTGCCGTCCGGGAACGTGGCCTCGACCTGAACGGAGTCCAGCATCTCGGGAATGCCGTCCATGACGTCGGCGCGGCCCAGGACCTCCCGGCCGCTGCTCATCAGCTCGACGACCGTGCGGCCGTCCCGCGCGCCCTCAAGGACGTGATCGGTGATCAGGGCCACCGCCTCCGGGTGGTTGAGGCGGTGGCCGCGGGCCTTGCGGGCTCGGGCCACGTCCGCCGCGACGTGGACGAGCAGCTTGTCCCGCTCCTGGGGGCTCAGGTGCATGGCGACAGTTCTACGGCCCGCCTGTTACTCACGGATTCCGCCCAGGTTTCGCCGGACACAGATGAGGTCACCGACAGTGACCTCTCGTCACCGGACGAGCAGCCAGTCCGACGTGTGCCGGTACCAGGTCCAGCGGGTCACCGTCCGGGGATGTGCCACGCCGTCGACCAGGACGGACGCCTCGACGCACCCGACCTGCAGGGCCCGCCCGGTGGCCGCCTTCACCCCGCTCGCGGAGATGGAGGAGACGCCGTCCGGGCCCGGTGCCGCACGCAGCCGGCGCACCGTCCCACGGGCGACCAGCTCGTCGTCGCAGTAGGCCTCGCCCTGGAACCGGCCGATCTCGCCGCGGCCGACCAGGACGCCGCCCACGTCGTCCCGGATCAGGGGGACCGGGGACGCCTTGCCGTCGAGCGCGAGCGCGGCGGCCTGTCCGGTGTCCTTCGGCAGGCCCCAGGCGGCCGCCGCCGCGGAGCGCCGGGAGACGGGCACGTAGGCCACCTCGACCTTCTCCAGCAGCTCCCGTCGCAACAGTCTGACCAGCACGGATCCCAGATCCGCGTCCTCGCCGAGGACGACCAGCCGCCGCGGCGGGCCGTCCTTCAGCAGCGGATCGAGGTCGTCCTTGCCCGGCCTCGCGGGCACCGCGACGGCCGGAACTCCGGCCAGGACCGCGGGGACCCGTCCGGGACCGGCGGCCGGGCGGCTACCGTAATGCGGGAAACGGGGCCGGATCCTGCGTGCGCAGGTCAGAAGCACCAGTTCCTGATCGATCGAAGCCACGTGATCGGTCATCCTCCCCGCTAGCCAGGACTTGGAGTGTCACATGCCGGCGATCGTGCTGATCGGCGCCCAGTGGGGCGACGAGGGCAAGGGCAAGGCCACCGACATCCTCGGCGGCCAGGTCCAATGGGTGGTGCGCTACCAGGGCGGCAACAACGCCGGCCACACGGTCGTCCTCCCGGACGGCCAGGACTTCGCGCTCCACCTCATCCCCTCGGGCATCCTCACGCCGGGCGCCAAGAACGTGATCGGCAACGGGGTGGTGGTCGACCCGGGCGTCCTGTTGGAGGAGCTCGCGGGCCTCGAGGCCCGCGACGTCGACACCAGCGGCCTGCTGATCAGCGCGGACGCCCATTTGATCATGCCGTACCACATCGCCATCGACAAGGTGACCGAACGCTTCCTCGGCAAGGCGAAGATCGGCACCACCGGTCGCGGGATCGGCCCGGCCTACCAGGACAAGGTCGCCCGCGTCGGCGTCCGCGTGGCGGACGTGCTGGACGAGAAGATACTGCACCAGAAGGTCGAGGCGGCCCTGGCGTTCAAGAACCAGGTGCTGGTGAAGGTCTACAACCGGCGCGCGCTGAACGTCGACGAGGTCGTGGACACCGTCCTCACCCAGGCGCAGGGCTTCACCCACCGCATCGCGGACACCCGGCTGCTGTTGAACAAGGCACTCGAGGCCGGCGAGACCATCCTGCTGGAGGGCTCGCAGGGCACGCTGCTGGACGTCGACCACGGCACCTATCCCTTCGTGACCAGCTCGAACCCGACGGCGGGCGGCGCGGCGGTCGGCTCCGGGATCGGGCCGAGCCGGATCGAGCGGGTCATCGGCATCCTCAAGGCGTACACGACGCGCGTCGGCTCGGGCCCGTTCCCCACCGAGCTGCTCGACGCCATGGGCGAGCACCTGCGCAAGGCCGGCGGCGAGGTCGGCGTCACCACCGGACGTCCGCGCCGCTGCGGCTGGTTCGACGCCGTCGTCGGCCGCTACGCCGCCCGCGTGAACGGCATCACGGACTTCTTCCTCACCAAGCTCGACGTGCTGTCCGGGCTGGAGAACGTGCCGATCTGCGTGGCCTACGAGGTCGACGGCAAGCGGGTCGAGGACATGCCGATGACCCAGACCGACGTGCACCACGCCGTCCCGGTCTACGAGGAGATGCCCGGCTGGTTCGAGGACCTCTCGGCCTTCCGGAGCTTCGACGAGCTCCCCGCCAACGCGCAGGCCTACGTGCACCGCATCGAGGAGCTCACGGGCGCCCCGGTCTCCGCGATCGGCGTCGGCCCGGGGCGGGACCAGACGATCACCCGCGACGTCTGACGCGCCGCGGCCCCGAGGCCGTCCCGCGGGTCGACGCCCGCACGTTCGAGAACGCGGTGGCCCGCCCGGCCGTCGCCGGGCGGGCCACCGCCGTCACCGGGCCGGGACGGACCCTCGGGTCCTTCGACCGTGACCACCACGTGCTGCCCGGTGCGGATCAGGGGGTGGTCGGGTGCGGGTCAGTCAGCCGCGGGGCATGATCCAGGCGCCGCGCTCCGAGGAGAAGCTCATCGGGTCGAAGAGCAGGATGTACCGGCCCTTCGCGCCGGCCTTGTCGTCGAAGCACACGTCGCCGGTGGTCCGACCGCTCGGCGCGAGCCGGCCGGCGGAGAGCATGGAGCTCGAGCCGGTGAACCCGGTCATCAGGGCTGCGCCGTTGGGGTCCTGCAGCTTCCAGTCGAAGCCGCCGTTGAAGCTCTCCTGGCCCGAGCCGGTGTTCACGTAGGTGACGGTCGAGCAGAGGGTCTCGCCGAGCGTCGAGTCGCCGGCCTTCAGCGGGGTCGCCGTGATCTGGAGGTCGCCGACGGTGAGGGTGTCCCCGGCGTTGCCGACGATGTCGTTCGACGTCGAGCCCGGGAAGGTTTCGGCGCCCGGTTCATCGGGCCGCGACTGGCGGATCAGGCGGCGCAGGCACCGGTGTCGACCGAGCGGCTGTCGTTCTCGGCCGCGACCAACGCGGCGTTGACCTGCTGGGCGGTGAGCACGAAGCCCGTCTCCGAGTCGTCCAGGGCCGCGCCGAACACGACGCCGACGACCTGGCCGTCCGGCGTGATCATCGGGCCGCCGGAGTTCCCGGAGCGGACCACCGCGCGCACCGTGTAGACGTCCCGGGTGATCGTGCCGCTGTCGTAGATGTCCGGGCCGCGAAGCTGGATGCGCTCGCGGACCTTGGCAGCGGTGATCGTGTACGGGCCGTCGAGCGGGTAGCCGAGGATGATCGCGTCGTCCCCCGCGGCCGCGGGGGCCGGCTTGAAGGGCAGCGGGTTCGCGTCCAGGTCCGGGACGGCGAGCACCGCCACGTCGACCTGCGGGTCGTAGCTGACGACCCGGGCGTCGAGCTGGCGGGTGCGTCCGGTCCGCGTGGTGACCTCGACGGTGGTGTCCGTGGTGCCCGCGACGACGTGCGCGTTGGTCATCACCCGCTGCGGCGCCACGACGAACCCGGTGCCCTCGAGCTGGCGCTGGCACGACAACGCCCGGCCACGGACCTTCAGCACGCTGCTGCGGACCTGGCTCACGACCGGCAGGTTCAGCAGCTCGGGGTTCGGGGTTCCGACCTGTGTGATCGGCGTGGACTGGAACGGGCTGAGCACGTCCGGGAAGCCGGAGGCGTCCAGCAGCTGGCGCAGCTCGGCGGGCAGCGCGCGGGCGCCCGCCGGCATCACCGAGTCCACGCCCTTGAGGACCTCGGAGTTCCGGACGCTCGACGCGAGCGCCGGGAAGCTGGCCGACGCGAGCGGCAGCGCCACCAGCCAGGCGGCGACGACCACCGTGATGGCCTGCAGCAACGAGCCGAGCGTGGAGTCGATCGCGAGGGTGCGCTCGCCGTTGATCCGGTCCCGGATCTTGCGGCCGAAGTAGACGCCGGTGGTCTCGCCGAGCGCGACGAGCATGACCACCACGACGATGCTGACGATCGTCTTCGTGGTGGGGGCCTGGATCCCGGAGACGAGCAGGGGGGCGATCCGCACGCCCAGGATCGCGCCACCGAGCACGCCGACGAACGACAGCAGGGCGACGGCCATGCCGTGCCGCCACCCGGACACCGCCGCGATGAGCGCCAGGGCGAGGACGACGATGTCGACCCAACTCACGAAGTGACCTCACTGCCTGTGTTCGTCCGGGAGCTCACACGGCTCTCCTTCACCTGCTCGTGCCGGCACCGTACCGGGGCGAAGATCATGTTCCGGCGATGCCCCGGCCACGCTCACGGGCCGCCTGCCACGCGGCCCCCAGCTCGACGACGCGCTCGTCGTCCCACGGCCGCGCCCAGCCTGCGTGCTCCACCAGCGCGGACAGCAGGCCACCGGTGAACCCCCACACCAGCAGGCCCGCCACGTCGAACGCCGGGCCCCGCCCGCCGCGCGGGTGCGCCACCATCAGCCGGTTCGCCGGGTCCGTCAGCTCGGCGATCGGGACGCGCAGGACGCGCGCGGTCTCGGCCTCGTCGACGGCGCGCACCGGTACCGGCGACGGCCAGTGCGCGATCACGGGCGTGACCACGAAACCCGACGGCGGCAGGAACAGGTCGGGCAGCACGGTCAGCGGGACGACGCCCGCAGGGTCCAGCCCGGTCTCCTCCTCCGCCTCGCGCAGGGCGGCCGCGACGGGCCCGGCGTCCCCGGGATCGATGCCGCCGCCGGGGAAGGCGACCTGGCCGGCGTGGTTCCGCAACGTCGAGGCCCGTTCGAGGAGCAGCACGTCCGGACCGGCCGGGCCCTCCGCGAACAGCATCAGCACCGCGGCGCGGCGGCCACCCTCGGGCGGCGGGGGCGTGCGGAAGCGGAGCAGCCCGGCGGCGTCGACGCCGCGGACCCCGTCCAGCAGCGGCACGAGGAACCCCGGTGCCCGGGTGGGATCGACCCGGGGGGCTCCAGCGCCGCGCGCGCCCGGTCCTGCGCACAGGCGCTGTGACCCGGATTCGCTCATCCGCCCAGCCTCCCCACGGTGGTGGCGACCTCGTCCGCCGACGCGAACGGCGTCGGCGGGTCCACCCGGACCGGCTCGCCGCTCGGGCGGACCACGTAGCTGGCCGGCAGCGCGGGCGGCAAGGCCAGCGCCGAACGCAGCGCGCCGTCCGGATCGGTCACCGACGGGAGCCGCACGCCCACGTCCGCAAGCAGTCGCAACGCCGCGCCCGGCTGGTCCTGGACGTCCACGAGCAGCACGGGCACCGCGTCCGGCCGGGCCGCGTACTCCGCGAGCGCCGGGAGCTCCTGGCGGCACGGCACGCACCACGACGCCCACACGTTGACCAGTACCGTCCGCCCCGCGACGGCCGCGCCGACGTCCGTGACGCCCTCCTGGCCGAGACACGGCACCGAGACGCCGGCGAGCGGGCCCGCGGGTGTGGCGCCGGTGGGCGCCGGGCAGGGAAGCAGGGACGCGGCGGCGCGCACCGCGGTGAGATCCCCGGCGGCGGGTGCGGAGGCGGCCGGCTCCGGCGAGGCGGAGCGCGGCCACAGGGCGACGACCCCCAGCACCACCAGCAGGACGACCACGACCGTGGTGACGACCTCGGTGCGGCCGGCCCGGAACCGGGTGCCCTCGCTCACGGACGCACGTCGGCGGGCGCGAATCCGGCCAGCTCGAGCAGGTGCGGCGCCTCGGGACCCTTGACCAGCGCGGCCGCGGCCTCCGGCTCGGTCGGCCCGGCGCCGAACGACGGGCAGTCCATCGCCAGCGTGCAGACCCCGCAGGCCGGCTTCTTCGCGTGGCACACCCGCCGGCCGTGGAAGATCACCCGATGCGACACCATCGTCTGGTCGCGCTTCGGGACCAGCGCGGCGACGACGTGCTCGACCTTGACCGGATCCTGCTCCTCCGTCCAGCCCCACCTGCGGACCAGCCGGCCGAAGTGGGTGTCGACGCTGATCCCCGGGATGCCGAAGGCGTTGCCGAGGATGACGTTGGCCGTCTTCCGCCCGATTCCGGGCAGGGTGACGAGATCGTCGAGGTTCGCGGGCAGCTCGCCGCCGAACCGCTCGACGACGGCGGCCCCCAGCCCCATCAGCGATGCCGTCTTGTTCCGGTAGAAGCCGGTCGGGCGGAGCAGCTCCTCCAGCTCCGTGCGGTCCGCCTGCGCGTAGTCCGCCGCCGTCCGGTAGCGGGCGAACACCGCCGGCGTGACCTCGTTGATCTTCTTGTCGGTGGACTGGGCCGAGAGGATGGTGGCGACGGCGAGCTCGAGCGGGTTCGTGAAGTCGAGCTCGCAGTACGCGTCCGGGTAGGCGACGGCGAGGGCGCGCAACGTCCGGGCGACGCGCCGGGCGCGGCCCAGGTCGCTCTCCCCGGCCGCGATGCGGGCGGCCAGCTTCGCGACCTCGCGGCGGGTGGGACGTCGGTTGCCGAGAGTCGTCCCGGGGGTCGGGGTGGTCACCCGACCGAGAGTACGGGCGCGCACCGACGGTTCCCGTGAGCCCCGGCGCCGACGAGGGTGAACGTCACGAATGCGTATCGGCCGCGGCGTGCCGTGGACCCCGCCGGGCGGGTCTCGCCGCCGGTGCGCGATTATCGAGGGGACATGACTGCCTGGTTGTCCGTCCTCGTGCCGCTGCTGGTGATGTTCTTCGCGCTCGGAATGGAGCGCGTCGAGTCCCGGTTGCGGGAGTCCACCCTGCGTCAGGACGAGCTCGACGAGATGCTCGAGCAGCCCCGCCCGGACGAGCTGCGTGCGCTGTTCCGGCAGGGAACCGGTCGCGCGCTGGAGCTGTTCCGTCTGCGGAACCGGGGCGCCAGGCGCCCGGCCAAGCGGAGTAAGGTATCGCCGTAGCCCGATCGGTCGCCGTGATCGACCGGGCGGGGGGCCGTTCGGGTCGGTCCGCCAGCACGATTCCTCCGTTCGAGCACGGTTTGCATGCCCTGTCTCGTCACACTGTGCGGAACGACCCCCTAGACTGGCGCGCCGATGACCCGCCGCGTTGTGGCCGGGTGGACGAGGAGCAGGGTTGTGGACGATGTTCTGATCCGGGCTGGGATCTTCCAGGGCGTGGAACCTCACGCCGCTGAGGTGCTGGCCCAGACGCTGGAGCCCGTGGAGTTTCCGCGCGGGCACGTCATCTTCAGTGAAGGTGAGCCCGGTGACCGGCTGTACATCATCGGCAGTGGCAAGGTGAAGATCGGCCGCAAGTCCCCGGACGGCCGCGAGAACCTGCTGATGGTGGCCGGTCCGTCGGACATGTTCGGGGAGCTGTCGATCTTCGACCCGGGCCCGCGCACGTCGTCGGCCACGGCCGTCACCGAGGTCCGCGCCTACACGATGGACCGCTCCGCCCTGCGCGAGTGGATCGGGAAGCGCCCGGAGATCGCCGAGCAGCTGCTGCGCGTGCTCGCCCGGCGGCTGCGCCGCACGAACAACATGCTCGCGGACCTCATCTTCACCGACGTCCCCGGCCGCGTCGCGAAGTCGCTGCTGCAGCTCGCCCGGCAGTTCGGCTCCCAGGAGTCCGGCCTGCTGCGGGTCACGCACGACCTCACGCAGGAGGAGATCGCGCAGCTCGTCGGCGCCTCGCGGGAGACCGTGAACAAGGCGCTCGCGGACTTCGCGCACCGCGGCTGGCTGCGGCTCGAGGGCAAGAGCGTGCTGATCCTCGAGCCCGAGCGCCTGGCCCGCCGGGCCCGGTAGGTCGGTGACAGGCCTGTGACGGACCTGGCCCGGAAATAACCGGTACGGCCGTACCAGAATGTGCGACCCTCGGGTCGTGTCCGTCTCGCTGTCCGACTACCGCGCCGCCGTCTCCGAACCCGGCGCGGTCGCCCCCGTGCTCGCGTCCGCCCTCGCCAGGCTGCCCATCGCCATGTTCAGCCTGGCCACGCTGCTCTACGTGCAGCGTGAGAGCGGGTCGTTCGCGGTGGCCGGTGCGGTGTCGGCCGGCTCGCTGATCGGTGTCTCGCTCGGCTCGGTGGTCCAGGGCCGGGTGATGGACCGGCGGGGCCCGTCGCAGGTACTGCTGCTGGTCGCGGCCCTGTTCGCGCTGGCCGCGGCCGGCCTCGTCGTGTCGATCGAGAGCGGCGCGCCGCTCCTCGCGCTGATCCCGCTGGCCGTGCTCGCCGGCTTCACCCAGCCCGCGATGCCCGGGGCCTCCCGGGCGCTGTGGGCCGAGCTGGTGCCGGCCGGCCCACGTCGCGAGGCGGCGTACAGCTACGAGGCCATCAGCCTCGAGGTCTTCTTCATCCTCGGCCCGGCGCTCGCCGCGTTCCTCGTGACGGCGCCGTGGTCCGGGACCGGCCTGGTCGTCGCCTCTTCCGCGATGGTCGTCGGCTCGGTGGCGTTCGCGCTGTGCCGTCCGGTCCGGGCCACCCGGCCCGCGCCGCGGGCCGCGTCCGGCGGCGGGCTCTCCGGCGTCGTCGGCGTCATCGCCGATCCCGGCATGCTCACGGTCGCGATCGCGTCGCTCGGGTTCGGCCTGGTCATCGGCTCGGTCGAGGTGGGTGTCCCGGCGGTGGCGTCAGCGCTCGGCTCGCCGTCGCTGGGCGGGGTGTTGCTCTCGGCGTGGTCGGTCACGTCCGTGCTCGTCGGGCTGCTCTACGGGATGCGGCCGTGGCCGCGTCCGCTGTACCTGCGGATCCCGGTCCTGATGGCGGCGTTCGGCGCGCTGGCGGTGCTGATGTCCGTGGCGGGTGCGAGCGGCTCGCTCGTCCTGCTGGTCCTGACCATGCTGCTGGCCGGCGGGCTGATCACGCCGCAGGTCACGGGGCACTCGCTGGGCGTCGAGCTCGTCGCCCCGGGTGGCAGCGCCACGGAGGCCTTCGGCTGGGTGGTCACGGCGGCGACGCTCGGGATCGCGCTCGGGCAGTCCGTCGCGGGGGTCGCGGTGGAGGCGTCGGGCCCGGCGGCGGCGTTCGTCGCGGGCGGACTCGGCGGCCTGGTCGTGGCGACGGTCCTGTGGTTCCGCCGCCGCACGGTGCGGATGCCGGACCCGGCGCCCGTCGTCGCGGCCGTCTAGCTTCGCAGGTACTCGAGCTGGGCCTTGACGGAGAGTTCGGCGGCGGGCCAGAGCTTCTCGTCGACGTCCGCGTACACCGTCTCGACGACCTGGCGCGGGGTCGCGCCCTCCGGCAGCGCCTTCAGTGCGGCCCGGACCTGGGCGAGGCGCTGTTCCCGGTGCGCGAGGTACTGCGCGGCGACGGCCGGGGCGTCGGCGAGGTCCGGACCGTGGCCGGGGAGCACGGCGGTACCGGGCGGCAGGTCCGCGAGGATCTTCAACGAGTCCAGGTAGGGCCCCAGCGCGCCGTCCGGATGCGCGATGACCGTAGTCCCCCGGCCCAGGATCGTGTCCCCGGTGAGCACCGACGGGGTGCCGCCGCCCGGGCCGGCGAGCAGGAACGAGATCGAGTCCGACGTGTGTCCCGGCGTCGCGACGACCCGCAGCTCCACCCCGGCCGCGGCCACCACGTCGCCGTCGCCCAGGGCCTCCGAGCCCAGGACGAGCGTCGGGTCGAGCGCCTGCACCGGCGCGCCCGTCAGCTCGGCGAAGCGGCGTGCGGCGCCCGCGTGGTCCGGATGCCGGTGGGTCAGCAGGATCCGCGCGACGGGACCCTGCTCGGCGATGCGGCGGAGGTGCTCCTCGTCGTCCTCCTCGCCCGGGTCGATCACGACGCACTCCTCGACGCCCGGCGCGCGCAGCACCCAGGTGTTCGTCCCGTCGAGCGTCATGGGCGACGGGTTCTCCGCCAGCAGGACCGAGGCCAGGGCCGTGACCGGGCGCAGCACCCCGTACGCGGGATGGCCGACGCGCCCGACGGGCGGGGGCGTCGCGCCGGGCGGGGTCATCGGAGCTCCGCCTCCGGGATCGGGCCGGTGAAGTCCGCCTGACCCTCGACCGTGATCACGGTCCGGCCGTTCCGTCTCCTGACCTCCGGCCGGATCGCGACGATCGTCCGCTGCTCGGCCGCCGCGACGACGTCCGCGGCCCGTTCGAACGTCGCCATGTCCTCGAGTGTCCGCGTGGTCGGGATCATCAGCTCGATCTCGCCGGCGTCGCGGCGTTCGAACGCCTCGGCCGGATGCCACCAGCCCGCCTCGACGGCCTCGGTCGTCAGCGCGTCCGCCTCCTGGCCCTCCGGCACGAGGGTCACGAAGAAGACCGTGTCGTAGCGGCGCGAGGGTCCGGGCGGGGTGATCCACCGGGACCAGACGCGCAGCAGGTCCGAGCGGAGCACGAACCCGGCCTCGGACAGCACGTCGGCGAGCGGACGGCGGTGCGCGGCGAGGTCCTCCCGCCACTGTGCGGCCTGCGGTTGCGGGGCCAGGGGAGGCGCCCCGGCGGGGCCGGCCAGGAGCACGCCGCACTCCTCGAACGTCTCGCGGACGGCGGCGGACACGGTCCCGCCGGCGAGGTCCGCGGGGACGCCGATCGTCTCGGCCCAGTCCTCGGGCGAGGGACCCGCCCAGCCGTCCGCGTCCGGGACGTCGGACGGGTCGACGCTGCCTCCGGGAAAGACGGTCATGCCCGCGGCGAATGCCATCTGCGGCACGCGGCGCTGCAGGAACACCTGCAGCGGGCTGCGGCCCGCAGGCGGGTTCGGGTGGTCCCTCAGCAGCAGGACGGTGGCGGCCGGCCGGGGGGCGACCGGCGCCGCAGGGGTGTCGGCGGTGACATCCTCGGTGCTCACCTTCGGACCATAAGCCATGTGAAGCGCGACGTCCGGCGCCGTGCGGCGTGAACGACGCCACGCTTCGACCGGCACGATGTCCGCGTGGACCAGTTGCGTATCGGGCTCGTCGGAGCCGGGCCGTGGGGCCGCGGTGTACACGCGCCGGGCATCGCCGGGCATCCGCGGGCCGAGCTCGCCGGGGTGTGGACGCGGCGGCCGGAACCGGCCCGGGAGCTCGTCGCGGAGCACGGCGGGGAGGCGTTCGGGAGCTTCGAGGCGCTGCTCGACGCGGTCGACGCCGTCGCCTTCGCCGTTCCGCCGCAGGTCCAGGGCGAGCTCGCGCCGCACGCCGCGGCCGCCGGGAGGCACCTCGTGCTGGACAAGCCGCTCGCGGACTCCCTGCCCGCGGCGGAGCAGGTCGAGGCGGCCGTCGCGGCCGCCGGGGTCTGCTCGACGACGATGCTCACGATGCGGTTCGATCCGGCTGTCCGCGCCTGGCTGGCCGGACTGTCCGGCGGGCCCGCGGGAGCCGACACCGTCGGGTCGGCGCGCTGGCTCTCCGGGGCGCTCCTGGGCGGCCCGTACGCGGGTTCGGGCTGGCGGGCCGAGCGCGGGGCCCTGCTGGACATCGGACCGCACGTCGTCGACCTGCTCGACGCCGCGCTGGGCGAGGTGCGGGACGTCGAGTGGGCGCGCCTCGACGCGCCGGACCTCTGGCGCTTCGGCCTCGTCCACGCGGGCGGCGCGCACAGCACGGTGACGCTGTCCCTGCGGCTGCCGGTGGACCCCACCGAGGTCGAGGTGACGGCGTTCGGCGCGGCCGGCCGGCACGTCCTCGCGACCCGACCGGCGGACCCGGTGGCCTGCTACGGCGTGCTGCTCGACGAGTTCGTCGACGCGGTCCGCGCCGGTCGCGTCGACGGCCCGCAGAACGTCCGGCGCGCGCTGCACCTCCAGCGGGTGCTGGCCGCGGTGCAGCGCACGTCCGGCTCCTGACCTCGGGATCCTCGGCTCAGGCGATGTCCGGCGGTCCGAGCGGGTGGCCCTGGGCGTGCCCGTTGCGGTGGCCGTTCTGCCCGGCCTCCGGGCCCGGGTGGGCCTGCTGCGGACGGGCACCCTGCCGGGACGGACCGGGGTACGGGCCGGTGTCCCGGCCCGGCGGGCGCTCGCGGGACGCCAGCTCCTCCTGGAGACGGCGGAGCAGCTCCCGCTCGCGGCCGGACAGTGCGGCCAGCGCCTCCGCCGACGGCTCCTCGCCCGGCGCGGGCCGGGGTGCGGCGGGGGCGGTGTCCTGACGGGTGTCCGCGGGGTCGGCCAGCCAGGGGGTGCCGTCCCGGCCGTCGGTGGGTGGGGCGTCCGGGGTGTTGCGACGGTACTCCCCGGGACCGGGGCCGGCCGGGTCCTCCGTGCGCGGGTCGTCCGGGGTTGTGCGGCGGAACTCGCCGTGACCGGGGCCGGCCGGGCCCTGGTGGTCCGGGGTGCGCACCTCGGCGTGGCCGCCGGGACCGGCACCGTTCGGTTCGGCCGTCGGGCCGTCGGATCCCGGGGTGCGGAGGTCGGCATGACCGCCCGGTCCAGCAGAGCCCGCGGGAACCCCGGAGGCGTCGGGCCGGCCGTCGCGCGGCCCGGTGCCAGCCGGGCCTGCGCGGTCCGGGCCCGTGTTCCGAGGCCGGTCACCGGGGCTCTCGGCGCCGAACCGGTCGCCCCCGAACCCCTCCCCGCCGAACTCCTCGCCCCCGAAGCGCGCTCCGCCGAAGGTGTCGCTACCGGGCCCGACATCGCCGACGCGATCCCGACCGGTGGGCCGGGAGCCCTGCTGGCCGGTCCACGAGCGGCGGCTGCGGCCCGTCCCGGGTGGCTGTTCCGGCGACTCGCCGAAGAGCGACCCGGGTGCCTCCCCGGGCGGCGGGCCACCGAACGCGGGACGGCTGAAGGCGGACCGATCGTAGGCGGGCCTGTCGAAGTCCGGTCGCTCGGCCTCCGGCTCGCGGCGGCGCCGGGGCCGCTCCGGTGCCGGAGGCTCGCCGCCGTGCTCCTCGCCGAGCGACCCCGGGGCATCGCCCGCGTGGTGATCGTCGTGGCCGTGATCGTCGTCGCGGCGGTCGTCGTGCCGGGGGTCGTCGTGCCGGTGGTCGGGATCGCCGTGATCGGGCCGGCCGGGATCGGGCCCGGCGCCCGCCGGGCCTTCGAGGCCCGGACGGCTCACGTCCGGGTCCACGTTCCCGGCGTCCGCCTCGGGCTCCGACCCGGGAAGGGGCCCGAAGAGGTGGTCCGGCTCCGCGGCCCGGCGGGGACGGTCCGGCGCGTCGGCCCGGTGCCCGGCGGCGGCCGGACGGTCGTCCGCCGAGCTCCCGCCGAACAGGACGTCCTGCGCGGGCGCCGCCTCCGACAGTTCCGCCGCGAGCGCGTCGACCTGCTCGGCCGGGCGTGGCGCGGCGTCCTCGGGCCGGCCGCCCCCGGACCGGGACGACAGCCGCGGGACGGGCCGCGGCGCGGGCAGGCCCTGGGGCGTCGTGTCCGTGACGTCCGAGCGGTGGCGGGCCCGTCGCCGTCCACCGGGGAGGGGACGCAGCGTGGGGTTGCCGTCGACCGCGGCCCGGCGACCGTACGGCGCGTCGTCCGGGACGCCGTGATCCTCGGCGCCGTCCACGGCATGGTCGTCGTCGGCCGGCACGTCATCCGCCGCGGAGCCGTCGGGGTCGGGCACGGCCGGCTCGGCGGTCCTCGGGAGGGGCTCCGCGTCGGCCGGCGTCTCCGCCGGCGACGGCGCGTCCGCCGGCCCGCGTCCGCCGTCGGGCATGGCCCAGTCCCCGGACGCCCAGTCCGCGGCCCAGGACGCCTCGCGCACACCGGACTCGCGCACACCGGGCCCCAGGGCCGGGCCGGGCGAGACCGCGGGTGCGGACTCGTCCGCCGGTTCGAGCAGCGGCTCCAGGAGGGACCGGTCCAGCGGGCCGCTGAGCGCGTCCACGTCGTCCGCCCGGCTCTCCGGCTCGGGGCGGGCGCTGTCGCCGTCCGGCGCGGGCGGGACCACCGACAGCGGCGGCCCGATGCGCGGCCCGGGGGCGGGACGCGGGGCCCGGGACGGCAGTACCTGCGGCGCCTGCTCGGTCTGCGGGCCGGTCTCCGGCGCGCCAGAGATCTCGGCCTGCTCGTCACGACCCGGTACGGGCGGCCGGAACCCGCGCGGCGCCGCGCCACCACGCGGCGGCGGGCCCG
>NZ_JAODNI010000008.1 GCF_025465255.1 Pseudonocardia sp.
CGGTGCAGGCAGCATCCCCGCGGCTCAGCCGACGTTCTTCCAGAGCTTCCCGGAAGAGCTGCAGATGGTGCTCGGCAGCGGGATCGTCGTCACCGCCGTCGTCGCGATAACGCTCAACGTCCTCTTCGACCATGTGGGATCGAGACCGCCGAAGAAGACGGCCGAACGCCAGGACTGACCGCGGGGCGGAGCCGGCGCCGACAGGCGCCGATCACCCGCCCGCGACGGGTGCACGCCCCTGCGGCGGCCGCCGGCGCGGGCCTTCGACGATCGCGAAGGCGATCGTGGTCCTGCCCCGCGGCGGCGAGGTGTTGCGCCGCGTCGGCCGGGTACTCGGACGGCGCCTCACGCCGCGTGGCTGTCGGTAGCGCGCCGTGCGGGTGCTCGTTCGCTCCCCGGTCGCCCCGGCACCGGGTGCGAAGCCATGGCCGCGGGGGACCCTGGCGCGGCCGTCGATCGGAGGCGACTGCGGTGACGGAATCCCCGGCCGTGGCGGAGGCCGCGGGGCTGGAGTACGTCAACGACGCGGTGCCGGGCATCACGCGCGAGCGCGGAGCGGACGGGTGGGTGTACCGCCGGCCCGACGGCACGGCGTTCATCGAGCCCGAGGACCGGGCGTGGATCGACGCGATCGGAATCCCCCCGGCGTGGAGAGGGGTGTGGATCAGCCCCACGCCGCGAGGCCACATCCTCGCCACCGGCCGCGACTCCCGCGGGCGCAAGCAGTACCGCTACCACCCGCGCTGGCGCGAGGTGCGTGATGCCACGAAGTACCACCGGATGGTCGAGTTCGGCGAGGCGCTCCCCGGCGTGCGCCGGCGGATCGACGCCGATCTCGAGCTGCGCGGCCTGCCGCGGGACAAGGTGCTCGGCGCGGTCGTCCGGCTGATGGACGAGACCCTGGTCCGGATCGGCAACGAGCAGTACGCGCGGGAGAACCAGTCGTTCGGGCTGACCACGCTGCGCCATGAGCACGTCACGATCGAGGACCCGGCGACGGTGCGGTTCGAGTTCCGCGCGAAGTCGGGCAAGGAGCAGCGGGTCCGGCTGAGCGACGCGCGGCTGGCGTCGGTCGTGCACGCCTGCCACGAGCTGCCCGGTCAGGAGCTGTTCTCCTACGTCGACGACGACGGCCGGATCGTCGACGTCGGGTCCGCCGAGGTGAACGCCTATCTCCGGGCGATCACCGAGGCGGTGTTCACGGCCAAGGACTTCCGAACGTGGGGTGGATCCGTGACCGCCGCGGAGGTGCTCGTCGGGCTCGGCCCACCGCGGTCCGCGACCGACGCCAAGCGCAAGATCATCGCCGCGCTCGACGCGGCTGCGGGCCGGCTCAACAACACCCGCGCGGTGTGCCGCAAGAGCTACGTGAATCCCCGCGTGCCCGAGTCGTACGTCGACGGCTCGCTCGCCGACGCCTTCGAGCGTGCCCGGGAGCGCGACCGGCTGCGACACGCGGAGTCCGCGGTGCTCCTGGCGATGGCCGAAGCACGGCGATGATCGGCCTCCCGCGGCGCGACTGCCGGGTGCGGAGGCGTTCGAGGTGATCGGGCTCTGAACCGGCCCGGACGCGGGACGGCCGCGCCACCCGGAGGTGACGCGGTCGCCGCTGCGCACTGTCAGTGCAGGACCGGGTAGTCCGTGTAGCCCTCGGCGCCGCCGCCGTAGAAGGACCCCTCGTCCGGGGCGTTGAGCTCGGCGTCGTCGGTCCACCGCTGGACGAGGTCCGGGTTCGCGATGAACTTCCGGCCGACCGTGACGGCGTCGACCGCACCGGAGCCGATCAGGTCCTCGAGCTGGTCCCGGTCGGACTCGGTGCCGAAGCCGGTGTTGAGCACGAGGGTCCGCGTCCACACCGAGCGCAGCTTCGCGACGATCGGGTCGTCGGCCTCGGCGAGGACGTGGAGATAGGCGAGGCCGAGCTCGTCGAGCCGGGTCACCAGCGTCTCGTAGACGCTGACGTCGTCCTCGGTGACGTCGTTGAACGGGTGCGCCGGCGAGATGCGGACGCCGACCCGGTCGGCGCCGATCGCGTCGGCGGCGGCCTTCGCGACCTCGACGACGAACCGCGCACGGTTCTCGGGCGAGCCGCCGTAGTTGTCGGTGCGGCCGTTGACCCCGTCGGCCAGGAACTGGTGGAGCAGGTAGCCGTTGGCGGCGTGCAGCTCGATGCCGTCGATCCCGGCGGCGACGGCGCGGCGGGCGGCGTCGGCGTACTGCTGCGCGACACCGGGCAGCTCGTCGGTGGCCAGCTCACGCGGGGTCGGGAAGGCCTGCTGGCCGTTCACGGTGAACACCTCGCCGGCGGCCTGGACCGCGGACGGCGCGACGGGGGTCTGCCCACCGAGGGTGTCCGGGTGCGAGATGCGGCCAGCGTGCATGAGCTGGGTGACGATCGTGCCGCCCTCGGCGTGCACGGCGTCGGCGACGCGCTTCCACCCCTCCTGCTGGGCATCGGTGTGCACACCCGGGGTGTTCGGGTAGCCCTGGCCGAGCGCGGAGGGCTGGCTGCCCTCGCTGACGATGAGGCCGGCGCCGGCGCGCTGCGCGTAGTACTCCACCTGCAGGGCGTTCGGGGTGCCGTCGTCGTCGGCGCGGTTACGCGTGAGCGGCGCCATCCAGATGCGGTTGGGCAGCTGCCAGGCGCCGACGGTGATCGGCTGGAGCAGCGGGCTGTCGGCGGAGAGCGGACGGGTCACGACGGGTCGAACCTCCTGCGATCGCGTGCTGTACGTGACCCTTCAACCGCTGAGTTGCCCGGGTCCTTCCGCTCCATCCCACGGAAAGGATCACGTTTGCCGGCGGGGCACGGGGGCAGGGCAGTGAGGCCGGTTCGCGCACGTCCTGGAGAACCCCCGGTCGTCTCGTCGATCTGGGGCTCCGGCGGCATCCGTGCTCAGCTGGGGAAACGACCTGCCCGACCGCCCTGCGACGCGGACGCGGGCCGGGTGCGCAGCAGCGCGGGGTCCATCGGCGGGAACCGGGCCGGGTCGAAGGGCGCCGGCTCCGTGCTCCGGGCCTCCCCGTCGACGACGAGCTCGGCGACCGCCTCCCCGGTCGCCGGAGCGTTGAGCATGCCCCAGACACCGTGCGCGCCGTCGAGATGGGCGCCCTCGACGCCCGGCAGCGCGCCGATGACCGGCAGGCCGTCAGATGTGGCCCGCCGGATGCAGGCCGGCCGGGCGACGACGCGCTCGGCCGTGAGCAGGGGCGAGATCCGTTCGCCTGCGGCCTGGAGCCGTTCGTGCGCTCCCGGGTCGGGGCCGACCCGGGACGGGTCCAGCGGCAGTGGGCCGGGACCTGAGCCTGCAGTGAACGGGTTCGTGCGGCGCGACGACGACCGGCCCGAAGTTCATCCGGCTCCCACGTCGTGTGGACCGTCCATGGCGCTCCCTCCAGCCCGGCCGTCGTGGCGACCGGGGAGGGGTGCCCCAGACGAGCGCGGAGACCTGCTCCACCCGACCCGCTGCACGGGCGGGCCGCGCGGCCGAGTCAGCTGCGATCGCGGCCGAACAGGCGCCGGAGGAGGCCGGGCTTGCGCGACTCGCCGCCGCTCTTGTCCGAAGCGTCCTCGCCCGTGCTCTCGCCGCCCGGGTAGGTCTGCCCGTAGTGCTCGTACAGCCGGCGCTCCTCCTCGCCCGAGAGATCACCGCCACCCTGTGCACCGGGCGCGGCGCGGACCGTGTCGCCGCTGACGGAGACCTGCATGCCCTTGTCGTCCTGGGCGCGGCGGGCATCCCGCAGGGGGACGTACGACCGCGTCGCGTCGTCCGCGTCGTCCGCTTCGTTGACGACGACGACCCAGGCGGGCGGTGCGTCGTCAGCCTCGATGAAGAACTCCTCGATGGTGCCGAGGAGGTTGCCGTCCTCGTCATAGAGGGGCGCACCCCGGTAGGTGACCCACTCGATGGCCTCTGTCATGCGGCCCTCCCGGTAGTCGTCCCGCCGGCCTCGCGCTCGGCGGCCACCCGGCGGAGCGGTACCAGCAGCCCTGGGCCTGCCGGCACAACGCCGCCGCCGCGATGGCGCCGACCGGACCGGACGGGCGGTGTGCCGCCAGGTGATCCTCTCCGCCGTCCCGAGGACGATCGCAGCCACCGGGGGCCGCGGCGTCCTCCCGACGGGCCGAAAAGGCGGCGCCCCGTTCGGCCTGCGATGCCGGTGGCGGTGCAGTGGGTCGCGCTCGACCAGCGCGGCGTCGACGCCCTCGCGTTCAGCCTGCGCTTCTTCTCCCGCTCCATGGCCGCGCATCAGCGCGCCAGGCCCTTCGAGGCATGTTGGTCATGGGGGCCGGGTACTGCGATCCGGCCAGACCCAGGAGAGACGAGGCCAGCGGTGAGCGAGACCCAGGATCGGCGACCCGAAGTCCTGCAGGAGGTGCTGCGCCTCGGCGCCGGGTTCCGGGACGAGGATCGGCCCTGGATGCTGAAGGCGCTGTCGGCCCTCGGGTCGCACCTTGCCCGCTGGAACCCCGACCAGGTGTCGGTGAAGGTCGCGGTGAAGGACCGAGGCGGCAAGGAGCAGCACGTCACTCTGCGGGTGGACCTCCCCGGGTTCCCACCGCTGGTGGCGCGCGCCGCCGACATGCACCTGGAAAGAGCGCTGGCCGAGGCCAAGCGCGAGGTGATCCGGCAGATCGAGGACGAGACGTCGGCGCGGGAACCCAAGAGCAATCGACACCTCAGGAGGAAGACGACCTGACGTCACCGGTGGGAGATCGGCTCGACGAGTCC
This sequence comes from Pseudonocardia sp., assembly GCF_025465255.1. Lineage (GTDB taxonomy): Bacteria > Actinomycetota > Actinomycetes > Mycobacteriales > Pseudonocardiaceae > Pseudonocardia. The sequence continues at coordinate 4,734 of NZ_JAODNI010000008.1, forward strand.
CGTTGCCGGCAGGCCGGTGACAGGACTCGTCGCACGTGGTGCACGACCACGACCAGGGCTCGAAACCGCTACGACCGGATGCGCCTCAGCAGATCCAGCAGCGTCGCCCGCTCCTCGACCGACAGCTCGCTCAGCATCGAGTCGCGGATCCGGTCCGCGACCGGCTCGGCCCGGGCCACCACGTTCCGCCCCTCGTCCGTCAGCGAGACGAAACGGCGCCGGGAGTCGCCTGGGTCCACGCTGCGGGTGAGCAGGCCGCGGGCCTCGAGCCGGCCCAGCATCTCCGCGAGAGTGGCCTTCGAGCTCGCGGCCGCGACGGTGAGGGCGCCCTGCTCGATGCCGGGAGACGCCGCGATGGCGGAGAGCACCGCGAACTGTGGCTTCGTGAGCCCGGGCAAGGCCGCGCTCCAGCGCGCGGTGTGTTCCTGGAACACCACCCGCATCACGTGGAAGAGCTGATCGTCGAACACCGTGCTCCACCTCCGCTGTCGTTCGTACACGAACAAGTGTACAGTCAGCAAAGATTGTTCGTATACGAACGAGAGGGCGGCGACCGTGCGACTGATCGTGGGCATGTCCGGCGCCACCGGCGCACCTCTGGGCGTCGCCGTGCTGCGCGCACTGAGGGGCATCCCCGAGGTCGAGACGCATCTGGTGATGTCCAGGTGGGCGCGCACGACCCTCAAGCTCGAGACCGACCTCGGCGTCCATGACGTCGAGGCGCTCGCGGACGTCGTGCACGGTCCCGGGGACCAGGCGGCGACCATCAGCTCCGGATCGTTCCGCACCGACGGCATGATCATCGTCCCCTGCAGCATGAAGACGCTCGCCGGCATCCGCTCCGGGTTCGCCGACGGCCTGCTGGGCCGCGCGGCGGACGTCGTGCTCAAGGAGCACCGCCGTCTGGTCCTGGTGCCGCGCGAGACGCCGTTGAGCGAGATCCATCTCGACAACATGCTCGCCCTCGCCCGGATGGGAGTGCGCATCGTGCCGCCCATGCCGGCCTTCTACAACCACCCGCACACGATCGACGACGTCGTCGACCACATCGTCGCCCGGGTGCTCGACCAGTTCGACCTCCCCTACACCGGCGCCAAGCCCTGGGCAGGCCTCGCGGCCGCCCGCAACGGCGCCTCCGCACCGACCTCGACAGACCACTGAAAGGAGGAGTCTCGTGCCGTTCGACGATCTGCGTTCGTTCCTCGACGCCCTCGACAGCCACGGGCAACTGCTGCGCATCACCGAGGAGGTACAGGCCGAACCCGACCTGGCCGCCGCCGCGAACGCAGCAGGACGCATCGGCGAGAACGCTCCGGGCCTCTACTTCGACAACGTGGCGGGATTCACCGACGCGCGCGTCGCGCTCAACACCCTGGGCTCGTGGGCGAACCACGCCATCGCGATGGGCATGGACCCGCTCACCTCGACGAAGGACCAGGTCGCGGAGTTCATCCGGCGCTGGGACGACTTTCCCGTCGCTCCCGAACGCCGCGAGGACGCGCCGTGGCGCGAGAACTCCGTCGAGGGCGACGACATCAACCTCTTCGACCTCCTGCCGCTGTTCCGGCTGAACGACGGCGACGCCGGCTTCTACCTCGACAAGGCCGCCGTGGTCTCCCGCGATCCCGACGAGCCCGAGGACTTCGACAAGCAGAACGTCGGCATCTACCGGATGCAGGTCAAGGGCAAGCGCCGGTTGGGCATCCAGCCAGTGCCCGTGCACGACGTGGCCCTGCACCTGCGCATGGCCGAGGAGCAGGGCGAGGACCTGCCGATCGCGATCACGCTCGGCAACGATCCGATCATCACGCTCATGGCGTCGACCCCGCTGCGGTACGACCAGTCCGAGTACGAGATGGCGGGAGCGATCCGGCAGTCGCCCTACCCCGTCGCGACCGCACCGCTCACCGGCTTCGACGTCCCGTGGGGTTCCGAGGTCGTCCTCGAGGGTGTGATCGAGGGACGCAAGCGCGAGCTGGAAGGCCCGTTCGGCGAGTTCACCGGCCACTACTCCGGGGGCCACAGCATGCCGGTCGTCCGGATCGACAAGGTGTCGTACCGGACCGCACCCGTGTACGAGTCGCTCTACCTCGGTATGCCGTGGACCGAGGTCGACTACCTCATCGGGCCGGCGACCTGCGTGCCGATGTACAAGCAGCTGAAGGCCGACTTCCCGGAGGTGCAGGCGGTGAACGCCATGTACACCCACGGTCTGCTCGCCATCATCTCGACGAAGAAGCGGTACGGCGGGTTCGCCAAGGCGGTGGGGGTGCGGGCCATGACCACGCCGCACGGGCTCGGCTACGTGAAGATGGTGATCATGGTGGACGAGGACGTCGATCCCTTCAACCTCCCGCAGGTCATGTGGGCGCTGTCCTCGAAGTTCAACGCCGCCGGCGACCTCGTGCAGCTCCCCAACATGTCCGTGGTCGCCCTCGATCCGAGCTCGTCGCCCGCAGGCGTGAGCGACAAGGTCGTCATCGACGCGACCACCCCCGTGATCCCCGACGACCGCGGCCACTTCAGCCAGCCCGTGCGGGACCTGCCCGAGACGCCCCACTGGGTGGCCAAGCTGACCCGGATGCTGGCGGCACGGTGAACGCCGTGCCCGAGGAAACGGAGAAGATCATGAGTTGCCCCCGCTGCGAGCACACCGGCATCGAGCAGGTGGCCGCCAGCCCCGTCGAGGGCGTGTGGACGGTGCACCAGTGCGAGCGTTGCCTGTACACATGGCGCTCGACGGAGCCGGCCCGGCGGACGAGCCCCGAGCATTACCCGCCGGAGTTCCGTATGACCCGGGCCGACATCGATGCCGCGCCGCCGGTGCCCGCCGTGCCGCCGCTCGTGCGCCGATGAGCGCCGAACGATCGACGGGGCCGGACACCACGATGTGGGAGGTCCGTTGCGTCGAGGGCGCGGTCGATGCCCTGGTCGACTGGCTCCGTACCGCGCTCGGCCAGGAGTGCGGCGCCCTGGCCGCCGCGACGGTCTACACCGCGGCCGACGACCGCGTCGTCGTGATCGCGCGCGGCGTGGAGGGGGCGCCACGACTACCGGAGGCACCCGTGCATCTCGTGCGCCGGCCGGCTCATCAGTGGCAGTTCGAGCAGGTCGCCGACCTGCAGGCTCCGGGTCGGACGCCCTGCAGTGGTGGACGAACGGAGGTCGGCGACGGGTGACGGACGCTCCGGCGGAGGACCGCCGACGTCCCATCCGAACGGGATCAGCGCAGAGCATCAGCGAGATGGGGCCGTCGAAGCCCTCCCGGCGGAGCGTCTCGGCCACCGTCGGTCCTCGTCGATGGTGATGTGCATGAGTCCTCCCGGACTCGGTTCGGTGCCGGGGGCCCGGGCCAGAACATCGCGCGCACCGAGCTGCGCACGATCCTGCCCGAGCTGCTGCGGCGCTTCCCGGACATGCGCCTCGCCGTCGAGCCCGAGCAGGTCCCGATGGACGTGCACGGCACGAACTACGGCGTGCGCAAGCTGCTCGTCACCTGGTAGCCGGGCCGGTCGGGCGTCCGGCCCGGCGTGCGGACGCGCGCCGGGTCAGGGCGCCGTGCCGGTGGTCGGCGTGGTCGCCGCCGGCGGGACCGGGGACGACGGGTACGTCTCGGTGGTGGCCGGGGCGGGCGAGGACGTGGTCGGCGCGGTCGACTCGGTCGTCGGTGCGGGGGTCGTCGTCGGCGGTGCCGGGGTCGTCGTCGGTGCCGGGGTCGTCGTCGGTGCCGGGGTCGTCGTCGGTGCCGGGGTCGTCGTCGGTGCCGGGGCCGTCGTCGGTGCCGGGGCCGTCGTCGGTGCCGGGGCCGTCGTCGGCGGTGCCGGGGTCGTCGGCCGTGCCGCCGTCGGTCGCCGAGGCGTGACGGCGGCGGGCGGCGCCGCCGTCGCCGGCCGCCCCTCGACAGCGGCGGGGGCAGCCCCCGGAACGGCCGCGGGAACGGGCGGAGCCGGGACTGCGGGGACCGGGACGAGACGCGTCGCCGGGGCGGTCGGCCCGACGGCGATCGTCAGCGCCGGGCGACGCGCCGGGCCCGCGGTCCGCGCCACGGCGGCCGGCCCCGTCGACGAGGCGTTCGGAGGCGG
>NZ_JAODNI010000015.1 GCF_025465255.1 Pseudonocardia sp.
TTCCTCGGCGAGCCGACCGTCGACGTCACCGAGCTCAACCTGGCCGTCGCCGCGGCGCGGGCGAGGGGATGATCGCAGGGTGAACGGGCCGCACGGCATCGCAGGAGAGCTGCCCCGTCCCGGGGAGCTGCGGATCCATTTCGGCGCCGCGCCGGGGGTGGGTAAGACCTTCGCCATGCTCTGTGAGGCGCGGCGGCGCCGGGACCGTGGGACCGATGTGGTCGTCGGGCTTGTCGAGACCCACGGCCGGTCCAAGACGGCCGGGTTGCTCGAGGGTCTGGAGGTCCTGCCCCGCCGGCGGGTCCGGCGTGGCGAGGTCGTGGTCGAGGAACTCGACGTGTCCGCGGTGCTCGCCCGCCGTCCGGAGGTGGTGCTGGTCGACGAGCTCGCCCATACCAACGTCCCCGGCTCGGGGCACCCGAAGCGCTGGCAGGATGTCCAGCGGGTTCTCGAGGCCGGGATCGATGTGTTGTCCACGGTGAACGTGCAGCACCTCGAGTCCCTCAACGATGTCGTCGAGAAGATCACCGGGGTTCGGCAGCAGGAGACGGTGCCGGATGAGTTCGTGCGCCGCGCCGCGCAGATCGAGCTGGTCGACATCACCCCGGAGGCGCTGCGCCGGCGGATGGCGCACGGCAACATCTATCGGGCCGACCGGGTGGACGCGGCGCTGGTCAACTACTTCCAGGTCGGGAACCTGATCGCGCTGCGCGAGCTGGCCCTGCTCTGGGTGGCCGACGAGGTCGATGTGGCCCTGCAGCGTTACCGCGCCGACAAGCACATCCGGGAGACCTGGGAGACCCGCGAACGGGTCGTCGTCGCGCTCACCGGCGGGGCGGAGAGCGAGACCGTGCTGCGCCGGGCCAGCCGGATCGCCAAGCGGGCCGGTCAGGCCGACCTGCTCGCCGTGCACGTGCTGCGCGGCGACGGGCTCGCCGGCGCCCCGGTCGGCGCGACGGGCGCCCTGCGCACGCTGGCCGACGACGTCGGGGCGTCCTTCCATACCGTCGTCGGCGACAGCGGCGCCGAAGGGGTCACCGGCGCGCTGCTGGAGTTCGCCCGCGGGGTCAACGCCACCCAGCTCGTCCTCGGTACCTCCCGGCGGTCGCGGTTCGCGCGGCTGTTCGACCCGGGCATCGGGGCGCGGGTGGTGCGCGAGTCCGGGTCGATCGACGTGCACATGGTCACCCATCCCGCTGCCGGCACGGCACTGCAGCTACCCCGGATCCGCAGCAACGTGCCCGGTGGGCGCCGCCTGCTGGGTTGGGGGTTGGCCGTGTTCGCCCCGGCGGCGGCGACCGGGGTGGGTGGTGCGCTGCAGTCGGTGATCGGGCTGTCCACCGATGTCGTGCTGTTCTTCCTGGCCACCGTGGTCGCCGCCCTGGTCGGTGGGCTCGGGCCCGCGTTGCTGGCGGCCCTGCTCGGCGGGCTGTTCCTGAACTTCTTCCTCACCCCACCGCTGTATTCGCTCACGATCGGGGAGACCGAGAACGTCATCACCCTGGTCGTGATGTTGCTGGTCGCGGTGCTGGTCGCGTTGGTCGTCGACCGGGCGGCGCGGCGCGCGGAGCAGGCCGTGCGGGCGCGCACCGAGGCGGCGCTGTTGGCGTCGTTCGCCCGTACCGTGCTGACCCGCTCCGATCCCCTGCCTCGGCTGCTGGAGAAGGTGCGTGAGGCCTTCGGGCTGCGCGGCGTCGCCCTGCTGGAACGCGCCGAGGGCGCTGGAGCTGGCGGCGTCGGGTGGGGCCGGGTCGCCACCTCGGGACCGCCGGAGTGCGGGCGGCCGGAGGATGCCGATGTCGATGTGGAGGTGGAGCCCGGGTTGCACCTGGTGGGCAGCGGGCGCTCGCTGCCGGCGTTCGACCGGCGGTTGTTGGAGACGGTCGGGGGGCAGGCGTTGCTCGCCCTGCGCAGCCAGCGCGCGGCGGCGGACGCGGTCCGGGCGACGCGGCGCGCGGAGCTCAACGACACCCGCGGCGCCCTGCTCTCCGCGGTCGGCCACGACCTGCGCAGCCCGCTGACCTCCATCAAAGCCGCCGTCGGGAGCCTGCGGGATCCGTTGCTGCGGCTGTCGGGCATCGACCGGGCCGAGCTGCTCGAGACCGTGGAGGAGTCCGCCGACCGGCTCAGTGGCCTGGTCGGTAACCTGCTCGACTCCTCCCGGCTGGCCTCGGGTGCGGTGGAGCCGCTCCTGGAACGGGTCGGCTACGACGAGGTCGCCGCCGGCGCCCTGCTCGGCCTGCCGGACGCGGCGCGGGTGGTCCTGGAGATCGGTGAGGACCTGCCCGATGTGTCCGCCGATGTCGGGCTGCTGGAGCGGGTCGTGGCCAACCTCGTCGACAACGCGCTCCGCCACGGTGGGGGAGCCCCGGTCGTGCTGCGCGCCAGCGCCTACGAAGGCCGCGCCGAGTTACGGATCGTCGATTCCGGACCGGGTGTCCCGGCCAAGGCCCGCGACCATCTGTTCGCCCCGTTCCAACGCCTCGGCGACCGTGACGCGACCACCGGGGTCGGCCTCGGGCTCTCCGTCGCCCGCGGGCTGACCGAGGTCATGGGCGGGGCGCTGACCGCCGAAGACACCCCCGGCGGAGGCCTCACCACGGTCGTCTCCCTGCCGATCGCGGGCCAGACGGGCCGCGCGGCCCGCAGCGAGGCCACAACGACCGTGCCGGGACGCGTTGGCGACGTCGTCCCCGCCGACCGGGTCCGATGACCGCCGCCCCGCCCGCCTCGCCGCCGACGCGCTCGGGCGCCGCGGAGGATGCTCAGCGGGAGAGCACTCAGCGCATTCTCGTGGTCGACGACGACCCCCATATCGTCCGCGCCCTGCGGATCAACCTGTCGGCGAACGGCTACCACGTCGTCGTGGCCACCGACGGGCGCTCCGCCCTCAGGGCCGCCGGTGACACCCACCCCGATCTCGTCGTGCTCGACCTCGGACTCCCCGACCTCGACGGCGCCGACGTCATCGCCGGGCTGCGCGGCTGGACCTCCGTCCCGATCGTGGTCCTCTCCGCCCGGACCGACTCCGCGGACAAGGTCGCCGCGCTCGACGCCGGCGCCGACGACTACGTCACCAAGCCCTTCGGCATGGCCGAGCTCCTCGCCCGGCTCCGCGCCGCCATCCGCCGCGCCGCCACCGCCGACGGCGACGGCGACGGCGAGGTGCTCGTCGAGTTCGGAACGGTCCAGGTCGACCTGCAGCGCAAGCGGGTCCGCCGCGCCGGCGCCGACGTGCACCTCACCCCGACCGAGTGGGGGATGCTCGAGATGCTCGTTCGGCACCGCGGCAAGCTCATCGGGCAGCGGGAGATGCTCCGCCACGTGTGGGGCCCCCGACACGAGGACCGCACCAACTACCTACGCGTCTACCTCGCCCA
>NZ_JAODNI010000024.1 GCF_025465255.1 Pseudonocardia sp.
CGACCGTGTTGCGGTGCACGCCCAGGACCGCGGCCGTCTCCGCCAGCGACGACTCGGCGTCGAGGTAGGCCGACAGGGTCCGCAGGAGGTCACCCGGCTGCCCGTCCAGGGGCACCAGCAGTGAGCGCGCGGCGGGCTGGAACGTGTCGGTGCGGGTCCAGGCGAGCAGCAGTTGGGCCAGTCCCAGCCGGTCGATGTGCACGAAGTACCCGCTGGCGCTGCGGGTCACGGCGAGGCGTGCGGCGTCGGTCGCCTCACCGAGGGTGCGAGCGATGCCGGACGGGCCGTCGTGCGCCCGGCCCACGCCGACGGCGAGGCGGACGGTCGCCGACAGTTCGCGCTGCGCCCGGCGCACCGCGGCGGCATGCGCTTCCACGTCCGCGGGCGCAGGCTCCTCGGCCGAGGTGGTCCAGGCGGACCACCCCTCGCCGTGCTCCACGACCGCCGGGGAGAGCCCCTGTTCCGCCAGCGCGGCGACGACCTCGGCGCGCAGCGCCGCCGTGTCGACATCGCTGCCGGCGTCGAGGCGGATACCGATGTGCCAGCCGTCGAGCCGCCATCCTGCGTCCAGCGAACGCCGTCGGGTCCCCGTGGACAGCTCGCCCGCCGGGTGCAGGAGCTCCCCGAGCAGCGAGGCGCGGGCACGCGCATCGCGCTCGACCGAGAGGCGCCGCGCGGCGAGCCGCTGCGCCACCCCGGCGGTGGCGACGAGCAGCGCACCGGCCAGCGCCTCGGCTTCGGCGGGCAGCCGGTGGGGCAGCAGCACCGCCAGCCGGATCGGGGAGCCCTGCTCCGTCGTCACCCGCTCGGTGACCAGCTCGGCGGACGCGGCCACCTCGTCGCCGGCGACGACGCCGCCGCTCGCGTCCAGCAGCGCGGTCGGGCGGCGGAACAGGGCACGCAGCGCGCCCAACAGGTCGTCGACGAGCGGCCCCGCGCGGCGGCAGACCTCGGCGGTGCGCAACACGAGGTCCGCTTTGAGGCTGTCTCCCTCCGCGATGAACGAACGCAGCGACAACGCAGCGTCCAGCGGCGACGCGCTGCCCAGCACCGGCAGGTCCAGCCGCTGCGCCAGGGCCACGCTGCCCTGCAACAACGGCTCGACCCCCGGCAGCAGCACCGCGCCGGCGCCCGCGGCCTCGGCCCGATGCAGCAGGGTGTCCAGCCGCCAGTCGGTTCGGCCGGCGGACAGCACGACCGCGAGCAGCCGCCCGTCGAGGCCGGTGGGCCGGCCGGTCAGGTCCGGCACGACCGCGATGCCGGTCACCGGGTGTTCGTTCGCCGCGCCGACCGCCAGGAGAGAGACGGTGCCCGTCCACTCCGGATGGTCGAGCATCGCCGCGAGCGGGACACCGCGCACGGTCACGCCGGCTCCAGCAACACGGGCGGGCAGTCCAGCCCGAACGCGGCGGGCCCGACCGCGGCCAGCCGATCCTCGCGGCGCCACCACGAGGGCCCGGGGAGCACGACCACGAACACCTCGTCCCCGACCCGCAGCCGTTCGACCGACAGCGGTCGCGCGGTCTGGCGGTCCAGCACACACAGCAGGTCCGGGGTGGTGGCCACGACCTCGCCGTCGATCATCGCCAGGAGGTACTCGTTCTCGGTCTCCAGGCGCAGCACCTCGCCGCTCTGCCCGATGACCGTGACGCTGCCCCGGCCGAAGGTCGACGCCGGACCGTGCCGGTCGATCTCGAGGACCCGGCCGTCGCCGAGCGTCCGGCCTCCGAGCGTGTGTGCCACCTCCGCCGACGAGGGCGGCCGCCGCAGCGACGCGTGGGCCTGCCCGAGCCGCAACGCCCTGCTCAGGCTGCCCGTGCAGGCGTTGTCCTCGCCGTCGCGGGCGGGCCGCGGCGGCAGCGCCATCGCCGCCCACCCACCGGCCTGCGACACGAACGCCCGCACGGTCCGCTCCAGCCCCGCGGGGTCGGTGCCGTCGACCACGACGGTCTGCCCGCTCGGTTCGCACATCACGCAGGGCATGATCGACTGCCCGAGCGCGGCCCAGGTGAACTGATCGAGCCGGGGCAGTGCACGGCCCATCAGGTCCGCATCGGCGAACGGGAGCCCCAGGTCCAGCGCGGCGACCAGGGCCGCGACCCCGTTCAGGCCACCGGCTTCGAGCGCCATGACCGCGCCGGGCTGCCGGCCGGTCCACCGCGCCATGGCGGTGCTGACCCGAGCGAACTCGTTGCCACTGGGCAGTTTCTCGGCGAACACGCTGGTGGCTCCGGCCACGCCGACGGGCATGGTCGGGGTGTCCCCGAGCTCGGCGAGGGGGTGCAGCGTGATCTCGCCGTCGCCGAGCCGCCTGCGCAGCACCTGCCCGCAGGCCCAGGCGTCACCCCCGCCACCGGAGCCGAGCAGCGACACCCCGACGACCAGCGCGTCGATGTCCCGGGAACGCACAGTCGGCATGCCCGGATCCTGCCAGGACAGACCCCAGGAGGGTGCTAGGCCGGGATCCGGTCGTAGCGCACCGGGTCCACGTCGTACCCGAAGTAGCGCGGTCCGACCAGCTCGATCCCCGCCGGGGTGTGCCAGCGCTCGTCGCACGGCGCCACGACCACGCTCACCCGATGCCCGTAGCGCAGGCCCTCCGTCGTCACCGGTTCGCCGGTGTCGGTCTCCAGCACCATGATCAGGTCCGGCGTCGTGACGCCCACGACGCCGTCGAGCTCGGCGATGAGGTGCTCGTTCTGGAAGCGCAGCACACATCGCCTTCCCAGGTCGGCGTCCACCCCGTCGATGGACGCCTCGCCCCTGGCGAACCCGGTCTGCGTCCGACGTGAGACGTCGACGACCTTGCCGGTGTGGAGGACCCGGCCACCGATCCGGTCGGCCGCCGCCCGCACCGGGTCCTGGTGCTCCGCCCGTGCCCGTTCGATGGCGCGGCCGATCTGAATGCACAGGGACAGGGTGCCCGGCACGAAGCTCCTGCGCGTCATCGCACCGGACATCGCGTAGAGCGAGATGATCGCCGAGCATCCCATGTCGATCGTGGCCGACCGCGCGAGCCGCTCCGCCCAGCGGTTGTCCACGGTGTCCAGGACGCCCTGGTTGCCCTTCTCGTCCACGATGGACATCGGCGTGGCCTCGACGCCGTTCAGCGTGGGCAGCACCATCTGCAGCTCCGGGAAGGCCCGGCCCATCGCGTCGCCGTCGACGAGGGGCAGGCCCAGCTCCGCAGCCGCGACGAACGGCAGCGTCGAGTTGACGCCACCGGCCTCCATGCACGCGACGTGTGTCGGGGTGGTGCCCAGGTACCGGGACAGCGCCTGCACCGCGACGGTCAGCTGCTGGGTGGACGGGATCTTCTCCACCATCACGGTCGGCGCGCCCATCATCGCCACGGGCAGCACGACGGCGTCGTCGGGAACCTCGTCGAGCCCGACGATCTCCACCGGGCCGTGCGCCCGCATCGCCTGCTCGGCCAGCAGCCGGCCGATGTAGGGATCACCGCCACCGCCGGTGCCGAGCATCGCGGCGCCGCGAGCGAGGGCGACCAGGTCTTCGGGGACGACTCGTTGCATGCTCACGCTTCCGTTCGCAGATCGCCGACCGCCTTGCAGCGGATCCGGGTGGCGTTGCCGGGCAGATAGGGGATCGGGACCTCGTCGAGATCCACGATCTTCGTGGTGTCGGGGTGCGCGCCGGCCGCGATGGCCCGGTCGACGGCCTCCTGGCGCGCCTCCTCGACGACGGCGTCACGACGACCCGGCTCGATCGCGTAGACGCGGTCCACCTCGCCTCCGACCTGGGCGATCGCGGCGCCGATGGCGTTGGCGACCGCGAAGCGCTCCGGCCGGTGCACCTTCAGGCCGCCGGGCAGCTCGTCGGGCAGCAGGATGGACCCGCCGCCGACCGCGACGATCGGCAGTGACTCCGTCGAGGTGCGCATCCGCTCCACCGCGTCGGCGACGTCCGCCGCGATGCGGTCCAGTGCCTCCCGGACCGACGCCCGGTCCAGGTCCGCGACCAGGGACGGGTCACCGATCTCGGCGAGCCCGCCCGCGACCGCGACGTCGGTGGCGGTGAGGACGTCCCCGCCGAACACCCGTGCCAGCGAGGTCAGCCGGTATCCGACGGAGTCCGGGCCGACGGTCACCCCGCCGGCACCCGAGCGCACGAGGCTGCCGCCCCCGATGCCGATGCTCAGCACGTCCGGCATCCGGAAGTTGATGCGGACCCCGGCGACGGCCACGTCGCTGGTGGCCTCGCGGGGGAACCCGTTCGTCAGCACGCCCACGTCGGTGGTGGTGCCACCCACGTCCACGACCGCGCAGGTGTCGAAGCCCGAGAGCACAGCCGCGCCCCGCATCGAGTTCGTCGGGCCCGAGGTGAACGTGGCCACCGGGTAGCGACGGGCGAAGTCGACGCCCATCAGCGTGCCGTCGTTCTGGCTCAGGTACAGCGGCGCGTCGATCCCGAACCCGGAGATCGAGGCCTCCAGGCCGTCCACGATCTGCGCCGCGAGCTCGCGCAGCGCCGCGTTCACGATGGTCGCGTTCTCCCGCTCCAGCAGGCCGATCCGGCCGACCTCGTGCGACAGCGAGATCGCCACGTCCGGGCCGAGCTCCTCGGCCAGCACCTCCGCGGCCCGCAGCTCGAACTCCGAGTTGACCGGTGAGAACACCGAGGAGATCGCGACCGTCCGCACACCGTGCTCGGCCATGTCGGCGGCGTGCCGGCGCAGCTCGCCGACATCCAGCTCGGCGATGTGCCGGCCGTCGAACTCGTGCCCGCCGCGGGCGAGATAGCTGCGGCCGGACATCGCCCCGACGAGCCGCTCGGGCCAGCCGACCATCGGTGGCAGCGACCCGGTGGCGGGCAGGGCCAGCCGCAGCGCGGCGGTGGGCGCCAGGCGCTTCGCCTCCACCAGCGCGTTGATGAAGTGCGTCGTGCCGATCATGACGCCCTTGACGCCCGCCGGATCGAACGGATGCTTCGCCTTGAGCCCGTCGAGCGCGTTGACGATGCCCGACGTCACGTCGTCGCTCGTCGAGGCCTTCACGTCGGCGAGGACCGTGGTGCCGTCCATGAGGACGGCGTCCGTGTTGGTCCCGCCGACGTCGATGCCGATGAACATCACTGTCTCCCGTCTTGCACGATTGCCAGACCCGGGCCGGGCTCCGGTGTGGACCCACCGGGCACCGACTCGGTCCTGCTCCGCCCGACGCCGCGCACCAGTCCGAGCTTGCCCGCGACCACGTAGCCCACGAACGCCACGACGAGCGCGTTCACGCTGCCCAGGCCCCAGTCCACGAACTGGCCGACCGCGAAGGCGAGGGCCCAGATCACCAGCGTGGCCGGCACCCAGTTCGGGGCCGAGGACGGCGGCGCACCGGTCTCCCTGCCCTCGTCGAGTTCGGCGCGCCAGTTCCGCACCACGAAGTACTCGGCGACCATGATCCCGGCGATCGGGGGCACCGCGACACCGAGCACCGTCAGGAACTCCACGAAGGAGCCGAGGATGCCCGCCGCCGCGAGCAGGGTGCCCGCCACGCCGAGCACGACGGTCACCACCGCGCGGCTGGCGTCGCGCCGGAAGATCACACCGATGAAGTTGACCGTCGCCAGGCCCGAGGAGTACAGGTTCCAGTCGTTGATCTTCAACGTGGCCAGCACGATGATCAGCACGCCGACCCACCCGACCGACGAGGTCACGATCGTGATCACGTTGTCCGACCGCATCCCGTGCGCCAGCAGCACGCCGACCATGCCGATCACGTACTCGCCGAGCGTCATGCCGAGCAGGGTCTGCTTGACCACGTCCTTGGCGGAGCGGTTGAACCGGGTCATGTCCGGGGTGATCACGGCGCCGACGATGAAGCTGCCGGCCACGACGGTCGTGCCGGCCGCCAGGCTCAGCGACGGGCCGGGCGGCGGCGACTGCACGAGATCGGTCAGGCGGTGCTCGGACAGCGCGTTGATCGTCGACCAGGCGACGAGGATCAGGAACGGCGGCACGGTCAGGTACGCCGTCCACGCCATGGACGAGAAGCCGAACACCACGATCCCGGTCACCATCAGGCCGAACAGGATCGCCCAGACCTCCGTGGGCGGTCCGCCGAGGACGCCGTGCAGCCCCTCGGCCGACACCGCCGACTGGATGCCGAACCAGCACACCGCGCTGAGCCCGATGAACAGGCCCATCAGCGCCGAACCGGAGCGGCCGAACCCCAGCCAGCGGGCGACGAGCGAGGTCGACAGGCCCTCCCGCATCCCGATGATGCCGACGAAGATGGACACGACTTCCAGGATGACGGCGCCGAAGGTCAGGGCCCAGAACGCACCCCAGAAGGACATGCCGAAACCGAGCGTCGCGCCGAGCAGGAATTGGCTCAGTGACGAAACCTGGCCGAAACGTTGGACCGCGACCGAGAGCCACGAGTACCGGGCGGATGCGGGAACTCGAGTGAGGGAGTAATCGTCGAGATGCGCGTTCTCGCTCATCGTCACCTCCTACAGGGGCAGTTGCGAGCACGCTAGGTCGCGCCGACTTCCCCGTCACTGTGCAAAGTGCAGTCTCGTAGCTCACGGGTGTGCGATGTGCATATGGGAGGGGGAGCGATCTCTCATTACGGTCTTGCGGATCACCCGTCGACGCGATCCGGCGCGAGTCGGGACGCGATCAGGAGGCCGGCCATGAAACTCACCGTCGTCAGCCCGCTCATCAGTGACGACTTCACGGAGGGCGTGCGCAAGGAGGTCGCGCACTGGCTCGGCCCCGACACCGACGTCGACGTCGTCCGGATCCAGCGCGGGCCGGCCTCGATCGAGAGCGAGTACGACGAGGCGCTCGCCGGCCCCGGCATCCTCGAGGAGGTGGTGAAGGCGGCCGAACGCGGTGCGGAGGCGGTGTTCATCACCTGCTTCGGCGACCCCGCGGTGCACGCCGCCCGTGAGGTCGTCGACGTCCCGGTGGTGGGCGGCTTCGAACCCGCGGTGCTCAACGCCCTCTCCCTGGGCGAGCAGGTGGGCATCGTGACAGTGCTGCCGAACGTGGTGCCGATGATCCGCGGTCTGATCCGTCGCTACGGCTTCACCGACCGGGTCGGCTCGGTGCGGGTCGTGGACATGCCGGTGCTCACCCTGCACGACCCGGACGCGCTGCTGGACCGGCTCCACGAGCAGGCCAGGGCGGCGGTCGACGCCGGCGAGGCCGAGGTGATCGTGCTCGGCTGCACCGGGATGATCAATGTCGCGGCGGAGCTGCAGGCCCGGCTCGCCGCCGACGGCACCTTCGTCCCGGTGATCGACCCGACCGGAGCGGCGTTGCTGTGGTTGGAGGCGCAGGTGCGACTCGGTGTCCGGCCCAGCCGGGTCACCTACATGCCGCCGCCGCCCAAGAAGCGCATCCCCTAGGTCTCTCCGACCGCCGTCCTCCGATCGACGGACGACGCGGTCGTCCCGCGGATCGTCCGGCGGCTCGACAGTGCGCGGGCGTGATCAGGGCCACCGTGACGGGCGTCGGGGAACACGCCCCGCATCCCGGATCGGAGACCGGATCATGGACGCCCACGTCACTCCCGCCGCGCTGGCCACCGGAGCGCCCGGCAGCCGGATCCCGCGGATCCTCGCCGCCGCCGGCGCCCTGCTCGCCGGCGGACGCCGCCCCTTCCGCCCCTTCCGCCTCGCCCAGTTCCGTCCCGCGGTGCCGCTCGGCGGGATGCTCCCCGCGGACCGGGACCGGGAGCGTCTCGTCGCCGACCTTCGCGCCTTGCCCGACGCCCCGGCGGACGTGGAGCACCACCTGCCCGGGTAGCTGCCGCTCGCCTCGAACGGAAGGTGGGGGAGCGGCAGCCGTGGCGACCGTCCGTGCGATCCGGGCAGCGCCCCGCGAACGTGTCGGCAGGTGGCGGGCGGGTACCCGCCGGACGTGACGACTTACACGACATTGATCGACGGAGTCAAGCGTCGCACCGGTCTGTCCGGCACGGACGAGGCGCGCGACGCGACGGCCGCGGTGCTGACCGCCGTGGGCGAGCGGCTCGGGGACGCCGAACGGGCGGACTACGCGGCGGCACTGCCGGGTCTGCTGGGCGAGCGGGTCGTGGAGGACGCCGAGCCCGATGCGTACCCGGGAGTGTCCCCGGAGCCGCAGCAGCTCTCGGCCGAGGTCGCACGCCGCACTCGCCACTCGCCGGAGCGGGGCCGGGAGATCGCGGAGCAGGTGCTCGCCGAGCTGACCGCGGAGGCTCCGGACCTGGCGGAGCGGCTGCGTCACCAGCTTCCGGCCGGACTGGCGGCCCTCCTCGTGCCGGCGCCGGTGCCCGACGCCGCGGTGGCCGGGCACCCGAGGCGCATCCTGCCCGACGAGCTGGACGGCCGGCTGCGGGAGCTCGAGGACTGGTCCGGCGACTGCCATCGCATCACCCGCACGGTGCTGCTCCCGCAGGAGCGGATCGAGCCCCTGCGTAAGCGCGTGGACCGGGCGGAGCAGGAGCTCGACCATCACGTCCGGGTCGAGCCGGTCGAGGGCGGCGTCCGGTTCGTCGCCTGGACGAAGTCGATCGACGCGGTCACCGAGATGGACATCGACCTCGCCGCGCGCATCGACACCGCGGTGGCGGAAGTGCCCTAGGCGAGTTGCGGCCCGGAGCGCCGCAGCCCGGTCCCTGCCACCGCCGCAGGGACCGGGCTCACGTCGCCATCCCGGCCTCACCCCCAGCCGGCCGCCCCGTGGTCACCGAGGAACACCTCCGTTGTGGCGACCTGCTCGACGTCGGCGCTCGAGCCGGCCCCCCGCAGCCGGGCCAACGCCCGGTTCTTGCGTCGGCGGATCGGTTCGGTCAGGGCCAGGTGGTGCGTCCGGGGATCGGGCAAACGGAGCGAGCGGATCCGGTCCGTCGCGGCGACCGGGTAGCGCAGGAGCGGCAGGTGATAAGCGCTGCAGGCGATGCCGGCGGCCCTCCCCACCGCGTCGTGGTCCGGGTGGCCGTCCCTCTCCCAGGGCGCCAGGCACCACAGCCCGTCCGGGTCACCGAAGCCCACCAATTCGCTGACGGCCGCCAGCACGTCGTGCTCCGAAGCCTCGACGCGCCCGCCCGGTAGGCCGAGCCGGTGCCGCCGCACGCGCGTCAGCCCCAGCGTGCGGTACGCCGCGGCGAGATGCTCGGCGCCGCAGTCGGTCACCACGAGGGTCGACACCGGCACGCCGCGTGCGACCAACTCGTGCAGCAGCCCGCCGGCTGCGCACAGCTCCTCGTGCGGGTGCGCGACCACGACGACGAGCCGGCGGCATCCGGGCATTCGTAGCGGTCCGCCGGTGGACCCGCCGTCCGCCGCGACGCGCTCCGCCGCCGCGGCCCACGGGTCGCACTCCGCCGGCATCGTCGTCCGGCCGCCGACGGACGTCCTGCTAACGGGACACCCCGGCGCCGGCGAACTGTTCGACGATCGCCGCGCAGAAGGCGGGCAGGTCCGCGGGGGAGCGGCTGGTGGTGAACTGCCCGTCGACGACGACCTCCTCGTCGACGACCTCCGCCCCGGCGTTGCGCAGGTCCGTCCGCAGGCTCGGCCACGACGTGAACCGGTGACCGCGGACGACGTCGGCCTCGACCAGCGTCCAGGGGCCGTGACAGATGGCCGCGACCGGCTTCCCGGTGGCCACGAACGACTTGACGAAGTTGACGGCGTCCTGGTTCCGCCGCAGCGTGTCGGGGTTGACCGTGCCGCCGGGCAGGAGCAACGCGTCGTACTCGTCGACGGACGCGTCGGTGACCTGCCGGTCGACCGACAACGTTCCCGCCGAGACCAGGTCGAACTGCCGGGCCTGGATCTCGCCGGGGTGGATCGACAGCAGATCGCTCGTCGCGCCGGCACCGTAGAGGGCGCCGCGGGGTTGTTCGAGCTCCACCCGTTCCACCCCGTCGGTGGCGAGTATCGCGATCCGGGTGCCGTCGAGTCCGCGAGCCATGCGTTCCTCCCCAGAAGTGCGGTGCACGTACTCGTTGCACCGTCGCATCGCTGGGAGATCGTCTCGACGGCCCTGGAGGACGAGATGATCCTGCGCACCTGACCTTCCAGGCCCATGCCGGCCGGGAGGACCGCCGGTTCCCGGCGGGGGTGACCGAGGAACCGCCCCCTCGACGACGCCTCGATCACCACGGCGGGAAGGCCGTCACCGAGCGCAGCGCAGTCCCGCCATCCCGCCGTCCACAGCGACCTCGGTGCCGGTGACGGAGCCTGCGGCCGGGTCCGCCAGGTAGACGATCGCGTGCGCGACCTCGGCGGTGGTCACCAGCCGTCCGATCGGTTTGCCGGGCCCTCAGCGCGGCCAGCTCGTCGTCCGGGTTGCGGGCGGCGTCGAGCAACCGGCTGATCCAGGGGGAGTCGACAGTTCCCGGGTGGACGCAGTTCACCCGGATCCGGTCGAACCCGCCCCCGCCGCCGGCCCGCGTGACGGTCGCCGCCGACGAGCGATGTGCGAACGTCAGATCGGGGGCTCGCGGTCGAACCACGGCCGGGCGCTCTAGAGCTGCGTGGCCAGGCCGAGCATGCGGCCCTCGGTTCCGGGCGCGCCTACGAGCTGGACGCCGAGCGGAAGCCCGTCGGCGGTCCAGTACAGCGGTACCGACATGGCCGGGCGGCCGGTGATGTTGGCCAGCTGCATGAAGGGGACCGGGGCGATCGCGGCGAACCACATGGTCAGGAAGTCCGTGGCCAGCCGGCGCTCGTCGACGCCGCTGGCCGCGGGTTCGACGTGATGTCCGAGGGAGGTCAGCAGCGCGGCGGCGTCCTCGACGGCGGCGATCGCGTCGGGATCCGGGCGGGGTCGCGTCCGCCGGTCGGGGGTACGCGGCCGCGCGCGGGTCGACAGCAGGCGGGCAGAAGATCTCCACCACGGGCGACGGACATCAGCTGTGGCTCCGCCGGCGGAAGCCCCGTCAGCTGCCCGGCGGGAGGTAGGCCGGCCTCGTGTCCGCCCGCGGCTCGTCGTAGTAGCGGTGGAACACAGGGGTGGTGCTGGCGGACATCGGGGGGACGATCCAGCTCCAGTCGGCGGGGCAGCGCCGGCCCGCCCCCTCCTCCCGGTGCAGGTGGGTGAGGAAGCGCTCGGACTCCGTGTGGTGGTCGGCCATGGTGACGCGGGCCCGGTCGAACGAGTGGTGGACGGCCCGGACCAGCTCGACCAGGGCCCGGTCCTTCCACATCGTCCGGGCCGACGTGGTGTCGAGGCCGAGGCGGGCCGCGACGGTCGGGAGCATGTCGTAGCGGTCGGCATCGGCGAGGTTGCGCGCCCCGACCTCGGTCCCCACGTAGTAGCCGTTGAACGGAGCTGCGGGGTAACGCACCCCGCCGATCTCCAGCGGCATGTTGCTGATCGCCGGCACGGCGTGCCAGCGCAGGCCGAGCTCGGCGAACCACGGGTGCTCGGGGTGGCTGATCGGGACCTCGAGCACGGCGTCCCGCGGCACGTCGTACCGGGACGTGGCCCCGTTCCCGTCGGTGACGAGGAGCGGGAGGACGTCGAAGGGCCCAGGCGGGTTCGGGCGGTCCCAGCCCAGCGCGACGGCTCTGGTCGTGAGGTCGACGGAGCGGGGATCGCCGAGGACGCTGCCGTCGGGCCGTCGGTGGCCGGCGTAGCGGATGAGCTGCTCGTTGACGATCCGGGGGCCGGGCCGGCCGGGTCGGTCGGGGGCGAAGACCGTGATGGTCGACCGGATGCGGCCACCGCGGGTGGACTCCCGCAGGTGGGCGATGCTCTCGGCGGCGACGTCGGAGGGGACGGACAGGCTGCGGCGGTCGCGGATGTGCAGGCTGTTCCAGTACAGCCGGCCGATGCAGCGGGCCGCGTTGCGCCAGGCGACCCGGGCGCCGAAGGTCAGCTCGGCGAGGGTGTGCTCGTAGGTGCCCGTCTCGTCGATCTCGGCGCGCACCGCGTGGGCGCGCTCGTCGAACGGCGTGGGCGAGCCGACCTCGGAGTGGAACTGGCGCAGGAAGTCTTCGGCGGCGGCGAACTCGACCGGCTCGTCCCGTCCGCCGCTGCCCTGTACGCCGGTCACGGGGCACCGCGCGGTGTGCGGGCCGGGAGGCGTCCGGGGGGCCGACGGTTGCCGGGGCACGACGGCCTCGTCGGTCCGGTGCACAGGTGCGCCAGCCAGGGTTGTCACTGCTCTCCTCCGGGTTCACGGGGCAACCGCCCACGGTCGTCGCTCGCTCGCGGCCGGTCGGCCGGGCGCGCGAACTCGTACCCGCGGGAGCGGAACGGCGTGTGGCGGGCGAGCCTGGGGCTCGCGACATCTCGGTCGGACGGGGCGGCGGCTACGGTCGGCCGCGGCGGGCCTCGTCCGGGTTCGTGCGGGGCCTGGGCAGCGCGGACGCGAGCCTCTCGACGGGGGCGTCGGCCATGGCGGCCCGGGCGCCGGCGCACATGTGCATGCTCACCCACTGGCACAGGGCGATCCACGCCGAGCTCAGGTAGCTGCTGTACTCCAAGCCGGCGACGTCGCGCACCGCGCGGGTGAGGGCGTGGGCGACGTAGACGTAGTGCGCGGGTTCCACCTGGTGGCGGACGTAGTGGTCGGCACCCATCCGGTAGAGCAGCACCTCGAGGTCGGCGGTGTCCGCCGTGGACAGCTGCGCGACGGCCGCCAGCAGCGTGTCGGTCATCTTCTGCATCTGGTCGGTCATGTCGGCCGCGAACATCGGCCGGAGCCACGGCGCCATCTCGAACAGGTGCCCGTAGAACACCTCGGCCAGCAGTACCGGCCGCTCCGCCACCGCCAGGCAGGACTTCTGCACGGCGTCCATCACCTCCGGTGACGGGCGTCCCGCGGGCCGACTCTCGGGGCTCCGCTCCTGCTGAAGCGGGTCCGGTCCGGAGCGCATGACCAACGAACTGCCTTTCCTCGAACGCCAAAATCGTCGAACCGGCGAGAAAAGTGAGCACGCCAGTACTCCCTGTATCGAACATCCCGGGCCCTCCGTTTCAATGATCGAGATCACGGGTCGGCGCGGCCGTCGGAACGCGCCCTACTACGGGATGCCCGAGGGACGTCTGCCGGTCCACAGCCATCTCGCGGTGCCGGTCATCAGCCCGACCACCGGCGAGGTGCTCGGCGGGTTCTCCTTCGGGCACCCGGAGACGGGGCGGTTCACCCAGCGGCACCAGTCGCTGGCCGAGGGCATCGCCGGTTACGCGGCGATCGCGCTCGACAACGTCCGCCTGTTCGAGCGGGAGCGCAACTTCGCGACCGAGCTGTCCCGGAGCATGCTCCCGGTCGTGCCCGACGTACCGGGCCTGGACATCGTCGCCCGCTACCTGCCGGTGGCGACGGGGATCAAGGTCGGGGGCGACTGGTTCGACGTGATCGAGCTGGCATCGGGGCTGGTCGGGGCTACGCCGCGCGCTGACGCGGTGGCTCGGCACCCTCGGTATCGCCCCCCGAGCAGCAGGACGACGTGGTCCTGGCCAGCTACGACCTAGGGAGTCCGTTCGGCGACGCCGCCGCCCGTCGAACCCCTGACCCGCAACCTCTGCCGCCCACGGGCGTTCTCCAGGTAGGAGTTCGATCGCGGCCGCCGGCGGCGCCGCGTGACGGTGAGGAGCGGGACGCGTGGGGATGCGGCTCAGGGGCAGATCGGCGGCCGCGGTGGGGACAGGCGTGTTCCTCCTGGTCAGCGCGGTGCTGGCGGGGGAGGCGTGGGCCGACAGCCCGGCCGCGCAGGCCGCCCGCGCGCAGCCGCTCGTGCCGGACACACCGTGCTCGATCACCGCGAAGTCGTGCGTCGACCTCGATTCGCAGCGGGCCTGGCTGATCCAGGACGGGACCGTCATCCGCGGCCCGGTCGCCATCGCCTCCGGCGGCAACGGCGAGGAGACCCCGGTCGGTCACTCGCTGCGCGTGTACCGCAAGGAGAAGGACCACGTCAGCCAGGAGTCCCGGCTGCCCAACGGGGACCCCGCCCCGATGCCGTGGTCGGTCTTCTTCGAGGACGGCGGGATCGCCTTCCACAGCGGGAGCCCGGCCCGTTCGTCGGCCGGCTGCATCCACCTCGAGCCGGTCGACGCGGAGGCCTGGTTCGACTATCTGCAGATCGGCGACCAGATCCAGGTCGTGAAGGCGTCCGAGGAGCAGGCGGCCCGCGCCCAGCAGCAATGAGCGCCGTCGCCACGCTCTAGGCCTCCTGGATCTCCGCGACGAACAGGCAGAACGGGTGCCCCGCCGGGTCCGTGTAGACCCGCAGCGGTTCCCCGGGGTCGTCCGCGCGGTCCCGCAGCAGCGACGCGCCCAGCTCGAGCGCCCGGACGTGCTGGCGGTCCAGGTCCACAGCGGACGGGACGGTCAGGTCGAGGTGGAGCATCTGCGGGTGCGGCCCATCCGGCCAGGTGACCGCGGGCAGCTCCGCCACCTGCTGGAACGCGAGCTGCGGGCCGCCCTCGGCGTTCCGCAGGACCAGCCAGTCCCGGCCCCGCGGATCAGGCTCGCCGGGCGTCGGCGGCTCGTCACCCGGCCGGTAGTGCAGCCCCAGCAGCTTGCGGTAGAACTCGGCGAGGGCGCGCGCGTCGGTGCAGTCCAGGACGGTCTGGCGCAGCACGGGTAAGCCGGTCACGTGCGCCCGTCCAGGGCCTGGTTCCCGCGGGGCCCCAGGAGGTCGAGCGTGCTCCGGCCGGCCCTCCTCCGCTGTGCGCTCATCCTCGTCATGGTGCCCCTGTCCGCCGGGATCCGCCGGGTCACACCCGTTCCGGATCCGTCCGGCAGGTCCGGAGAGGGAACGCCCCGTCGTCCCGCGCCGGGAGATCGCGGTCTCGACCGACGTCGACGATCTACACGCCGAGCCCGTGCCACGCTGAGCGTCATGGAATGCGTGTTCTGCCGGATCGTGCGACGGGAGGTTCCTGCGAGCCTCGTCCACGAGGACGATCAGGTGCTGGCGTTCTGCGACCTCAACCCCGTCAACCCCGGGCACCTGCTGGTCGTCCCGAAGGTGCACGGCGTGGGCCTCGCAGACCTGTCGGAGCCCGACGGGCAGCGCGTCTTCGCGGTCGGGCAGCGCCTCGCCGCGGTGGTCCGGACGATCGGGGTCCGTTGCGAGGGCGTCAACCTGTTCCTGGCCGACGGCGAGGCGGCCGGCCAGGAGGTCTTCCACGTCCACCTGCACGTGATCCCGCGGTTCAAGGGCGACCGGTTCCGGCTCAGTCCGGGGTCACGGCGGTCCTCCCGGAGGGATCTCGACGACGTCGCGTCGCGGGTCCGCGCGGCCCTCTGATCCCTCGGCCCACAGCATGGCGCCCGCGCCGTCGAACCGGACGTCCGTGACCGCGCAGGCGTCCGAGTCACTCATCGGGGGCGTGATCGACTGCGGGGTTGCGACGCGGGCGTCGACCGCGACCTACGCGGTCGGTTGGCCGCCGGATCCCTGCTCGGCGAAGCCCGGGTGCTCACCCGCGGCTTCCCCGGCACCCTCGACGCGCTCGCCGACGGCGCGATCACCCTCGGAAAGCCCGGGCGCTCAGCGAGATCGCCCGGTCGATGCCTCTGGACAAGGCGCCGAGGACCCCGACGGCGCCCGCGGCGCCGGCCGGCAGCGCGACTCCGACCCGGGCCGCGGAGACCGCCGTCGCGCCGGAGGCGAGATGGGCGATGCCGGATCTCGTCGGCGCGAACCTGCAGGACGCCCAGAATGCGATCCAGTCCCTCACGAGCTTCGCGATCGCCGTCACGAGTTCGCACGACCGGACCGGCGCCGGCCGCGAGCAGGTGGTCGACCGGAACTGGAAGGTCTGCGACCAGAGCGTGCCGGCGGGCAGCGACATCGACTCTTCGACCTCGATCGACTTCGGTGCGGTGAAGCTCGAGGAGAGCTGTTAGGACACTCGCACGAGTCCCCGCACGGAACGGCTGGCCAGCGCCCCCAGCGTCGCGGCGGCGATCGCGATCGCGCACCCCGCGAGCGTCGCCGCCAGCCCGACGGACTCCGCGAGCGGACCCACCACCGCCTCACCGACGGGCACCGCGATCAGCGAGCCCAGCGCGTCGTAGGCGTAGACGCGGGCGAGGCGGTCCGACGGAATGTGCTGCTGCAGGGACATGTCCCAGGCCACCGCGAAGATCTCGATCGCCATCCCCGCCAGCAACCCGGCCGCCGCGACCACGACGAACGGCGGCTGCAGACCCAGCGCGAGGGCGGGCGCCGCGCTCACCAGGGTGCACGCGACGCCGACGGCGAGCATCCGTCGCGGCCGCCAGGCCAGCGTGAGCAGGCCGCCGAGCACCAGCCCGACTGACTCGGCCGCGACCACGACACCCCACGCCGTCCGGCCGAACGACCGGTCCGCGACGAGCGGGCCGAGCACCGTCGTCGCCCCGATGAAGGCCGCGTTCACCACACTGAACTGCGCCACGACGATCCACACCCAGCGCCGGCGGGAGAACTCCCGCCAGCCGTCCCGCAGATCGGTGAGCACGCTCGTGCCCGGCTCGCGGTCCCGCGCGTCGACCCGCACCCGGGACGCGAACCCGGCCGCGAGCAGGAACCCGGCCGCGTCCACGACCAGGCCCCAGCCGGGCCCGACCGCCGCGACCAGCACCCCGCCGGCCGCGGCCCCGAGGATCATGGCGCCGTTGTTCCCGAGCCGGAGCACCACGTTCGCGCGCTGCAGCAGCGG
Organism: Pseudonocardia sp.; assembly: GCF_025465255.1. Lineage (GTDB taxonomy): Bacteria > Actinomycetota > Actinomycetes > Mycobacteriales > Pseudonocardiaceae > Pseudonocardia. The sequence goes on from NZ_JAODNI010000024.1 coordinate 16,619, forward strand.
CGCGGGCACCGTGTCCGGGGTCAGGGCCGACGAGGCCGGGAAGATCACCGCCCCGGTCGCGCCGTTGACCACGCTCAGCACGGCGAGCAGGGGAATCGTCGCCGTCCCCGTCAGGACCAGCGTCGCGACGGCCGCCTGGCTGAGCGCGGCCAGTACCGACGACCCGGCCAGCACGAGCTGGCGCGGCAGCCGGTCCGCGATCACCCCGCCCACCAGGAGCAGGACGACGGTCGCGACGGACCGCGACGCGAGGACGAGCCCCAGATCCGTGGCGGAGCCGGTCAGGTCGAGGACCGCGAAGGCGAGGGCGATCGGCGCGATGCCGTTACCAAGCAACGACGTCATCCGCGCTGCGACCAGCCACCGGAACGGTGCGTGCGCGAAGGGACCGGGGCTTCGACGCACGGGCCCTACGTTACGGATCACCATCCTGTGCCGTCCGGGATCGCCGGGCTCGTGTGGTTCGACGAGAACAAGGAGGCGGACCGGCGGCCGCGAACGCCGCCGTTGCCCGCGCGGTTCAGCGGCTGACCGTCAGCCCGTTCGCCCGGGCATTCGGATCGGCCTCGACGACGGGACGCGGTACGTCCCGGACGACCTCCAGCGGCTCCGCGTGCCGGATCCGGCCGTACCGGCCCCGGTGCCGCGCCGTCGCCTCGACGAGCTCGGGCTCCATGTACCAGGCCGTGGACCGGCTCCGGTGGCAGGCGAGCGCGGCCAGCGTGATGTCCACGAAGCCGGTGATGTCGTTGAACCGCCGGGTCGGAAGGCGACCGTCACGGAGGGACTCTGGTAGCAGAGCACGATCGGCACCTTCAGGACGCGACGAGCCCGGCCCCGGTGCACGACGCGATGGTCCTGGTGCGTGTCCTCGACGGAGTGCAGGTAGACGACCGCGGGCCGGAGGCGAGCGTGGCGCCCATCCCGATCTCGGCGTCGTCGGGATGCGCCGAGATTGCGAGGACCGACACGGCCTCGATGGCGACCCGTCTGCGTCGCTGCTCGAGGAGCGCCGTCGCGGCCGTGGTGAGCCGTTCCGGGTCGACGGGCTTCGGCAGGAACTCCGACGCTCCCGCCCGCATGGCGACGACAGCGTGGTCGAACGTCGTGTGCCCGCTCAGCACGACGACCGGCAGCACCGGGTACCTCTTGCGGACGGTGGCGGTCAGCTCCAGCCCGTCGGCGCCCGAGAGCGGCTCGATGTCGGTGACCATCAGGTCGACGTCGGTGTCCGCCAACCGGCGCAGGGCGATCTCGGTATTCTGCGCGTCGACCACCTTGGCGCCGACCGGATCCGGCCGGTCAGGGACGTCGCTCGATGCGCGCCCGGGCACGACGCGCGGGCGGTCCGGTAACGGTATAGCCGCGCCGTACGAGACATGGTTCGCCTACAAGTTGCGCGCCGCTGGGGAGCGGGCGTGCACCGGGGGAGGCACACAGCGGCCCGGTCGTCCCCGAGCGACCGGGCCGCACTGTGTCCGGGGTCCGCCATTGGTCGGCGCACCGCGTCGCGCAGGCCGAAGCAGGGGGCTGGAGGCGCCGATCCGGGCCTCTTCGGGATGGCACCACACGCACTTCGCGCTGTTCGGAGGCTCGGCATCCGCACCTCGGCTGCTCTCGTGGCCTCCGCCGATGTGGTGAGGGACCTGTGGGGCCCAGGTCGGTCTCGGTCGGCACGCATCGCGTAGCCGGGGCACGAGAATCCGCGCCCGAGAACGAAATGGAGCGTCTCCCATCGGTGGTCCGTGAGTTTTTTCGCCCCCGCGCTCACGGCGTTCCCGATGAGAGACGCTCGTGGAGTTCAACGAGCGGCATCCGCATGAGGTGCTCACTCCTTCGGGTGGTCGATGGCCCGGGCCTGCGAAGACGCCGCCGGAAGCGCTGCCCGACGGAGGTCTGCCGTGCGTTTTCCTCCGATATTCGGATGCGACTTCGTGAATCTGCGATCAAGACGATCTTCTATCGGTCTGTGAGCTCGGTGCCGGCTTTCCGGAGCGCCGGTCGGACGCCGGGAGAGCGAATGTGCCGGGCCGAGCGTGCGGACGTCGCCTGACGTGGCTCACCGCCCCGGCAGCGCTGAGTGCCGGCATCACGCAACCTCGCCGACCAGGTGACGGGTCGAGACGCGTGTCTGGCCGACCGGTACGCGTGCCGAGGGCAGGTGGCCGACGGGCTCGGTCGGTTGTGCCGTGGGCGCACTGAGGTGCCCGTGCCCATTGTGGGAGGGCTGAGCCGCGCTGGCCGCGCTGGCTGCTGCCGACGCGGTCCTCGCCGTCGGCACGGGTCGGGCCGGTGAGTGACGTGCGCACGGGAGATGGGTGAACCGTCGAGGCCTCTCGGATTGGGCGGTGCGCGCCCGGTCGATCGTGAGCGTGCTGGGGGCCGTGAGCCGCCGATCCTTGTCGGGCTGTGCCGTGCGTGGTGGGTGGAGATGTGCGAGCTGCGGGTGTAGCCGCCGAGCCCTCGTCGTGTCGTCATACGGGCCGGCGCCGGTGAGGCGCATGCCGCTGTTGGACCCCACGGACGTCGTGCACCTTTGCGGGGGTGGACCACCGACCTCGTCGTGCTGTGTCGGGCGCTCGGGTAGGCGGTGCAGGCCACCCGGGACGGGGGAGCCGCCGAACCGGCGCCCGTCGACAGGTACCGGGCGTCTCGAGGCACGAACGCTGAAGGACGGGGCACGGACCATGGATGCGGCATCTCCGGGCGCTTCAGGCACCACGTGGGCTCGGCCGACGGGTGGGCGCAGCGCAGGGGCAACACGTCGCCCCGCGACAGGGAGAAGGGGGAGCGCCGTCGTTCGAGGTGGCGAGCGCGCTGCTCCGGGTCGTCGCGTCTTCGCCGACGTTCCCGCTACGCGGGATGGGCAGGCCGATCGGGCCGCGTTGCAGTCAAAACCGCAGGTGAGCGGTGGTGTGGGGGCTCGTGGGTCGTGGGGGTCGCAGCCTCGGGAGGGGTGGAGTGACCGCAGTCATAACGCCCG
>NZ_JAODNI010000025.1 GCF_025465255.1 Pseudonocardia sp.
CACCATGTGGCTGATGAGCTTGGCCCCGGAGATCACTCATGGGCTCTCACTCCTTGGCCGGTCAGGCGGGGCGATCGGCAGTTGCCGCATCGCCGTGAGAGCGCCTCCACCGAGTCGTAGGGATCCCCCGACCAAGCCCGGAGTCGCCAAGATGCTTGTCGGGCGCAGCGAACCCGAAGGGCGAAAAGGATCTTGCAGCGCAGGCTTTGCCCGGGGGACGACGTAGTGAAGCTCGGCAAGGAGGGAGACAGCCCTTCCACCACCACCGCGGACACGATCGACCGAATCGTCGGCGTCGGTGGTGCTGTTTAGGAAGTCCGGGCGGGGCGGTGGGCCCGGTAGGGCGTGTCGGTGACCGGTTGCGGGTGAGGTCTCCGGTAGACGGATCAACGACGAAGAAGATCAGCATCTGACCGGAGACCTCGTTGACCAGCCTAGAGCCTTCCTCTCCGGTACATCCCGTTCCCGGGCAGCGGAGGGTCACCTGGGGAGAACACTCGGGCTTCCCGCAGATGGACGTAGCCGGCGCGCTCGCTCTCATCGAGAAGACGCTGGTAGCGGTCGGACAGCCCCTGCATCGCATCCCTCGCTGCCAGGTACTCGTCCCGCTTGTTCCACGAGCGTGTCTCGGCCCATCGCCGCGCCGAGCCCTGGCAGACCCGCCTGCTCGGCCTCTGGGTCTCCACCGCCGGCAACCCGGGCATCCCGCGCGGCCCGATCGACATCTTCGAACCACTGCCGGTCGGGGATCAGCGTGCCGCTCACGACAAGCCGGCCGCTACCGATGCACTTCTGCTCGGCCCCACCGACCCGCTTGGCAACGACCCCGCCGCTGGCCGCGCTTCGCCGGCGATGGGACCGGCCCGCCGTGGGGCTGGAGCGTCGCCGGTGTCGTGCTCATGACCGCGCGACCTGTCCGCGGTGCCGCAGCGGCCAGGCCGCACCGCCATCGGCCCGGCCGCCGGCGCGTGCTCGCTCATCCTCGTCTAGCGTGTGCCACCTTCGGCGGCCTTCGCCGTGACCTGCTGTGGTTCCTGGTCGCTGGTCCGGAGCTCGATCCGCCGGGGCTTGGCCTTCTCGGAGACCGGGATCGTGAGGCGCAGCTCACCGCGCGCGTAGTCCGCGGTCATCTTGTCCAGGTCCAGGCTGTCGCCGAGGAGCACCTGCCGGCTCAAGGTTCCGTAGGGGCGCTCGTCGACGATCACCTCGTCGCCCTCCTGGTAGGCGGGACGCCGTTCCGTGCGGATCGTGACGACGTTGCGCTCAACGGTGATGTCGACATCTTCAGGTCTGACCCCCGGCAGATCGAAGTAGGCAACGACCTGATCACCCCTGCGGAAGGCGGCCATCGGAATCGGCCGGGGTCCCTGCCTCTCCCCCATCATCTGCTGCGTCAACCGCTCAAAACCCGCAAGCGGATCGGACCTCATCAATGACATCGGTGTCCTCCTCCATCTCCATGCACTGCTCGCTCACCGCCGCCTAGGCGCTGCTGCGGTCTGCGCACCGGTTCCCGGCGATGCCCCGCAAGTCGCCGAGATCCACATCCCGGTTGGGCCGCCCACCGATGTGTGTCGGCGTCCCGGCCGTTGCCGGCCCCGTGCGCCCTCGCGCAGATGCGATTGTTCAGGACGGTCCTTTCCTCAAGCCTGGTCCTCAGAGCGTGAGTCGGGGCCGCACGAGCCGACCTGTCAGGACCACCGGTCCCCGTGTGACGGACAAGGGTCTGCGATCAGCGATCGTCCCCAGATGCCACCGGCCTCCGACGCCCGTGTCCCGGCCCCATCCGAGCGCGGCACCGTCGGCGGCCCGCTGGCCGTCAGTCGGGGCGTCGCCCCGCCCGCCAACAGCGCCTTCTTCAGCAGGCGGCTGGGGACGCCACCACATCAGTCCGCCGGCCAGCCCTCTGCTGCCTCCAGGATCCGCTTGGCCAGGACGACCGCGGACAGATAGGGCTCCTCGTCCACCGACCCGCCCGCGTTGATGATCTGCTCTGCCTTCTCGGCGAGGGCGTCGAGTAGGGCGGCGAGGGGTTCGGCAATGGACGGGCTGACCACCGTGATCCAGCGGGCGTTGGCGTGCACGGGCGGGGCGATGGAGTCCACCGTGTCCTCGAACACGTCCAGCGGGTCCTTCAACCTGGGGAGTACCGCCTCGCTGTCATCGTCTCTGCGCCGCACGGTCGGGAACGCGGCGTGCATCGGCGAGCGTTCCAGGGTCGTGCGGTACCGCTCCAGCGCGCCGATCGCGGCGGCCGGGTCGCCCCATCGCCAGGGCCCCGGGGCCGCCTTCCGCGCGGCCTGCCGCAGCACCTCGGCCGCCGCCCGCTGCCAGTCCGCGGCGCTCCACGCGTCCCGAGGACGGGCGTTTCGATCGGTCATCTCTGTCCCTTTCGTGCCGGAGAAGGAGCGGTCACCGAGGTCTCGTTCCCACGGAGGCGGATCGAGCGCCGCCAGACCAGGGTGGTGATGGCCATGACGAGGATCAGCGCCATCAGGATGAGCAGTTCGATTCCTGGCGGATTCCAGCGGAACGACTGCTCGGCTTCGGCGGTCAGGATGAGCACCCGCCGGATGCCGGCGACCAGGCCCACGACCAGGAAGGGTTCGGGGTCCGGGGCACCCCGATGTTGGATCGCGATGGCGACGGTGTGCAGCAGTTCAGCGACGATGAACAGCAGCAGGGTTCCTCGAGAACCGGGATCACGATCACCGGCAGGTTGTAGGGGCCGGCCAAGACAAGTGCGATGTGGCGCGCGGTGTCGGTGATCAGTGATGCCCAGCGCGGTGAGCAGGATCGCGACGACCACGTGGATGGAGTCTTCGGCGATCTCGACGGCACGAAGGGTGTGCCCCAGGAGCCCGCCAGGTCGGAGCGTCATACCGCATGCCCCCTGAGCCGGTGGGTGCGCGCCTACGCTGTCCGTCGCGCCGTGGACGTAGGTATCGGCGTTGCGGGGCGGAGGTGCGTGGCCGATCATCGCTGCTGCGGATGCATAGCCAGCCTGCTCGACGCGCGAGCCGTCGTTCCCTTCGTCGTCACCTTTCCAGTGGGAGGCCAGCCGGCCGCCGGTGGGCCGGACGAGACCTCCCAGAACGAGTTCGGTCGTGGTTGCCTACCAGTTGTGGATCCCGCCGAGCTGCTGAGCGCCGCGGCCGGGCGCACGACCTTGCTGGTCGCCCACCGGCTCGCGACCCTCGGGGACATGGACGAGATCGGCGTGCTCGACGCGGGGCGGGTCGTCGAGCACGGCACGCACGCCCGGCTCCTCGTGGCCTGCGGGCGGTACGGGCGGATGTGGGATCTCGAACGTGACCCGCGCGGTTCTGGACCCCGTGCCGGCGCCGCAACCGGCTCGGCCCGGCGAGCCAGGGGCGCCGGCCCCGCTTCGCGTCGGCAGGACCACGCCTGCGCCCCGCCACGCGGCCACGATTCGCACTGGGCCCGTGCCAGGTGCGCCAGGGCCCGCGCCGATCGTCCATCGGAGGCAGGGACAGTGAAAGCAGTCGTCTACAAGGAGCCGTTCAAGGTGGCCGTCGAGGAGGTCGAGGACCCCAAGCTCCAGCACCCGAACGACGTGATCGTGAAGATCACGTCGACCGCCATCTGTGGCTCCGATCTGCACATGTACGAAGGTCGTACGGCCGCCGAGCCCGGGATCGTGTTCGGCCACGAGAACATGGGGATCATCGACCAGGCCGGGGAAGGGGTCACGTCGCTGCAGACCGGCGACCGGGTCGTGATGCCGTTCAACGTCGCATGCGGGTTCTGCAAGAACTGCGTGGCGGGCTACACGGGCTTCTGCCTGACCGTGAACCCCGGGTTCGCCGGTGGCGCCTACGGCTACGTCGCGATGGGTCCCTACCGCGGGGGTCAGGCCGAGTACCTGCGTGTCCCCTACGCGGACTTCAACTGCCTGAAACTGCCCCCCGGGACGGAGCACGAGACCGATTTCATCCTGCTCGCCGACATCTTCCCCACCGGGTACCACGGCTGCGAGCTCGCCGGGGTGTCTCCCGGCGTCAGCGTCGCGGTGTACGGCGCCGGACCGGTCGGTCTCATGGCGGCCTACTCCGCCCTGCTGCGCGGGGCGTCGAAGGTCTTCGTGGTGGACCGGGTGCCCGAGCGGCTGCAGAAGGCCGAGGAGATCGGTGCGGTCCCGATCGACTTCACCGCGCGCAGCGCCGTCGACCAGATCAAGGACCAGACCGCGGGGGAAGGGACGGACACGGGCGTGGACGCCGTGGGGTATCAGGCGCGGGCGGGTAGAGAGGAACGCGAGGAACCGGCGGTCGTGCTGAACTCGCTCGTCGACACGGTGCGGGCCACCGGGGCGCTCGGCGTGCCGGGTCTCTACGTCCCGTCCGATCCGGGCGCTCCCGACGAGCACGCGAAGCGGGGCATGCTCCTGGTCTCCGTCGGGAGGCTGTTCGAGAAGGGCCTGCGCATGGGCACGGGACAGTGCAACGTGAAGAGGTACAACAGGCAGCTGCGTGACCTCATCATCGAGGGTCGCACGTCGCCGAGCTTCGTCGTCTCCCACGAGCTGCCCCTCGACCAGGCGCCCATGGCGTACGAGAAGTTCGACAAGCGGATCGAGGGCTACACCAAGGTCGTCCTGCACCCGTAGGGGTTCGGTCGGGGCCGCGTGCGGGATCAGGTGATCCGGTCGGCATCGCCGAGCCGGACCGCGGTCTCGGACACGAACCCGAACTGCACTAGCTGCCGCCCGGCCACCGCGTCGACCAGCCAGTCCGCGGCGACCCGCGCCCGCCCGCCGGGCAGCGCGGCCAGGTGGTAGCCGCGGGTGATGGCCTTCGCCACGAGCCCGGTGACGGGCAGGTGGAACGGGTCGGCGACGGCCTGCGCGCCGCCGAGGTCGACCACGAACCCCTGGTCCGTGTGCCGGTAGCGGTCGGACTGCCCGTGGCCGAGCGACGCGGCGATGTTGATCCCGGCCAGCTTGCCCTGCCGCTGGGCGTGCTGGGCGGTCATGGTGGTGATCTCCCCGGGCCGGCCCGGATCCGGCACGGCGGCCACGTCGCCTGCGGCATAGACGTCGGCGTGGCCAGGCACCGCGAGGTGATCGTCGACGACGACGCGCCCCTCCCGGGCGGGCAGGCCGGTGGCCTCCACCAGCGGATCCGGGCGCACACCCACGCACCACACGACCGTTCTCGTCGGGATCTGCGTGCCGTCGCTGAGCCGGGCGCACGTGTCGGTGACCTCGCTGACCGTCGTCCGCAGCCGCACGTCCACACCGCGGCGGCGCAGGACCCGCAACGCCGGCGCGGACAGGCTCGGGTTGAGCCCCGGCAGCACCCGGGGGGCGAGATCGAGCAGCACCCACCGCACCTCGCGGCGCGACAACCCGGGGAATTGGCGCAGCGCGTCGCGGGTGAGCAGCTGGCCCTGGCCGACCACCTCGGTCCCGGTGTAGCCGGCGCCCACCACCACGAACGTGCACCGAGCCGCCCGCTCGGCCGGGTCGTCGGCCACCTCGGCCAGCTCCAGCTGCCGCAGCACGTGGTCGCGCAGGAAGACGGCCTCGGCGATCGACTTGAAGCCCTTTGCGTGGTCGGCGACACCGGGAACGGCCAACAGCCGGGTCACCGAGCCACACGCGAGCACCAACCGGTCCCAAGTCAGCTCCCGAGCCCGCCGCTCCACGTCGACAACGGTGCACGTCCGCGCCGCGACATCGACCCCGGCGATGTTGCCGAGCACGACCTGGGTGCGTGGCAGCCCGGACCGCAGCGGGACGGCGACCCGGCGCGGCTCCAGGATCGACGCCACGACCTCGGGCAGCAGAGGAACGTAGAGCATGTAGTCAGCGGGATTCACCGCAACGAGGTCCGCCGCTCCTCGGGGCAGCCGGCTCTCCAGCGTCCGCAGGCAGTGGTAGCCCGCGAAACCCGCGCCCACGACCACGACCCGCGGGCGGCGTCCCGGGGTCTCGTCCGACGGACCGCCGGCGGTCACGGCGTCATGCTCCCGTGACCGGCCGCCCGGCCGACCGGTACTGATGACGTCGTGCGGGGAAGCCCCGGGGCCCGGTCGGCCACGAGGGCCCGCCGGTGGCCGTTCGAACCTGCCGAGGTGCGGGGCACGCCCTTGGGCACCCGGTGGACCCGCGCCTCCGCCACCCCCCGGTCTAGCCGCTCCTCGACCTGCTGCAGGGCCAGCGCCAACCCCCCGACCAGCAGCGGCACAGCGATTGCCATCCACATCCGTCCTCCCCGGTACCGCACTTCCCTCGATCCCCCTCGGCCGCGCGGACGACGGAGCGGTGTCCGCGAACCGTGCGCTGCCGTGGCGGCGGGGTTCCGTCGTGATCCCGCCCTGTCAGCTTCGCCGCCGGCCCTCGCCCCTGTCCTCAGCCCACCAGGCTCAGCGGTGTCCGCCCGCCCTGCTCCGCCAGACGATTGCGTCCCTACGACGGGCATTCCAGGGGGGTCTGTGGGGGGTGCGGAGGCCGGCCACTCGATCAGCGGCCGGCGGTGGCGCCCCGCGCCCGGCGCGGGCCGTAGCTGTGGCGGGAAGCTGCTGTACGCGCCCCTTGTTCACGGCCTGTCCAGCGCGCGGCGGAACCGGCGGGGCCCCAGACACGCCCGCGACGTAGCCCGCCAGCGCTCCGGTCTGGGTGGCTCCCAGTCCGTCGAGCAGCGCCTTCTCCCGAGATCCCGTCCCCCAGGATCGCGCGGGTGGTCCGATCCGGCTCGAGCATCGGGGCAGACCCGGTGTTCGTTGGAACGGTGAGGGTCCAGCGCACCGGCACCATCACCACCGCTGGCAACGCCTCGCTGCCATCCGCCGTGTGGCCGACCGATGCGTCGAAGATGCGGCTGACACCGCCAACCGCGTGGACATACGAGCCGGCCAGCTCGAGGACCGTGAACTTCGACAGCGTGTGCTTCTTCCCGTAGATCAGGCCAGCGCTGTCCCCGCCACCACCGTGAAACCGCCGACCTGGGTGCGGGTGGTCTTGTTCTTACTCTGGGTCGGCTAGCGTGTCGGCGGCTTCGGCGCCGCGCCGGCCCATCGGTTCCGGCTCACCTCGGGTGGTGTCCCGTTCGGTCTGCCGCTCGGCCTCGGCGTTGACCTCGGCACCGAGCAGGACGACGTAGCTGGTCAGGTAGAGCCACAGCATGAACACGACGACTCCGGCGAGGGCGCCGTAGGTCTTGTTGTAGTTGCCGAAGGAGTTGACGTAGAGGCTGAATCCGGCGGTGCCCAGGATCCACAAGACCGCGGCGACGAGCGCGCCGGGGGAGGCCCAGCGGAATCGGGGCGGGTCGCGGTCCGGGGCCACCCGGTACACCACGGCCAGGCCGAACAGGATGAAGCCGACGAGCAGCGCCCAGCGCACGACCTGTGCCAGAGCCCGCCCGAGGACACCCAATCCGAGGTGATCGAGTGCCGCGGGCAGCACCGCGACCAGGCCCAGCGTTACCAGCATGAACACGGCACCGCCCAGGGCGAGACCGAGTCCGATCAGCCGCAGCCTGAGGAACCCCCGGCTCTCCACCTCGTCGTAGGCCAAGCTGATCGCCGTAACGAGGTAGACCGCGGCGGTGGAGGCGCTCCACAGCGCGGCGAGCAGCGACACCACCAACCCGACCGTCAGGGACCGTTCGCTGCTCCGGGTGACCGCGGCGAGCTGGTCGGTGATCAGTTGCCGTGCCTCGGCGGGTAGTGCAGCGGACAGGGCCTCCAGTTGCCGGGCGATCTCGGCCGGATCGGCGACCAGGCCGTAGAGGGTCAGGGCCGCGATGAGCGAGGGGAACACCGCCAGGAACGCGAAGAAGGCGACGCCGCCGGCGAGCATCGGGACGTTGTCGGCGTTGCTCTGTTTGAACGCCCGCCGTAGGATCTGCCACCAGCCCGCCGGTGGGATCTGGGTCGGCGTCTCAGCCCGCTCACCCGGTAACCGCTCGGCACGCCCGCCCGTCATCACATCCTCCCCACCTCGTGTGCGCTTGCAGCGGCGCCCGCGGCCCCTGCCGGTAGCGCGACCTACTCGTTGGGGTCGGTACCGGTGAGTTTCTTGAAGCCCCGGGCGCCAGCGCGGTCGACCGCGGCCTTCATACCGGCGAAGAGGGCGCCCTGGATGACGGCGGCGAGCAGCACTTCCTTGGTGCCATGCTCCGAGGTGGCGTCGGGGGCCTCATCCTCACCCGAGACCGCCGTCCAGACCTTCTTGAACAGCGCGGCGGCGAGGACCCCACCGAACGCGCTGATGAGCAGGCTCATCGGCTTGTAGAGCAGCTTCAGTATTCGCTTGTCGAGCAGCTCCATCGCTCGTCATCCTCTCGCCCTCGCCGGTATGTCGCCTCGGCATCGGGGTTTCGCAGCCTTCCAGCACCGGGTCATCCCAGCCGAATTCTGCGAACCTGGGTCTGCCGGGGGCACCGGCCCGGCGGCACCACCCTCGACGCCTCGTTCGCCCCGCCAGCGCAACGACGTCACCGCACGGCTCGGGTGCAGCTCAGCCGACGTCAGGACCGTCCGTACCGGGCTCGGGCGCACGCTCTCCGGGATCGTCGGCGGCGCGATAGCCGTAGGCCGCCTCGCGCACCGTCACGTCGGTTTCCAAGGTCGCTCCCAACGCCCCGCCGAGCATCGCGAGGGCGCTGACGAGCCATGCGATTCTGATGTAGCCGCCTATCGCGAGGGGGTGCCCGAGTTGTTGTTCGAGGACCGGCTGCAGGAGCACGGCCTTCGCGCACAGCATCGTGACGACCAGCAGCGCGGCGAGCAGCGTGAGCACCCCGAGCGCCACGGTGAGCGTTGTCGCGAGGTTGACGAGCATGACGCGCTCGCGGGCTGCGGGAACCTGCGGCCGTTCCCACAATCGGTGCCCGACGACCAGAGCGGCGCAGATCAGGGATGCCGCCACCAGGCCGATGGCGAGCAGGCGAGGCCAGCTCATCGCGTCCCCGACCCACCACAGGGGCACCGCGGTGAGGCCGAAGGCCGCCGTACCCGCTGCCGCGACGAGCACGCGCGAGAGGCCGATGATCAACCGCCACGGGCGGTTCGCCCGAACCATGCCGAGCAGGAGCCGCATGTTCCCGACGGAGGCCGCGGTGACGAAGCGGACGCTGTCCTGTTCGGGGACGTCCCGCCTACCGACCGCGGAGTCGAGTCGCCGCCGCCACCACGAACGACGATGCGTCCCCGGTCGGGACGGCTGCCGAGCCTCGCTCGCGGCCGCATCCGGGTCCAGCTCGCCGACGAGGTACAGCACCGCCTGCAGAACCCGGTCCTCGAGATCGATGGCGCCGAACGCAGGCACGGATACCACGCCGACGTCGAGAGCTCTCGAGGCGAAGGCAGTGACCGGACGGTGGCCGACCCGCACCGGGAGGTCGGTCAGGCAGATCGCGAACTGCCACCCCTCGGCGAGCATGCGCTCCCGTGCCTGCTGCACGAGGTCGACGTCGATGTTCGCCGTCCCGACCAATGGTTCGGGGCGGACCACGAACGCCCACCGGACGCCCGGTGCCCGTGCTGCCAGCACGGCGGGCAGGCGGTGCGCGAGATCCTCGGCCAGCTCCAGCGGCAGGCCCGGCGCGGCGACCAGGCCGGCGACGACCTGTTGCTGCGCCGCCGGGTCCTCTCCGGCCCGCGCCTTTCGCTCCGTCATCCACGCTCCTGCCCGCCTACCTCGATCGAGCGGGGTATCGCCGACCGGGGAGGAGGCGGACGCCGCGTCCGCCGCCGGCCGCAGTGGCGCGGTGCCGGGCACCTGCCGATCAGCTCGACCTGTGACCGGGCGCGCCCCCGGTGCCGACGCGATTCTGCGGCACGACAGCCCACGGATCCTCGGCCCGCCAGGCGCAGATGCGGCAGCACCACCCACGCCGCCGGGTCCACGCCGCGACGACTGGACCCTGCTGACCCTCGCCGCGCTCACTCCCGGCCCGCCGAGCAGCGCGCGCGGCAGGTACAGGCCCTTGCCCATGGCTCGGACTGCGGCTAGTGCCCGGGTCCCGGCGCCGAGCTTGGCCAGAATATTCTCCACATGGACGGCCACCGTGCGCGGCGCGATGACCAGCGCGGCGGCGATCCGGGCGTTGACCCAGCCCTCGATCACCGGATCGGTGAGCTTCCATCGAGCCCCGCACTGGATCGGGATCCGCGCTACGGAAGGGTGGTCACGAGGTCCTTGGGCAGGTTTGCCCGGATGTCCTGCCATTCACCCTCGCTGATGAACCGTCGCAGGGCCTCGATGACGACGCCGAACAGGCGCTCCGCGCCCCCGGGGACCTCGTGGGGGAAGTTCGCGTCGATACGTTCGAGGAAGTCGTTGCGATGCATCTTCATCGGGACCTTCGTCGGATCCCACCCCTCGAAGTAGATGCCGCGGATCAGCATCGGGAGCTGCGCCGAGAGCTGCGCGGTCTCCTCGACGGTCAGCCGGTCGCGCAGAGCGTGCAGAACGGCACGGAGCCCGTTGTAGGACTGGTTGCGGCGCTCCTTCGGCCAGCCGTAAGTCTCCTCGATGCGCTTGAGGACCCCGTTCGTCTTCTCCAGGGTGGTGTCGAATGTCCTGTATCCCGTGGAACTCACGTGTGTTCACCTTCTCCGAACGGTGTCGGTCGAGACTGAGGCGCGGGTCGACGTCGTCCGCCCACGGTGACCGATTCCTCGGCCCACGGCCTGGCTCTGGCAGGTGGGGATTCGGGCCCGCCCCTCCACCCGTCGGGGCGATCGACGGGTCCGGCCCGTCCCGCCCCGGTGCCCTGGCGTCGGCCACACGATGGAAACGGACACCGCACCAAGACCGTGCTCACCGATGTCGGCTCGGTCGAGATCAACGCGCCCCGCGACCGGGACGCCAGCTTCGAATCGAAGATCGTCGCCAAACGCCAGAAACGGCTGTCCGGCAAGATCGGAAACGCTGGACGATGCGCTGGAAGCCCGCCCTGAACGCCTTTGAGATCTCCTTCGACGGCCGCCTCGCCGACGGACGCAAGTAGCTCCTCAACCTGCAGTTACACCGATCGTTTGAGAGTCTCGGGAACCGGTCTCGGGAGAGCAATCCGTGCAGCGGAGCTTGTACCGCTGGGCGTGCGATTGCTGATCGTGAGGAGTGCCATGATCCGGATCACGGTGGATGGCAGGCTCTATGACGACGAGGTTGAGCCGCGGATGTTGCTCGTGCACTACTTGCGGGATCGGCTGGGCCGCACCGGCACGACCATTGGATGTGACACCTCCAACTGCGGCGCGTGCACGGTTCTGATGGACGGTGTGAGTGTGAAGAGTTGCACTGTCCTCGCCGTTCAGGCCGACGGATGCGAGGTCACCGCGGTGCAGGGCCTGCAGGGTCTCACCGATGGAGACCTGTATCCGCTGCAAAAGGCGTTCCACGCACATCACGGGTTGCAGTGCGGTTACTGCACCCAGGCATGATCATGGCTGCGGCGGATTGTTACTGGAAGAACTCCGATCCGTCCGAGGAGCAGGTGCGGCACGGCCTGGAGGGCAACCTGTGCCGCTGCACGGGCTACCGGCCACACCCGACATCCGAACCGAGCGCAACGTCCGTCACCGGGCCGATCCGGCGGTGCACTACCGTCCCGAGATGCTGGTCAGGCTGGGGTTGCGTTGATCGCTGCCTCCGGCTCGGGTCGCCCGCTCGGCCTCGAATTCGGCCCGAGGCGAGGCCCGTGACCTACTGGCCGATCTTGATGCCGGGTTCGCCGGCGGCGTACTCGATGGGCTGGCGGGGGATCGAGCCGAGCTTGTTCGGGCCACCACGGCTGCCGATCGGGAGCACGATCCGGCCCATGGAGCCGGCCAGGACCATGGCACTAGCGGTGTACCAGGCCAGGATCGCCGAGGCGACCAGGACGATCGCGCCGATCGTGACCAAACCGGGGACGCCCACGGTCCAGCCGATGGCCAGCAGTGTCGACCCGGCAGCCACCGTGAGCAGCACCAGCGCGGTGGCGATGTTATCGGCCAGCGCGGCGACGAACCCGGTCCAGGTGACCGCGGCCAGCCCGATGAACCAGTAGCCGAAGCCGACCCTGGCGTCGGGGTAGGTGGCGACGCCGGGGGCGACGCCGAGTGCGACCAGCAGGGTGTAGATGCCGTAGCCGATCCAGAACGAGCCCCACGCCCCGTGAACGGCGGTGGCCAGGCCGTCGCGGGCCCGGTAGGACCACATCGCGGCCAGTAGCTGGGCGATCCCGCCGAAGGCGAACGCGAACGGGAACAACACCAGCGGGGTCGTGATGGCGTTGCCGAACCAGCCGGCCAGATTCGCCGCCACCATGAACGTGGACACCGCGAACCCGAACAGGCCCAGGATCGACGGCGCCGCGACCGGCTGCAGCGCGATCGTGGTGTGCTCGCGCCAGAAGGCGAGGTCGGGCGCAGCGTCGGGGCCGTTCGCGGCATCGCGGCTGGTGACGGGATGGGTGGTTGTCATGATGAGCCCTTCTTCTAGTCGTGAGTGGATGACGTGGACGAGGCGGCCCTCACGGCGTGTGCGGCGCCGCCGGCCGCCCTGGCGAAGACCGCCGACGCTGCCGGAAGCCCAACACCGCGCCGACGACCATCATCAGCAGCAGCGACCCTACGATCGTCACGAGCACACGCGGACCTGACCTGTGCGGGCGGTCAAGAACCGACGAGCGGCAATCGGGTCCTTGGCTAGGTGGCGCTCGATCGCGCTCAGCATCCGCGCGCCCTCTCGCTGGGCACTCGCCTCCTGCCCGCCGGTCTTGCCCTCCTCTGTCCACGGGTAACCCGCAGATTCATGCTTAACCACGCTCGTCGCACAAGAATAGGAGCTGGTTTCAGAATGACGTCGGCGTGTCTGCGGTAGACGGAGGGTGATCTCCGCCAGGCTGCGGTGCGTGGTTGAGGATCTTGTCCCGGACTCGCTGTGGGAACGAGTGGCCCCGCTGCTAACGGTGCGCCCGCCGCGGCGTCACCGGTTCCCGGGTCGCAAGCCCGTCGACGACCGCGCGCGCTGGCCGGGATCGTGTTCGTGCTCAAGACCGGCATCACCTGGAACCAGCTCCCGCGCGAGCTCGTCGGCTGCCCGCACTCGCCGCTGGACCCATTGGGTCGCCGTCACAGGAGCCCACCCTGTCGTCGTCAGCCTCGCCGCTCGTCGGCGCCTTCGCCTGGTTCGCCCGCGGGCCCCGCACCGTGAGCGCGGTTGACTGCTGGCAGGGCCACTACCGCAGGAACCCACCGGACTCTTCTACACGACGTCACCCAACTGCTCCCGCTACTCGACAAGGTGATGTGGGCGTACCACGCCCGCCTCCAGCAGCGTGATCGCCGCGGGCCGTAGCAGACCTCGAGCCGCTGACCCACCGCACCCTGCCGGTCGCGGTCCGGTCCGTCAGAGAGGTCCTAGAAGGCGCGGCCAAGCCGGTCGGCGGCGATGACGAGGCCGTGTTCCACCTCGACGATGAGCAAAGCGCAAGGAAGAGGCCGTCCCGCTCGCCCTAGACGGCAGCGCGACAGGATTGCCGGAGAGGTTTGAGGGTACCCGGAACCGTCTGTGTGACTACCGAAGACTTCTGCGCGACTTGGCGAAGGGGCGGCCGGATGTCGAGCACCGAAGAGGGCCAGGTCACTGGCACCAAGGACAAGGTCTACAACCTGATCTGGTTCACCGAGAAATGCCTGGACAACACGCTGCGTTTGGAGACCTACATCGGGGACGCTGAGCGTGACGGAGACACCGAATTGGCCGAGTTCTTCCGCCGCGCGCAGGACGAGAGCCGCAGGGGCGCCGAGCAGGCCAAGCAGCTGCTGCGCCAGCGACTGTAAGCCTGACGGTTGACCCGTCTTCTTTCCTTCTGGCTCCGATGGGTCCGGTTTGATGTGTTGCCGATTGGTGTGGGCAGGCCGGGTGTCCGTGGAGCCGGCTGGGCGGCCCAGTCCCGTATGTGCGGGTTCCGGTGCACCGGCTGGATCGGGCTTCCCGCGGAGGTAGCGAAATCCTCGTCGCACCGGGGCAGGAGTCAGGCGTCCTGGCGGGGCGGGGGGCGTAGGTGACGAACCCGGCGCGCAACGAGTGCGCGGAGTACCGGCCGCGCAGGCGGTGGTGCGCCTTGCGATGTCCAGGTTGTGCGCCGTCCCTTGGGGGAGCCCGTAGATCTCGTACATGCCCTGCGGCCAGGGCTGTGGCCAAGATCAATTTGATCACTATCCCCGTCGGGGGCTCCCGGAAAGTCGAGCCGGGGTGGGGCCCCTACGGCTCGACAGGTTGGGCCGCGCCGGCGGCGAAGCGCGTTTCGATGCGGTCCACCGATTGCCCTGAGCGGGGAACGGGTCTTTCGGTCCCGACTCCCCCGACCGGATCACCGGCCAGGGCCTCGGCACAGCGCGGGCGGCGGAACAGCGTAGTGCGTTCTCGTGACGTGGTCTCGCCGGCCCTTGTGCCGGGCCGGGCGCCCCGTACGGTCGGTGCGGGTGGACGTTGGCCACGATCCGTGGGCTGGCCGCCCGATGCGGCGAGTCAGACGGGCCGCGCTGTCGGAGCTGAGCCGGCCTCGATCCGGGAGCGACAGAGATCCGCCCGTGACATCACAAGGTCAGGAAGTTGGGAGTCATCCATGACCGCTACGACGACCCAGGAGCACATCACCCGCGCCGCCCGAACCGGCCAGGAAGCGATTTCGACCGCGATCCGAGGCTGGGGGCAGACCGCGCAGAGCGTTCTGGGGTTGGGGGCGGGCCGAGAGGGCGACGTTCCGAGCCCGGACCGGCTCATCGACACCTGGTTCGACGTCGCCGATGAGGCGCTCAATGTGCAGCGCGAGTTCGCCAAGGCCCTGCTCACCATCGGCACTCCGGTGGTTGACGCCGTGAGCCGCGCCGCGACGCGCACGATCGAAGCCGCCCAGGAGGCAACGAATGACGCGGCGGAGGCGCCTAGGGAGGCGACGACCCAGGAATCGTCACGAGCGTCCCGTAGCAGCGCCGCGCGCAAGGACGGCTGAGCCGGGGCGCGCCCCGGCGTGCGCCACAGTGCCGCGGGGCGTCGGTGCGCCCCGCGGCACTGGTATCTCGTCAGGACGCGGCAAGCTGGCGCACCTCGGCCGCGGCGCCCTCGCGCAGCCGCGAGCCCGGTCCATGTTGCGATGGCGATGTGCTCGGCGTCGGTGGGCAGCTCGGCCCCGAGGAGCCGAATGTGTTCCCGGTCGCGGACCGATCGCCGCGTTCACAGACGAGCGGACGCTCCCCGGGACCTGCTAGGGACAGGTGCCGAGGAGAAACGGACGCGGGGAGGAGCAGCTCGTCGGCCTCGTGAACGGCAAGCCTGATCGCCACGTTCTGGCTGATCAAGCTGTGGTGGAGACGAGGGGAATTGAACCCTTAACCCCGTCTTGCAAAGCCGGTCGTCCGCGGTCACTGCAGCCTCTACCAGATCCGACGACGTGCTCGACGCCGTGGTCTTCCCGTGGCCGCAAGTCAGACGCTGTGCGCCTCGCACCCCTGAAGCGAACCGGGAACGCGCGCGTATGAGCGATGACCGCCCTGGCCCGTCGCGCATCCCCGGTGGCCAGGCAGAGCGCGCCCGACGCAGATCCCGGCTGAGGGGTGGCGACAGGTGGTGCGGCGGGCGTGGCGCGAGGCCAAGGCGCACAAACGTGCCGCTACTGGCGGGCGGCGTCGCCTTCTTCGCGTTCCTCGCCTTGTTCCCTGCGATCATCGCGCTGATCTCGCTGGTCGGGCTGGTGGTCGACCCGGCGTCTCTACCCGGTCGTCGACGACGGCCGGCTGGTCGGCGTGGTCACCCGGCAGGCACTTGTCGCACGTGGTGGCGCGGTCGGCGCGGCAGTCGACCTGATGATCAACGATTCCACTGGTGGTGCACGCCGACGACACCCTGCGATCGGTTGCCTCACACTTCGCGCGGCACGCGATCACCGCCGCACCGGTGATCGCCCGCGCGAACCCGGGCCGACTCGTCGGTCTGATCACCGTCGACCACCTGCTCGACGGCCGATTGCGCGACCTCGCCGAGGTACACCACCGCGAACGCCCACGCGAACCACGACACTGGACCCCCGCCGGACAATGCCACGATGCCGCTGGTAGGAGGCGTGGACGGGGACACCGGACGCGCACGGGGCAAGGACCGGCCGACGACAGGGCGGGTAGGACGCCGCCTCGCCGACACCCGAGGCCCGCGAGGTCCCACTCGTTGATCGACGGGCGAGTGAGCGCCGAACGCAATTGGACGGGACGTACGCGGTGTGGCGGGGAATGACCGAAGGTGGAGCAGATGCGAGAGACTGCGGACATGGCCAGCTCCGCCGACGGTCACGACGCGCCGTCCCGTGAACAGGTCGACGCCGTCATGCTCGCCGCCCGGGTCCTCGTCGGGGTGACCGCGCGATCCTTCGCCGCGATCGAGGATCGGGTCACCCTGCCGCAGCTGCGGGTGATGGTCATGCTCGCCAGCCGGGGCCCGCTCAATCTGAGCAGTATCGCCGAGAGCCTCGGCGTGCACCCGTCCAATGCCAGCCGCGCCTGCGACCGCCTCGTCATAGCCGGATTGCTCAACCGCAGCGACGATCCAGCCGACCGGCGCAACCTGCTGCTCACACTCACCGAGGACGGCACACGCCTGGTCCACGAGGTCAACGCGTCACGGCGCGCCGCGATCTCGGAAGTGCTCAACAGCATGCCGGCCCGCCGCCGGCAGAGCCTGGTGTCGGCCCTGACCGCCTTCGCCAACGCCGCCGGCGAGCTATCCGAGGCCAACGCCTGGAGCCTGGGGTGGACCACGGAAAACCCGATACGCGCCTCCCACCTACCCCACGCACCGGGCGACACGGCAGGCAGCGCCCCCGAGGAGGACCGCGATCCAGGGCAGAAGCCCTCTGGGCCCGCACGAGTTCGCGTTGACGACAGCAACTCTTCGCTCGCTCAGGGCAGGGCCCGCGCCTGACGCTTCCGGAACCGACCAAGCCCCACAAACTCTGAGGCGCTGACGTCTCGCGGCCACGATGTGGACGACCGTGCCCCTCCGCGCCCGGCAGGACGACGTTGCGAACACGGCGCAGTAAAGCTGGCCGCAATAATTGCGTTTACGCAATGCTGGTGGAGGTATCCCGTAGACGCGCTGTGAGGGCGTGTCACCGGCCGGGAGGAGGGCCCGATGCTGAGCGACCGCGAACGCCGCGAGTTGGCCGAGATCGAGCGACACCTCGACGACGATGCGTGCCTCGCCGCCACCTTCACACGGCAACCTCTGCCCCGACAACGCTCGCCTCGGCAACGCCGCATGCACCGGTGGGAGGTCGTCCTCGTTGTCGGGGCGCTGATCACGATGGCGAGTTGCGTGATCGGGGGCAGCGCCGCCGGCGCACTGATCTGCGCCGCGACAGCAGTGGCCATCCTCGGTCTGACGCCCGCGCTGAGCCGCAGGCTCGGACCCGAACACCAGCCGCCGTAACGGGCCTCGGCTCGGGGCGCAGTCGGTGCGGCTCGCGCCATCAGACCACCCGGAGTCCCTTCCCCGGGCGGCCGCCGGGACGGGCACGGACACAGGTGCCCGTCCCGGAGCGGCAGCCGCACGACAGCAACCCGAGGATGAATCATGGTTCCTGAACCTCGCCCGACACCTGACCGGCTCACCGGCGGGGCACCTGGGCCCGCCCGGCCCGCCACGACCAGGGAGCGGCCCTCGACCGGGGTGCTGGTGGTGCACCTGCACGTCGATCTGGACCATCTCACCTGCGAGCTCGTCCAAGCGCAGGTGGAAGCGGAGCTCGCCCGCACCCCGACCTGCCGGCTCATCCTCGATCTGACCGATGCCGATGCGCTGGCCGCGGCAGGGATCCGGATGCTGCTGCACCTGTGGCGACTGTGCCGGCATCGCGACATCACCCTGGTGCTGGTCGGCACCGGGCACCACGGAGTGCACGTGCCGCTGCGCTGCAGCGGGGTCCTGCCGCTGTTCGACACCCGTCCCAGCGTGCTCCACGCCCTTCCGGCTCCTTCGCTGACGGCGGCGCGCGGGGGAACCCGGTGACGACCACGCACACGGCCACGGCCCGTTCGTCGAGGGATCGCGGTCGAGTTTTCGACCCGCAGCCCCACGGCGAGCCCCCGCCACAGCCAGGTCTACAGCCGCTACCAGCGCGTCTACACCCTCGTCGAGTTCGCCGCGGCCGTGGCGTTCGTGATCGGCAGCGTCTGCTTCTTCTCCGAGGACCTGACCCTGCAGGCCGACTGGCTGTTCCTGATCGGCTCGATCCTCTTCGCCGTCCGCCCCAGCGTCGCGGTGATTCGGGAAGTCCGTCTCGCCCGCCCCGCATCCCCCTCACCGAGCCCCATGGGCAATGGGCGACGCCCCGGACCAGCTGAGACGCCGAGCGGACGAGCCGCCCTCGGCAGCCGGTCAGCGCATTGCCAGGACCTAAACCCTCCGGCGGAAGGTGACGCCCGGCATTTGACCGGGAGCGGGCCCCCGCCGGCACCTCAGGACGCGATGATCTGCGGTGACATCACCTTGAGGTGGGCGTTGCTCCACTGCATGATGCGCAACGTCTCCGGGTGGCAGGACCGGGCCAGCTCGAGCAGCCGCGGTTGTTTCATTCCCTGCGCGGCCTGAGCGAGCAGTTCCCAGTCCAATGACACCCCCGCTGCCTTGCGATGCAGGCGCCGCAGATCCGCGAGCAGCAACAGACCCGGCTCGGGGCGGCGCCCGAGCGCGTCACCACCGCGCCGCAGCACGGCAGCGACCCGGTCCGGGACGGTCCAGCGCGGCTCCGGGTCGAGCGTGAGCCCGTGGTCGTGGCCGACGTCGGCGAGGCGGCGGACGTGCTCACGCGGCCGGCGGGCGAGGTCGCGGGCGAGGTGGAAGACCTCGTGCTCGACGTGATGGCGGTCCGCCACTGCGAGCAGGGTCCGGCCGAGCGAGGTCTCCGAGCGGTGCAGCTCACGCAGCACCAACGGCAGCTTGCTCATCACGCCTCCCCCGCCCCGGTGAGCTCCTGCACCCGCGCTCCACGTCCTCCCCGGGTGGCGGCGACACCGTCGCCGACCGGACGCGAGGCACCCACGGTGGGCGCCGGCGCAGGTCCCTGGCCGGAGCCGATCCGGGTCAGCCGGGCGGCGGCGGTTTTGAACAGCGGCTGCTTCGACACCGGATCCCAGTCGGTGATGGTCAGCTCGTTGGCCGCCCGCGACGCGCCCGTTCCTGTGCTCATGCTGGTGTCCCAGTAGCCGTAGTGGAAGGGCAGGAACACCACTCCCTCGCGGATGCCGCTGACCCGCACTCGCGCCCGGAGCGCGCCGCGCGGGGTGGCGACTTCGACGACGTCGCCTTCGGCGAGGCCGAGTCGGCGCGCGTCACCGGCTGAGCACTCCACCCAGACCTCGGGCGCGGCCTTCTGCAGCTCCGGGACGCGGCCGGTCTTGGTGCGGGTGTGGAAGTGGTAGAGGGTCCGACCGGTGATCAGCACCATCGGGTGCTCGGCGGTGGGCGGTTCGTGCGGCGGCAGGTACTCGGCCGCCTTCAGTATCGCCTTCGCGTCGGGGTTGAGCACCCGGTACCGGGTGGCGTCGAGCGGGGCGCCGGTGACCAGGTCCCGCCCGCAGCTCTCGCAGTAGTCCGGCGCGCTGAAGAACCGCCCGTCGGTGTAGAGGCGTTCGGTACCGTCCGGGTGCTCGACGTTGCACGGCCACTGGACGCCCGACGGGGTGGCCCGCAGCTTCGCGTGGCTCAGCCCGGTGTAGTCGCACGGGCGGCCGGCGGTGGACGCCGCCCAGGCGTCGAAGGCGGACTCCGCGTCGTGCCACTGCGGGAACGGCGCACCGTCCTTGTCCCGGAAGCCCATGCGGCGTGCGAAGTCCAGGAAGATGTCGAGATCCGGACGGGCTCCGCCCGGAGGGTCGACGGCCTTGTCCGACAGGTGCACCGTGCGGTCGGCGTTGGTGAAACAGCCGGTCTTCTCCCCCCACGTCGCAGCGGGCAGGACGACGTCGGCGAGCTCGGCGGTCTCGGACCGGAAGATGTCCTGGACCACCAGGAACAGCCCGTCCCGGGACAGGATCTTGCGGATACGGGCCAGCTCGGGCATCGACACGGCCGGGTTGGTGGCGCTGACCCACAGCATCCCGATCGAGCCGTTCTCCACGTAGCGCATCATCTGCATGGCGTGGGTCGGTGGGCTCATGTGCGGAATCTGGAGCGGGTCGAGGTTCCAGTGTCCGGCCAGGTCGGCGACGTGGGCGTCGTTGCTCCAGTTCCGAAAGCCGGACATGTCCCCGTCGGCGCCGCACTCGCGGGTGTTCTCCGCGGTCGGTTGCCCGTTCATCTGCAGGATCCCGCACCCGGGTCTGCCGAGCATGCCGCGCACAAGGTTGAGGTTGTTGACCTGCACCGCGGCCGCCGAGGCCTGATGTGACTGGTAGAAGCCCTGCAGCACGGTCGACAGCAGCCGTTCGGCGTGCCCCAGCACCCGTGCCGCCGCCCGGATCTCCTGCGGGGTGATCCGGCAGATCCGCGCGACCTTCTCCGGCGGGTAGTCGACGACCCGCTGCTCGAGCTCGGCGAACCCGACCGTGTGCGCGCCGACGTAGTCGCGGTCGACCCAGCCATTGGCGATGATCTCGTGCAGCAACCCGTTCATGAGTGCCAGGTTCGTGCCGGGCAGCGGGGCCAGGTGCACCCCGCCACCGGCCCGGGCGGCCCGGGCGACCTCGGTGTCACGCGGGTCGACGCACACCAGCCGCGGCGGGTCCTGGCCCGCGAGCCGATCCAGGATCCGCATCCACAGGACCGGCTGGGTCTCCGCGACGTTGTGCCCGAACAGCGCGATCACATCGGCGTCGTCGACATCGGTATAGGAACCTGGCTGCCCGTCGCAGCCGAACGTCTCCTTCAACGCCGCCGCGGCGGTCGCGGTGCACAGCCTGGTGTTGCCGTCCATGTGGTTCGTGCCGATCGCGCCGTGCCCGATCGCGGCAAGCGTGTAGTACTCCTCCGCGAACAGCTGCCCCGAGGTTTAGAAGCCGATCGACGACGGCCCCCACTCCCCGAGCAGTCGCTTCGATTCGGCGACGACCCGCGACATCGCCGTGTCCCAGTCGGTCTCCACCAACCGCCCCTTCCGCCGCACCAGCGGCCGGGTCAACCGGTCCGCCGAGGCGTTGGCCTGCCACCCGAACAGGTCCTTCGGGCCCAGCCGGCCGCGGTTGACCCGGTCCTCCGCCCGACCCCGCACCCCCACGATCCGACCGCCGGCCACCGCGATGTCCATCGCGTCACCGTTGGAGTGCAGCAACGATGCGGTCGGCACCCACCGCTCGACATCGGCCTCCGTCACACCCTCGGCGAGATGGATGTCGACCCGGGTCGGCCACGGCCCTCTCCGGGCGAACGGGGACCGGCTCCCCCACGGATCACCGATCGCGTCACGGCTGCCCATACCAGCTCTCCTCTGCTCATCCCCTCGATCACCTGGTGGCTGCCTCTCATCCCAGCCGGGCTTCGGGCGGAAGAGCGAGCGCCGTGCGGTGCTACTCCAGATGAACTACCCGCTCGCTTCTCGTCGCAATCGTTGCGACTACGCACACGTTGAGAATGCTCTTCGCGCACCGGTAGATCAGCTCACCACGCTCAGGTTGGTGATCTTCGGTCGCGCGAAGGCCTGCGGCCGACTGGAGGCGTGGCTGCGCAGGGGTTTGACGGCGGGCCAGGGCGCGTTCTTGGTGCGCAGCGAGTGTGCGCGTCCCGGCCATCCTCGAGCCCACCGCCCCGGCGCCCGACCCGGTCGCCCCCGCCCAGGCCCCCCAGCCCGGCGAACCGATCGATCCCATTCGTGAGGACGCTGATGCAGCCCAGTCCGAGGTGGTCTATCGAGGCGGGCCGGTGCAGTTCGAACGCGTCGTCCCGGCCTCGGGGAACCTCGCGGTGATAGGCAGTCCTGGCTCGGCCCCGTCCGGACCGGGATCACCGTGACGTTCTGGGCCGACCACGAACTCATCCACCTCAGCATCTCCGGCGCCCGGATCAAGAGCGTCCGCTCGCACCTGTCGAGCAATGACCTGGCCGCGCTCGCCGCCGCCGGCGGACGTCCCGCCAGCCCTGCACCGTTGCCGCCCACCGACCCCGACGGGACCGCGTTGGAGATCGACCGGACCGTGAGCCGGATCGGGCTGGTGTCTCTGGGCGGCCACGCCGTCCTGGCCGCGGAGATCCTCGGCGGGCGCCGGGTCAGCATCCGCATCGAGGACGCCACGCTGATGTTCTTCGATCCCGACACCCGCGAACTGCTCCGCACCCGACCCAACCCGCTGACCTACGACCAAGGCCCACAAGCTGCGCGGAGCCCGCCCCGCCGGGCCACCACCGCAGCCCGGCCGCCTCGTAGATCGACAGCTGAGCCCGATGCCGCTACAGCATGAGGAGTAGGACGAGAGTGGCCGTCGCGAAGCCGGCCACGGCCCAGCCGATCAGGAGCACCTCGGTTCGGGCGTCGGGCACGATGTTCTTTCCCGCGACGACATGGATTGTGCTGGTCCGCCATCGCCGCCGGTGACCGAGGCCCAGGACGAGTAACGCCAGCAGCATCGCGGCGGTGGCCAGGAGGGTTCGTCCGACTGCGAGTGTCCCGGTCTGCCGCAGCAGCAGGACCGCGCCGATGGCCAGGAGCCCGATCGTGCTGCGTTCCCACGACAGTGCGGTTCGTTCAGGTTGCAGTCCAGGCTTGTCCTGGGGTTCACGAGACACGTCACGGCCCCGATGGCTACGGGACGAGGAGCACGACGAGCACCAGGATCGCCACGGCCAGGAGGGCGATGCCGAGCAGTACCGGAAGCCGGGTCGGTGGCAGGTCGGCATCTCGGCGCATCGCAGCTTGTACCCGTTGCCAGCGCCGGACTGCCAGCGCCGCCAATAATCCACCCCCGGCGGTGAGTAACACGCCGAGGGCGTGCCGCCCTCCTGGAATTCCGAATTCCGGAACGAGCTGGACGACGGCGACACCGCCCGCGATCAGCGCGAGCGCGGTGCGGATCCAGGCGAGGAAGGTCCGTTCGTTGGCGAGGGTGAAGCGATAGTCCGGCTGCAGTTCGTCGCCGTCCGGATCGTGTTGTCCTTCATGATCGGCCGGGTACATGAGTTCCCAGAGTCTCCAGCGTGCTGGACGGCGGCGATCGAGTGGTTGTGGTGTCCTCATCCGATGGTTCGTCTCCGCCGGGAACGAGTCGCCCACTCCTGGTGTGACGGTTCGCGCCGCGGCGGGGATTCGACGTGCACGGGATGGGCCAGCACCGAATGTTGGAGGTAGCCCAGTTCGTTCCAGGACGTGGAGTCGGGTTGGGTGTTGCCCTGGTCGTCGGTGGCGCGCACCCGCAGGGTGTGGTCGCCGGGTTCGGGATTGCAGCGGAACTGCCAGCGCACCCACGCCCCCGGCGTGTGCGGTGAGGTGATCGGCGCGTCCTGCCAGGGGCCGTCGTCGATGCGGTACTCGACCCTCGCGACCCGGTTCTCGCCGGCGAACGCGCGTCCTCGGATCATCTGCGGTTCCGGCCGAAGCTGCGCCGGCCAGGGCAGCTCCACCAGGCTCGCCACCGGGAGCTCATTGATCACCGGGCCGCGGGCGGGCCCGTCGGCGGGGAAGTCCGGGCCGATCAGCACGTAGTCCTCGGTGTTCCAGGGCACATAGAGGGGATGTTCGGAGACCTCGATCCGGCCCAGCCACTTGATGCTGGCCGCACCGAGCCACCCGGACACCACCAGGCGAGCCGGGAACCCGTGATCAGCCGGCAGCACCTCGCCGTTCATGGCCACCGCGACCAGGGTGTCGTCGGCGCACGCCTTGGCCAGCGGCAGCGGCCGGCGGGCCCGGATCTCATCGAGGGCTTCGGGCATGACCTCGCACGCACCGGGGGTGATCCCGGCCGGTTCGAGCAGGTCGCGTAGCCGGACGCCCGTCCACTCGGCGGTGCCGATCGCACCGCGCCCCCATTGGGTGCCCGCGAAGGTGTGCTCGAATTCCTCACCGAAGAGCACCCGGCGGTTGCCCGCGCACTCGATCGTGCGCGTCACGGAAACCAGCGGGAAGCGATGCCACAGATCGTCGTAGGTGTAGACGACCGGGTGGCGTATCCCGTTGCCCTCGACGTGTAGTGCCCAGGTCGCCGTGTCCAGGCGCGGGGTGGGCGCGTGGCTGCGGAGGTAGAAGCGATCGGTCGGGGTGAGATCGCCCGGCATCCGGTCGGGTCGAGTCCCGTAGTCCAGGCCCGTGCCGGTGTCCTCCATCAGCTCCGCGGGGGTGGCTTTCACGACCTTGCGGCCGGTTGCGGAGGGAGCTGCTGCCGAGGGTTCGGCGCTCATCGAATCATCTCCTACCCACCCGCTGGGCAACTTTGGCCTCTGGGGTGCGACTTGGGTGTGACGACGTCAATGACTGCCAGAGTTGTCTTGCGGCGGGCACATGTCGTCACGGCCAGCGCACATCTGCGGTCCTGGTGAGCTGGACCCTCTGCGTACCCGTTGGCTGCAAATGCCGCGCGCGACAGGACATCGCCGACGTACTCATCGACAGCCGGTCCCGCCTAGGACGCCGAGGAGCTCGCAGCAACCTTCAGCGGCGATGTTCGGACCCGCAAGCACCGCTAACCGATGCGTTCCGACCATGTGTTGCTGCCTGCACTGGCCCGCGGGCATCACGGCCCGGGGCGAGGTACGCACCCAGTACACACCGGCTACGCCGTGGCCCGGCATCATCCGCACCGGATGAGGTCGTTGACGTGGGTGACGCCCCTCAGCGCCTCGGGGCCGAGCCGAGACCCGCGACCGCTACACCTTCGCGATCGGACTGCCGTAGCAGCGTCCGTTCCGGTTCACCGGCACCCTGCACACCGTGACCGTCGACCTGTCCGGTGACCTCATCCTCGACCACGACAGCGAGATGCGCCTGGCGATGTCGCGGCAGTAGCCGCACGGACGGCGACCGCCGCCGGCTCCCGCCGGGCCGTCAACGGTCGCCGTCCCCCAGCCAGCCCAACTCGACCTCTGACCACCGGCGCCGCAACCACCACGCGTCCAGCACACCAAGCAGCTGACGGCACAGGGCACCCAGCGTGATCGCACGCCACCGGTGCGAGGCCAGGAACTCGACCAGCACCTCCACCCGCTCGTCGTCGCGGTCCACCGGCTCCACCTGCTCCAGCGCGCCGGGGTGCGCGCCGGGTATTCCGGCGACGAGGTCGAGGACACCGTGCCGGTCCACCGCGCCCAGCACCCGCCGGGCAAGCATCTCCGACGTGAACCTCTGCCACGGGTACGGCTCGAGCGCAGCACACACCGCGGCCACACGTTCGCCCTCTACAAGTTGATGCACCACTGGCTCATCCTCCGCCGGGGCGAAGGCGCCTTCAGCGTCCAATTGCTCGCGACCAGGGACCCCAGCAGCGGCAGCTATCAGCAGCCCGGACCCGAGACCACCAACTCCTCGAACCCGACGAGTTCGCCCGCTACACCGCGCTGCTGTACCTCGAGCCCGTCGACGCGCTCCTGGCCGCGTAGCCCTGGGACACCGCCGCCGTCCCGACGCCCCGCCCTGCGGGATGAGGGACGGACAATCCCGGGTCCCCGGCCAGGAGATTCTCCGCGAAGGGCGACGTCGCATCCGGGGCCGATCGCGGCCGCCGGTCGGCCCAATCGAGACGGATCATGTGGCCGGCGAGTGCGACACCGATCGCGCAGATGGCGATGCCGAGTCCCGCGAACGGGCCGGGGGTCTGGCGCAACAGCAGCCAAGACCACAACGCCGTAGTCGTGGGGTGAGGTAGAGCAGAGCGCTCGCGCGGGTGCCTCCCGAGCGGCGCACCACGAACAGGTAGCTGCCGTAGCCGCCGAACGTAGACAGCACCACCAGCCATCCGATCGCCACCCAGAACCTGGCGCCGGCTGGCGGGGCGAGGCGACCGCCGACCGCCGCGGCGGTGCAGAACACGCCGGCGGCCACCGCGCTCTGCACCGCCAACGAGCTGACCAGCGACTCCGTCGGGCGCCACCGCCGCTCAAGCACCGTCCCGGCCGACAGCGCTACCAGGGCGCCGACCGGCAAGAGGTAGGCCCACGCCGCCGCGATGCCGCCACCGAGGTCCCCGCCGACAACCAGGGCCACGCCGCCGGCGCCGATCAGCGGCCCGAGCTGTTGCCGCCGCGTCGTCCGCTCTGCAAGCAACGGACCGGCCAACGCCGCCACCAACAGCGGCTGCAACGCCGCGACCAGTGCCGACGTGCCCGCAGACACGCCGGCGCCGGCCGCTGCGAAGATTCCGCCGAGGTAGAGCACCTGCACCAGCAGACCCAGCACGACCTGACGCAGCAGCGCCCTGGGCGCCACCCGCTCGCCGCGCACGAGCGCCCAGGCGCCTAGCACCAGTGCCGACACCAAGGTTCGCCACGCCAGCACTGTGTCCACCGGCGCAGACCGGGTCCCGAGTACGGCGCCGACGAAGCCGGAGGACCAGCACACGACGAGCACGGTCGCGGCGACGGCGTCGGTCCGAGTCGCTCTCATACTCCGACATAACCATACCGGTCGGTATACTCGCAGTGGAGTTGGAGGCTCGGATCTGGAGGCTGATCATGTGGTGCGCCGGGCCCGTCGCTGGCAGGCGTTCCTGGTCCAGGAGCTCGAACAGCTCCCGCCCGGCCCGACCCGGGTACTCGCCGTGTTCGACACACTCACACGCTGGTCTAGCGGCCAGGATCGAGGGTGCGCCTTCGGCAACGCCTACGCTGAAGTCGGGGGCAGCGATCATCCCGCCGTGGCGGCCATCCGGGCCGAGAAGGCGTGGATGCGGGCACGCTTCACCGAGCTGGTGACCGAGGCGGCGGTGGAGAACGCCGCGGGTCGCGGCGGAAACCCCGGTCGGTTGGTCGCCGGAACAGGGCGTGATCAGCCATTGCCTGCTGGAAGCTCGCTGCGATTCTGGCCATGGCCCCGTCGACGACCACGGCTTGGTCGCGGGGCTGACCCGCACGCAAGACGGCAGCTCTCGACGGGCAGGACTGCGGCAAGATCAACGCGACGACCTACAAGGAAGGAAACTGATGACGCAGGCAGAACCGCAGAGAGTGGTCCTCGACGTGGACGTGCTGGAAGAGATGCGCGAGCGGCTGAAACGCGTGCGGTTGTTACCGGATCTAGGTCCCGGCTGGCAACGGGGAGTCCCGACGGCCTGGCTGCGCACCCTGGTTCAGGACTGGGCCGCATTCGACACCGCCGCCTTCCAGGATCAGCTCGACGGGCTTGTTCACCTGCGCGCCGAGTTCGACGGTCAGTCTGTGCACGCTGTTCATGTGGTCGGCCGCGGCCCGGATCCGATCCCGCTCCTACTCACCCACGGCTGGCCCGGCTCGTTCCTCGAATACTTGCCCATCCTGTCGCTGCTCTGCGACCCGGCCGCGCACGGCGGTGACCCCGCCGACGCGTTCACCGTCGTGGTCCCGTCGCTGCCCGGCTTCGGGTTCAGCGGGCCGCCACCGGAAAACCAGAGCCGCCGAGAGGTGGCGCACTTGTGGCACCGGCTGATGACCGAAGGACTCGGGCATGATCGGTACGTCGCCCACGGCAGCGACCTCGGTGCCGGGGTCACCGCATGGCTCGCCCGCGACCACCCGCACGCCGTTGCCGCCATCCACTTGGCTACCCCGGGACTCGCCGTGCCGCCAGGTCCGCGTTCCGCGGCCGAGGACGCCTTCGCCTCCGCTTCACAGTCGTGGACGGCAGAGGAGGGCGGCTACGCCCACCAGCACTCCACCAAGCCCACGACGATCGGGGCGGCGCTGCACGACAGCCCGGCCGGGCTCGCGGCGTGGATCGGGGAGAAGGTCGTGGCCTGGAGCAGCACCCTCCCCGATGGCGCTCCCGCTTACGACCGCGAGTTGATGCTCGCGTCTCTGACGCTGTACTGGGTCACCGGGACAATCACCTCGTCGATGCTGCCCTACTGGGCCCACCAGCACAGCCCCAATCTCCTGCCCGTCGACGATCCGTCCCCTGTACCCACAGCTGTGACGATCTTCGGCGGCGAAATGGTCCCGTTCCCCAAGCCGCCCCGGTCGCTCGCTGAACGCTACTTCGCCCTCATGGCCTGGGCCGAGCACCCCGTCGGCGGTCATTTCCCGGCTGTCGCAGCCCCCGAGCTACTGGCCCGCACTCTCCGCGAGACGCTACTGCCGGCCGCACGATCACTTCAGGCCTGAACCAGCGTCAGCGACGTGGCCGCAGATCGCGGCGCCGAGCTCCGCCAGCTGCACTCCTCGGCGTCGAACGGGCTCGATTACGCCGCCGGTGACGAGAACGGTCTTGTCGTCGAACTCCATGGTCATACTCCCTCAGGTTGGACCGGTGATCTGGTGACGGCCTGCGTCGGCCCTTGAGCGGGCACGCTCGGCGTCAGCGGAGGTAGCCGAGCGCGGCCAGGATCTGGGCGGGCTCGGATCGGGTGGTGTAGTCGGGATGCACGTCGATCCAGCGGATCACACCGAGCGCGTCGACGACCGCGGTCGTGGCCAACGGCAGATCGGGCGTTCCGTCGGCGTTGAGATCGGTCAGCTCGACCCCGATCCGGGCCTGGCCGTGGCGGGCGCCCGCGCCGAGGGTGAACACAATGCCGAGCCTGCCGGCGATCTGGTTGCCCGGATCCGACAGCACGGCGTAGGACAGGTCGTGCTTCTGGGTCATCGACAGCGACCCGTCGGGCTTCTGCGGGCTGATCGCCACCAGCGCCACCGCCCGAGCGTCGAGCTCGTCGACCAGGGTCTCCTGGTAGGCACGCAGGGTCAGGTTGCAGTACGGGCACCACGTGCCCCGGTAGAAGACGACCACGGCCGGGCGCCCCGCCCGCACTGCGGTGAGGGTGGTGGCCTGCCCTGACGCGTCGAGCAGATCACCATCGGGCATGACCGTGCCGGGGGTGGCCACTGCGGCGGGGACCCCCTCGGCCACCAGCCGGTTCAGCTCTGCGCCGAACGCGGCGCCGACCTCCGCGGGCAGGCGCTCTGCGAACTGGGGCTGTGCCAGCGCAACCCTGGCGGCGATCGTCGTGTCGGTCATGAGGGGTCTCCAGTCCGGGACGTTCAGCGGGGCCCGAGGCGGCCCGCGCAGCTCAGTAGTGGATAGCTGTATCCAATCTGCGCGGCGCCGACTGGATAGTCAAATCCAAAAGTGTCGTAGGCTGTGCTGTGTGTCCACACGACCGGCACCCGGCGCTGCGGCGCCGCTCACCACCCGGGGGCAGGCGACCCGCGACAGGATCGTGCGCGCGGCGGCCGAGCTCATGTTCCGGCACGGCGCGACGGGCACGAGCACGCCCGCGGTCCGGGACGCGGCGGGGGTGAGCTCCTCGCAGATCTATCACTACTTCACTGACAAGGAAGCCCTGACCCGGGCCGTCATCGCCCTGCAGACCGAGACCATCCTCGACAACCAGACCGCTCTGCTGAGCCGGCTCGACAGCTTCGAGGCGCTGCGGAACTGGCGGGATGTCGTCGTGCAGGTCGAGCGAGACCTCGAGTGCGTCGGCGGCTGTCCGCTCGGCAGCCTCTCGAGCGAGCTGTCGGAGCGCGACCCGCACGCACGCCAGGCACTGGCCGAGGGCTTCATGCAGTGGTCCAGCGCGATCCGTGACGGACTGCAGCACATGATCGA
The DNA here is from genome assembly GCF_025465255.1 of Pseudonocardia sp. Taxonomy (GTDB): domain Bacteria; phylum Actinomycetota; class Actinomycetes; order Mycobacteriales; family Pseudonocardiaceae; genus Pseudonocardia. The sequence goes on from NZ_JAODNI010000025.1 coordinate 29,676, forward strand.
GCAGGGTGTGCTGCGTGACGACGCCGACCCCGAACGACTCTCCCTGGCCATGCTCGCCGCGCTGCAGGGCGGCCTGCTCCTCGCCCAATCGCAACGCAACACCGCCGCGCTCGAGGCCGGCCTCGACGCAATCATCGAACGGATCAACTACCACGCCGTCGTAGCACCGCCGACACGCCCGACCGGCCGCGGGAAGGCCGTCCCCCAAGTCCGAAAGTAGCGGTTGCCCCGAAAGGCAACCTTCTGGCTGTCAGAAGGCACGACCGCGGAGGCGGTGGGACCTACCGGAGCCCGGTCAGGATTCCTCGTCGTGCCGCACGGCGATTGCGGCGGCGGGGGCCCCAGGGAGAGACCGACTTCGTGGGCGGGCCGTCGGGGTCGCCGGTGAGGCTCATCCACCCGGCGAGCCCCTGCAGGATGTAGTCGTAGCCCGGTTCGGCGGCACGGGGACCGGTCATCCCGAAGCCGGTCAGGCTGCAGCAGACGATCGCCGGGTTGAGGTGCTTGAGGTCGTCGTACCGGATCCGCATCTTCGCCGGCACGTCGCCGCGCAGGTTGGAGTACATGGCGTCGCTGGCACGCACCAGGTCCTCGAAGACCGCACGCCCCGCGCGCGTCGAGAGGTCCGTTGAGAGGCTGCGCTCGTTGCGGTTGAACGTCTCGAAGAAGAGCGAGTCCTCGCCGTGGGCGTACGGCGGCACGTAGCGACCGATGTCCCCGCCCACCCGGGGTCCTCGATCTCGATGATCTCGGCGCCGAGGTCCGCGAGATGAACGCTCCCGAAGGGGCCTGCCCGTACTGCTCGAGGGAGATGACGCGGATGTCCTGCAGCGGCTTCATCTGTCGGCCTCCTGCGCTGCCGGGGCGCCCGCCAGCGGCCCCGTCCTGGCTTCCGGGAAGTAGCCCTGGCCGATCCCGCTCGCGCGCGTGGCCAGCATGACCGAACGGCGGAAGGAGATGATCTCGTCGCCGTCCTGGTTCAGGCCGCGCGTGGTCATCGAGACGATGCCGGCGTAGGGCCGCGACGCGGACGGGCGCAGCGCGGTGCAGACGCTCTCGGCGTACAGCGTGTCCCCGGCGTAGAGCGGGTGGGTGAGTCGGACGTCGGTCATCTCGAGGTTCGCGATCGCGTTCTGGCTCATGTCCAGCACCGAGATGCCCAGCACCACCGCGATCGTCAGGCCGGAGTCGACGATCACCCGTCCTTGCGTGAGGGGGTTCTGGCCGGCGAGGTGGGCGTTGAAGTGGTTCTGGTTCGTGTTCATCGACAGCAGCGTCAGCCATGTGTTGTCGGCCTCGGTGATCGTCCTTCCCAGCGGGTGCTGGTAGACGTCACCGACGACGAAGCCCTCGAAGAATCGACCGAGAGTCGCCGGGTGAGTGGTCACGAGACCTCCTAGTTCGCAGACAGACGCTAAAGCTCTGATGTTTCGGCGTCAAGGACGACCGAAGGAGCCCTTCCGATACCCGCTTCGTCCCCAAACGGGACTATCAAGGCGGTCCCAGCTCAGCATTGCCGGAGGCCACGTACGGCCTCAACTAGAAACTTCAGAGGTATTGCGGTGACACGGAGGGCTCCCCCACTATGTGCGACATCGTCCGGCAGCTGAATTGCCGGCCTCGTCCAGTCACCGCGCCGGCCGGTCCGTGTCGCGGCGACCCTGTTACTCCCTCGGCGGGCTGACCAGAACGGAACCGTGGATGAAGCGCATCGGAGTCGATGTCGGAGGTACGTTCACCGACCTCATCCTGTGGGACGACGCGGGGCAGGTCGTCGTCCACAAGACCCCCTCCACACCGGCTGATCCCTCGGTCGGGACGATGGAGGGCATCGGCGTGCTCGCCGAGCGGGCCGGCATCCCGGTCAGCGACATCGAGATGTTCTTCCACGGCACGACGGTGGCGACCAACATCGTCCTGGAGCACAACGGTGCCGACGTCGGGATGATCACCACCGACGGCTTCCGGGACCTGCTGCACATCGCCCGCAAGAAGCGCCCGCTGAACTACTCCAACCACCAGGACCTCCCCTGGCAGAAGTGGCAGCTGGTCCGTCGCCGCAACCGGCGCACGGTCACCGAGCGCATCGACGCCACCGGCACCGTGCTGACCCCGCTCGACGAGGACCAGGTGCGCGAGCAGGTTCGCCTGCTCCGGGAGCGCGGCGTCGGGGCCATCGCGGTCTGCTTCCTGCACGCCTACCGCAACCCCGTCCACGAGGAGCGGGTGCGTGCGATCATCGCCGAGGAGTTCCCGGAGGTCTTCGTCTCGCTGTCCAGCCAGGTGGCGCCCCAGTACCGCGAGTACGAGCGGTTCTCCACGACCGCGCTCAACGCCTTCATCGGTCCGAAGGTCTCCACCTACGTCACCAACCTGGCCGACTCCGCTCGTGCGGCGGGGATCGGCGAGGACGTCCACCTGATGACCTCTGCCGGTGGGTTGGCCACCGCGCGCAGCGCATGTGAGGCACCCGTGTCCCTGCTGACCAGCGGGGTCATCGCCGGACTGCTGGGCGGGTGCGCGATCGGTCGGGCCTCGGGGTATCCGAGCGTCATCACCCTCGACGTGGGTGGCACCTCGGCCGACGTGGGCGTCGCGCCGGACGGGAAGCTCCGGATGAAGCATCTGCTCGACACCCGCATCGGCGACTACCATGCCATGGTCCCGATGGCCGAGGTCGACACCATCGGCGCCGGCGGCGGGTCCGTCGCGTCCGTCGACGAGGGCGGCATGTTCCGTGTCGGGCCCCGAAGCGCGGGGGCCGTCCCCGGACCGGCGTGCTACGACCGGGGCGGCACCGAGCCGACGTCGACCGACGCCATGGTGCTGATGGGCTGGCTGCGCGAGGACAGCTTCCTCTCGGGGAACATGACCGTGCGGCCCGAGCTCGCTCGCGCGGCCGTCGACACACACATCGCCCAGCCCCTGGACACCAGCCTCGACCGGGCGGCCATGGGCATCTTCAAGATCCTCGCGTACTCGATGACCGAGGCCATCAGCCTCCACTCCGTGCGCAAAGGCTACGACCCCCGAGACTTCTCCCTGGTGGCCGAGGGCGGCGCAGGCCCCCTGTTCGCCTGGCACATCGCCGAGCAGCTGGGCATCCCCCGGGTCATCGTGCCCCGCCACCCCGGCATCGCCTCTGCCATGGGCCTGCTCACCACCGACCTCCGCTACGAGATCCCGACGACGGTGTGGACGTCCTCCGCGGCTCCGGACGTCGACCTCATCGCGACGCAGATGAAGCGACTGGAGGAGGAGGCACGCAGCCAGCTCCGCGCCGACGGCGTCGACGACGAGCACATCTCCATGGAGCGGTCCGTCGATTGCCGCTACATGGGGCAGGGCTACGAACTGCGCGTTCCTGCCCCCGACGGGGAGATCGACGAGGGATGGGTCGCCGCCACCGCCGCGGCCTTCCACGACGTCCATGGCCGGACCTACTCCCAGCGGTTCGAGGACAAGCCCGTGCACCTGGTGAACATCCGGGTCACCGGCGTCGGCGCGGTCCCGCACATCATCATCGGTGAGATCGAGACCGGGGGCGAGGACGCCGGCCCGGCGATCAAGGCCACGACGCGCGCGCTGTTCTGGCGCGAGGAGCCGAGCGCCCCGGAGTGGTTCGAGACGCCCGTCTACGACCGCGCCCTACTGCGCGCCGGCAACCGGATCAGCGGCCCGGCCATCGTCGAGCAGTTCGACTCGACCACCGTCATCGGCATCAACCAGCAGGCCACCGTCGACGCCGTCGGCCACATCATCATGGAGAGGAAGTCCGCGTGACCGCGCTCATGCCCACGACCGGCGTCTCGCTGGCCGGCGAGGCCACTCGCACCTGGAAAGACGTGGACGTCGACCCGATCACGCTGCGGGTCATCGGTGGCGCCCTGAACTCGATGGCGAAGGAGATGGCCCAGGTCCTCTACCGGATGGCCTACTCCAGCCTGATCCGCGAGTCCGAGGACCTCGGCGCCGGCATCTTCGACGTGAACGGTCGGGAGCTGTGCGAGTCGGACTCGACGCCGATGCACTGCGGCTCCATCCCCGCCTACATCCGCGGGATCAACCGCCGGCTCGCCGGCACCTACCAGCCAGGCGACGTCGTCCTGCACAACCACCCCTACCACGGGGCCGCCCACTCGCCGGACTACGGCGTCATGATCCCGATCTTCTGGCAGGGCGAGCACATCGGGTTCGCAGGATGCACCGGCCACGTGTCCGACATCGGCGGCAACTTCCCCGGCCTGTGCATGGACGTCGTCGACGTCTGGGCCGAGGGCAAGCTCATGGACTCGATGAAGATCTACGAGGCCGGCGTCCGCAACGACATGTTGATCCAGCACATCCTGGACAACGTCCGCACCCCGGAGCAGAACCGCGGCGACCTCGAGGCCCTCATCGCCTGCGCGCGGCTGGGCGAGCGCCGCTTCACCGAACTGCTGGAGAAGTACGGCCTCGACACCGTCATGAGCGCCGCTGAGCGCTGGATGGACTACTCCGAGGACATGCTCCGCCGCCGGATCCGCGAGATCCCGGACGGGTCCTACGAGGCACCGATCGGCTACCTGGACGACGACGGCAAGAACCGGGGCATCCCGCTCAAGGTGGCCGTCCGGGTGCAGGTCGACGGCGATGACGTGCTGGTGGACCTGACCGGCTCCAACGACCAGGTGCCCACCGCGTTCAACGTGCCGTTCGAGGGCTCGGTGCTCCCGACGGCCGTGTCGGCGATCCGCACCATCCTTCTCGACGAGTTCCTCACCGAGGAGTTCGTGCCCCAGAACGACGGGTGCTTCCGGCCGGTGAAGGCCTACGCGCCCGAGGGCAGCATCTTCAACCCCAACTTCCCGGCATCGTGCTTCGCCCGGTTCTCCCAGGTCAACCGCGTGTTCGACTCGATCAACCTGGCGCTTGCGCCGGTCCTGCCCGACCGGGCCATCGCAGGATCGTCGGCGGCGCTGTGTGCGATCGCCTACTCCGGACTGGCCGCCGACGGCGAGTCCTACTGGGTCTACATCGAGATCAACGAGGGCTCCTACGGCGGTCGCAACGGCAAGGACGGCATGGACTGCGTCGACTCCCTGATGGCCAACACCCGCAACAACCCCATCGAGGAGCTGGAGCTCAACCACGCGATGCGGGCCGTGCGCTACGAGCTCCGGGAGGAGCAGCCGGCGCCCGGTGAGTGGCGCGGCGGCATCGGCAGCGTGCGCACCTGGCTCATGGAGGTGGACACATTCCTCGGCTCCGAGGCGGACAACCGCTCCGACCCGCCAGCCGGGGCGCTGGGTGGCCACGACGGGCGTTCCGGTGCCTTCATCCGCAACCCGGGGACCGACCGCGAGGAGGTGCTCTTCTCGAAGGTCACGCAGGAGGTGTGCAAGGCCGGCGACGTGCTCGAGATCCGGTTGCCCTCCGGTGGAGGGTTCGGCGACCCGCTCGCCCGCGACCCGCAGGCCGTGCTCGACGACGTCGAGGACGAGTACCTCACCGCCGAGGACGCCCGCCGGGACTACGGCGTCGTTCTGGACACCGACTCGTGGACCGTCGACGAGGTGGCCACCCGGGAGCTCCGCTCGGCACGGGCCGCAGCCTGAACGCCACGGTGCCCCCCGCCGCCGCACGTGCGCTGGACGAGACCCTCAACTCCGTCATCACGTGGATCGACCCCGGTGACGGCGCGGGGCACGGCCCGCTCGGCGGCCTGCGGCTGGGGCTCAAGGACAACATCGACACGGCGGGCATCCTCACCACCTGTGCCTCCGCCTTCTTCCACGAGCGCGTGCCCGAGGCCGACGCAGAGGTCGTGGAGCGGCTCCGGGCCGCGGGGGCAACGATCACGGCGAAGCTGAACATGGCCGAGTTCGCCGTCGGTGTGACCAGCCAGAACTCGGCGTACGGAGGATGTCGGAACCCGTGGGACCCGCAACGGATCCCTGGCGGCTCGAGCGGGGGGTCGGGCGTCGCCGTCGCCGCCGGCCTCGTGGATGCGGCGCTGGGCACCGACACCGGCGGGTCCGTTCGCCTGCCGGCAGCGATGTGCGGTGTCTCGGGACTTCGGCCGACGGTGGGACGGATCAGCACCGCCGGTGTCTTCCCCGTCAGCACGGTTGTCGACACCGTCGGGCCCATGGCCAGGACCGTTGCCGACCTCGCCCGGCTCTTCGCCGTGCTGGCCCGCTCCCACCAGCCGGCTCGACCCGCGATCGGGAGGTTGGGCATCCCCACCCACTTCTTCACCGACGGTGTCGACCCGGGCGTCAGGGCCGTTGTGGCGGCCGCCGCATCCGACCTCGGAGCGCTGGGGATGGACCTGGTCAGGGTGACGCTGCCCGGGGTGGACACCGCACAGGACGCCGTCTACACCCTCGTCTACTCCGAGCTGTCCGAACTGCACCGCGACCGGCTTCGGAGCGAACCAGACCGGTTCCACCCGGACACGCTCGCGCGGGTCCGGCTCGGGCTCTCGCTGACCAAAGACGACCGAACCCGAGCGCTCCGAGCCCGAGCGAGCTTCCAGGCCGCTCTCGATGATCTCTTCACCGAGGTGGATGCCATCCTGACGCCGACCATGCCGATCGACGTGCCGCGGCGCGGCGGAGGAGACGTCATCGCCGTGGCCCGGCACCTGGGCCGGTTCACCTACCCATGGTCCTTGCACACCGGTCCGACCCTCGCACTTCCCGTGGGCTCCCACCCGGATTCAGGGATGCCCGTCGGTGCCCAGCTGACCGCGGCGGCCGGGCAGGAGGACGTCCTCCTCACCCTGGGTGCGGCCTACCAGGAACGGACGAGGTGGCACCGGCGGCGGCCACCCTCCAGCCTCGAGGGAATGTTGTGATCAGGGCCCGCCGGAGCAGGTCCACCTCCTCACGCGGGGTCCGCACGAGCGATAGCCTGCACCGCGGGGCCGCTCGAGCGCCGTGTGATTGAGGAGTGCGATGAAACGCGCTGACGGGACAGCAGGCCCCCCCGCCTACGCCGCCGTGGCGCGGCAGATCCGCGACCACATCCTCGCCGGCGAACTCGCCCCCGGCGCCCGTCTACCCAGCGAGTTGGAGCTCAGCGCCCAGTACGGAGTCGGCCGCAGCACCATCCGCGAGGCGTTGAAGGTCCTGGCGAGCCAGAACATCATCTCCACGACCCGCGGCGTCACCGGAGGCAGCTTCGTCGCCGTCCCGAGCGTCAGCGACATCAGCGCCCACCTGGAGACCGGCGTCGGGCTCATGACCGCGGTCGAGACCGTGTCGGTGGACCAGCTGATCGACGTTCGGCAGATGCTCGAGGTACCGGCCGCCGGGATCGCCGCATACCGTCGCACCGACGATCACCTGGATGCGCTGCGCCGATCGATATTCGACCCGAGCGGTGCGCAGGGACCCGAGACCTACGCCCATAACCAGGAGTTCCATCTGGTGCTGCTCCGCGCGGCGGGCAACCCTCTGCTAGAAGTGATCACCATTCCGATCTTCCGGGTGCTCTCCAGCCGCTTCGGCCGTGACCGCGCACCGGGCGGATTCTGGCAGTGCGTCGATGCAGACCACCGCGCGTTGCTCGCGCGGGTCGAGGACGGCGACTCGATGGGAACGATGAGTGCGATGCGCCGACACCTGGACCATCTCGGTGACGCGTACACGAGAATGGACCGGCTCCACCGCCGATGATGCGGCGCACGTCGTCCTGATTCGCACCCTTCGCCCCGCTGGGCATCATCACCGCCGCGGCGCGCCTCGTCCGGGGCGCGATCCGCCGGGGTGTTGCTCACGCCGGGCAGCCGCTGCCCGGGCTGGACGCCGACCCGCTGCAGCGCGAGGGCTCGGCGCTGCTCGCCGTGGCCGCCCGGCAGCTGGCCGAGGGACTACCTGAACGATGAAGCCACGCAGCGCCTGGCTCCACGCGCGACGGCGGTCACGCCGGGGTGCAAGCCGCCGATGCCCTCGCCGCCGGTGCGGCGGCCGCCTCGGTGACCGTGTTGACCGCCTCTTGGCCGTCGGCGCACACAGCGACGTCCTGCGGTGCGAACCCGCGTGTCTTCCGCTCGCACACTAGGGACGGATTGGATCAGCCGGCCAGACATCGTCCGTACGGGCTAGTACCTCGTGCCGCAGGCCACGGACTGGACACTGCTTCAAACCCGAGGACCCCGGGGGTGGTCCACGCCGGCAGTGGCGTCCGCCAAGGTGGTGTGCGGCAGGCCCTGGTGAGGGGCGTGGCGTAGGCGTTCATCGACACTCTGATGTCCTCCGAGGCCGACGCGGTCTGCGGCGCCGGCTACGGCGAGCGCAGCGACGAACGTACCAACGTGCGCAACGGCTACCGCCACCGCGACTTCGACTCCCGCGCCGGCACCCTGGATGTAGAACGCCTTGCTGGTCGGGTCGAGCCCGACGGCGCAGAACGCGGACTGGTAGAAACCGCTCAGACCAAGCCCTGAGCCTTATCGTCGATCATCAGGTCGGGGAGACGATGCATCCGGGCTAAGGCAGTTCCCGCACCCGTTCAGACCGGGTACTGCCACGCCACTGCGGACGCCATTCCTGTCTTGGAGACCTTTCATTCCTGTACCTCTTGACGGTCACTTGTGATCCTAGACACACTTCTATGCGGCGCGGGCCATCTGTCGAGCGCAGACCGCCTCGACGACGAGCGTGCATCGCGCAGGGAGGCCCACGTGGTGACCACACCGGGCGGTCAGCCCCCGCAGAGCGACCCCTCCCAGGAGTCGGGCGTTCAGATCCCGCAGGTCGGTTTCGCCACTCCGAGTACGGGCCGCACCGTTCTGGTCACCGCGACCGCGGCACTTGGTGGCTTCCTCTTCGGCTACGACACCGCAGTGATCAACGGCGCGGTGAAGGCAGTCGGGGAGGCGTTCCACGCGTCGCCCCTGGTCCTGGGGTTCGCGGTCGCCGCGGCGCTCATCGGCTGCGCCATCGGCGCCTGGTTCGCGGGCGCGCTCGCCGACCGGCACGGCCGGATCAGGGTGATGATCCTGGCCGCGATCGCGTTCGCCGTCAGCGCGCTGGGTGCCGGTTTCGCGTTCTCCATCTGGGATCTCGCGTTCTGGCGCCTGATCGGCGGGCTCGGCGTCGGCGCCGCATCGGTGATCGCTCCCGCCTACATCGCGGAGATATCGCCTGCCCACCTGCGCGGCAGGTTGGGCTCGCTGCAGCAGCTGGCCATCGTCACGGGCATCTTCGTGGCCCTGCTGGTGGACTACGCGCTGGTCGCCGGCTCCGGCTCGGCATCGGCACCGCTGTGGTTCGGCCAGGCGACGTGGCGGTGGATGTTCCTGTCGTTGCTGGTGCCCGCGGTCGCCTACGGCCTGCTGGCCCTGACGATCCCGGAGTCGCCCCGGTACCTGTGCGCGAAGGAGCGCCTGGGTGAGGCGGCGACCGTGCTGCGCCGGTTCGTCGGCGGGGACGTCGACGAGCGGATCAAGGAGATCATCCGGACGCTCAGGGGCAAGAAGGGCGAGGGCGGCTTCGCGACCATCCGCGGTCCGCGGCTGGGGTTGCTCCCGATCGTCTGGGTCGGGATCGGGTTGTCGGTCTTCCAGCAGTTCACCGGCATCAACGTGATCTTCTACTACTCGTCGGTGCTGTGGCAGGCCGTCGGCTTCGACGAGAAGGACGCGCTGGCGATCACGGTGATCACGTCGGTCACCAACATCCTCACGACCATCATCGCCATCGCGCTGGTCGACCGGATCGGCCGCAGGCCGCTGCTGCTCATCGGCGCGATCGGGCAGTTCGTCTGCCTCGGCGTCCTGGCGTTCCTGTTCGGTACCGCACCGGTCATCAACGGCACGCCGACCCTCGGGTCGGCCGGCCCGATCGCACTCGTCGCGGCGAACCTGTACGTGGTGTTCTTCGGCGCCACCTGGGGTCCGGTCGTCTGGGTGCTGCTCGGTGAGATGTTCAACAACAAGATCCGCGCCATGGCGCTGTCGGTCGCGGCCGCGGCGCAGTGGGTGGCGAACTTCATCATCTCCACGACGTTCCCGGCGCTGTCCTCGGTCGGGCTGGGTCTGGCGTACGGCGTCTATACGTTCTTCGCCTTCGTGTCGATCTTCTTCGTGATCAGATACGTCAAGGAGACGAAGGGACGCGAGCTGGAAGAGATGGTCTGACGATGGCCGCGCCGACGTCGACGGTCCGTGATCTGCCCAATGCACTGCACGACGACGGCCGGTTCGCCGAACGCATGGCCGGTCGCCGCCCGGCGGTGTTCCTCGACTACGACGGGGTGCTGACGCCGATCGTCGACCGGCCCGAGGACGCGCTGATCTCCGACAGCATGCGGGAGACGGTGCAGGCGCTAGCCAAGCGGTGCCCGGTCTGCGTGGTCAGCGGCCGTGACCGGCCGGTCGTGCAGGAGTTGATGGGTGTCGACGACCTGGTCGTCGCCGGCAGCCACGGGTTCGACATCTGGAGCCCCACCGAGGGCACGATCCAGCATGACGCCGCCAGCGGGTTCGAGGACGTGGTCGCCGAGGCCGCGGACCGCCTCCGCGCGGAGGTGGGCTCGATCCCGGGCGTGGTGGTCGAGCCGAAGAAGGCTTCGGTCGCGGTGCACTTCCGGCTCGTCGACCCGGCTCAGCACAAGCGCATCTCCGACACCGTCGACGCCATGCTCGCCGAGCAGCCGGACCGGCTGAAGGTCACGCCGGGGAAGATGGTCTACGAGCTCCAGCCGAAGATCGACTGGAACAAGGGCCGGGCCGTGCTCTACCTGCTGCAGACCCTCGGCCTCGACACCGACGACGTCGTGCCCATCTACCTCGGCGACGACATCACCGACGAGGACGCCTTCCGGGCGCTGGCCGGTGGTCGCGGCATCGGGATCATCGTCGGGCACGCCGATGATCCCGAGGTGGCCGATCGGGCCACAGCCGCGGATTTCGTGCTCCCCTCGCCAGCAGAGGTGGAACAGCTGCTCTCCACTCTGGCCCGCTGACGGGCCGTTTCGCCGTACCGAGAGGGAACCTGTGTCCGACTTCGCGATCGCCTACGACAACTACGACCCCGGCAATGAGGGTTTGCGGGAGTCGCTGACGTCGACGGGCAACGGCTATTTCTGCACCCGCGGCACGGCCGAGTGGGAGGACGCCGACGGCGTCCACTACCCGGGCACCTACGCCCACGGTGGCTTCAACCGGGAGACCACGATCCTCGGCGGCCGGCCGGTGCTGAACGAGGACCTGGTCAACCTGCCCAACTGGCTCGTCCTCAAGCTGCGGATCGAGGGCGAGGACGCAATCCGGCTCGAGAACGTCGAGCTGATCTCCTACGAGCACTCCTACGACATCCGGCTCGCGATGGTCCAGCGCGTCATGCGGTTCCGCGACCGCGCCGATCGCGAGACGACGCTGCGCAGCCGCCGCTTCGTCAGCATGGCCCACAGCCACCAGGCCGGGATCGAGTGGACGCTGACGCCCGAGAACTGGTCGGGGCGCGTCGAGGTGATCTCCGGGCTCGACGGCCGGGTGACCAACCAGATGGTCGCCCGGTACCTCGAGCTGGAGGGCCGCCACCTCGACCCCGTCTCCCCCCGCACCTTCGGGCCGGAGACCATCGCGATCAAGGTGCAGACCCGGCAGTCGAACATCTACGTGGCCGAGGCCGCCCGCACGCGCGTGTTCCGCGACGGCGCGCCGGTACAGGCGGAGCGCAGCCTGCACCAGATGGTGGACTACATCCAGCAGGTGATCGCGTTGGACGTGACGCAGGGCGAGTCCGTGCGCGTGGAGAAGATGGTCTCGCTGTTCACCTCGCACGACAACGCGATCACCGAGACGCTCGCGGCCGCGGGGCGGCACGTGCTGCGCTACCCGGACTTCGCCGAAGCGCTGGAGGAGCACGCGTCGGCGTGGACGGAGCTCTGGGAGGTCTGCGACGTCGAGCTCCCCCACGAGCCCCGGGTGCAGCTGCTGCTGCGCTTCCACGTGGGCCACGTGCTGCAGGTGTGTTCACGGCACACGGCACGCCACGACGCCGGCGTCCCCGCACGCGGGCTCAACGGCGAGGCCTACCGCGGCCACGTGTTCTGGGACGAGCTCTTCGTCTACCCGTTCCTGAACTTCCGGCTGCCCGACATCACCCGTGGCTTGCTGCTGTACCGCTACCGCAGGCTCACCGAGGCGCGCGCCGCGGCGCGCGAGGCCGGCTTCCGGGGCGCGATGTTCCCGTGGCAGAGCGGCAGCGACGGCACCGAGGAGACGCAGGTCGTCCACCTCAATCCGCTGTCCGGGCAGTGGGATCCCGACCACAGCCACAACCAGCGGCACGTCAACGCCGCGATCTTCTACAACGTCTGGAAGTACTACCAGGCCACCGACGACCGGGAGTTCCTCCGCGACTACGGCGCCGAGCTGATGCTCGAAATCGCGCGGTTCTGGGCGTCGGCCGCCCACTACAACCCGGAGCGCGACCGCTACGAGATCCACGGCGTCATGGGACCCGACGAGTTCCACGAGCGCTATCCCGGCTCCGACGAGGGCGGGCTGCGCAACAACGCCTATACCAACGTGATGGTCGCCTGGATCGCCGACACCGCGCCGCGCGTGCTGAGACTGCTGCCGGTGAGCCGCCGGGAGGCGCTGCGTGCCCGGCTCGGGCTGACCGACGACGAGCTGCGCACCTGGGACGAGATGAGCCGCAAGATGTACGTGCCGTTCCATCCGGACGGCATCATCAGCCAGTTCGAGGGCTACCTCGACCTCGAGGAGCTCGACTGGGAGCGCTACCGGGCCCAGCACACCAACATCCAGCGCCTCGACCGGATCCTCAAGGCCGAGGGCGAGGACCCCGACCGGTTCAAGCTGGCCAAGCAGGCCGACACGGTCATGCTGTTCTTCCTGTTCTCCGACGAGGAGCTCCGGACGTTGCTCGGGCGGCTCGGCTACGCGCACGATCCGGAGCTGACCCGGCGCACGATCGACTACTACGACCGGCGCACCTCCCACGGCTCCACGCTGAGCCTCGTGACCCACGCGGGCGTCCTGGCCGACATCGATCCGAAGAGCTCGTGGGACCGGTTCATCGTGGCGCTGGAGAGCGACATCGGCGACGTCCAGGGCGGGACGACGAAGGAAGGCATCCACATGGGTGTCATGTCCGGAACCCTGGACCTGTTGCAGCGCTACTACGTCGGCAGCGACGTCCGGGAAGGCGTGCTGTATTTCGAGCCGACCCTGCTCGACCGCCTCGACGGACTGGTGTTCTCGATGCAGTTCCGCGGTACTCCGTTACGGGTGTCGATCGCCGGCGACCAGCTGACCGTGCTCGCGCTGCCCGAGGGCTTCCGCGGACCGGTCAGGATCGGCGTCGGCAGCGAGGTGCGCGAACTCGGCGCGGGCGACAGCACGGTGTTCCGCTTGTCCCACGAAACCGGGCCGGCGGATCCGAACCACCTGAGCAACGCGGAAGGGAGCCACCATGGCGACAGGCTTTGAGGGGGCCATCTTCGACGTCGACGGCGTGCTCGTCGACTCCCCCCACGAGCGGGCCTGGAAGGACTCGCTGCGCGAGCTGATGGAGTCCGACTGGGCCGACATCAGGGACCAGAGCTCGTGGTCGGACGATCGGTTCACCCCGCAGGTCTACCAGCAGGTCATGTCCGGCAAGCCCCGCGCCGCCGGCGCCCTGGCCGCCCTGGAGTACTTCGAGGTCCCCGACGCCAAGGACCGGGTCGAGGCCTACGGCGCGTACAAGCAGGACATGGTCGTCAAGCTCATCGAGGCGGGCGAGTTCGAGGCCTACCCGGACGCGCTGCGTTTCGTCCTCGCCGTGAAGGGCGCGGGCATCCCGATCGCCGCCGCGTCGTCGTCGAAGAACGCGGGGCTGTTCCTGCGCCAGATCCGGCTCGACACCTTCGCTGAGCAGAATGGCCTGTCCTACGACTTCCTGACCCCGGGACTGAGCCTGCTCGACTCGTTCGATGTCGACATCTCCGGACGTGACTTCGCCCAGGGCAAGCCGCACCCCGAGATCTTCCTGACCGGCGCGTCCGAGCTCGGCGTCCCGCCCGAAGACTGCTTCGTGGTCGAGGACGCGGCGAGCGGGGTCCAGGCCGCGAAGGCGGGTGGGATGGCGGCGATCGGCCTCGCCAGGGCCGACGACGAGAAGCTGCTCGCGGCCGAGCGGGCCGACCTCGTCGTCACGTCCCTCGACGAGATCGACGTCACGGCGCTGAGCCGGCACGAGCTCGTCCGGCGGACGTCGTGAGCAGCCCGGCCCAGCCGGCCTCGACGGCGGACACCGGCCCCCGGCCGGTGCGCGACACCACCGAGGGCACGCTGGCCATCGGCGTCGACATCGGCGGCACGAAGATCCTCGCCGGGGTCGTCGACCGGGGCGGTCGCATCGTCGCCCAGACCCGCCGCGAGACGCCGGCCGACGACCCGTCGAAGACCCAGGACACCATCGCCGACGCGGTCCGCGAGCTGACCAGCTCCTACTCCGTGGTGGGAATCGGCCTGGGTGCCGCGGGCTTCGTCGACGAGCGGCGCTCGACGGTCATGTTCGCGCCGAACCTGGCCTGGCGCGACGAGCGCCTGCGCGAGTCGCTCGAGGAGCGGCTCGGGCTTCCGGTGGTCGTGGAGAACGACGCCAACGCCGCCGCGTGGGCGGAGGTCCAGTTCGGGGCCGCCCGCGGCGAGACCCATGTCGTGATCCTGACGATCGGCACGGGTATCGGTGGGGGCGTCGTGCTCGACGGGGAGCTGTATCGGGGCCGCTACGGGGTGGCCGCCGAGGTCGGGCACCTCAACATCGTCCCCGACGGCCGGAGATGCGGATGCGGCCTGCAGGGCTGCTGGGAGCAGTACGGCAGCGGGCGCGCGCTCGTCCAGGAAGCGCAGGAGCAGGCCACGGTGTCCCCGTCGATGTCCCGTGAGCTGCTGCGGCTCGCGGGAGGCCGCGCGGAGGACATCACCGGCCACATGGTGACCGCGGCCGCCCGTTCCGGGGATGTCGCGGCGCTGCAGTGCTTCGACGAGCTGGGCAAGTGGCTCGGCAGGGGCATGGCCCAGCTGGCCGCGGTCCTCGACCCCGGGATGTTCGTCATCGCCGGTGGCGTCTCGGAGGCAGGCGAGATGTTGCGGGCGCCGGTGGAGGCCGTCTTGCGCAAGAACCTCACCGGCCGCGGACACCGTCCCACCGCGCAGGTCCGCATCGCCGAACTGGGCAACGAGGCAGGCCTGGTCGGCGCCGCCGACCTCGCCCAGCAGCACTGAGTAGCTGGCCCTCGATACAGCCGCCGCGTCACGCTTCCCCTCCTTATATGGGCGGTGTGGAGGCAGAATCGCGAGGCCTATATCCGGGGCGCTCTCCCGACGGTCGTCGAACTCGACGGCGGCATCTTCTGAGGCAGACCGGTGGCCGCCACGCGACCCGCTACATCCGGATCCGATCCGCCGGCCGTGCTCGCGGCCGACCTCGATGCGTCCGAGGGATCGGCCAGAGACCGTCGGATCGGATCACGGATCGCTGCCGCTCGCCCCAGCCGCCGCCGAGGACAACGGGTCATCCGTGTGCCGGAGCTACGCGCCAAACCCGACGGTGTCTTCGAAGGCGCGGTACAACCGCGGGCTCTGAAAGCGGTCCGAGGACCCGATCAGCAGGAGGCACGAATCGTCCGTAGCGTCCACCCAGGGTTGTGATCGGCGCCCGGGGCCGTGCAGCTCAAGGCCTCGGCGGTTGGGCACACAGCCGTCGAGGCCGCCCAGCGAGCGTCCTGCGTCAGGCGAGTTGTCCCCTGAGCCCGCCGTCCTGCCGGCACCAGCACCGGTGGATCCGCTCGGTGC